>JANMZP010000185.1:0-27902 GCA_031383435.1 Betaproteobacteria bacterium | reverse complement strand
ATCGTCAGCCCGCGCTTGGTCATCGCAATGTCTTTGAGGATCTGCGGCAGGCCCAGGCTGTCGATGGTCGGGATCTGCATCGGGATCGTGCGCATCACCAGGCCGACATGGCCCTGCTGCACGAAAGCGTTGACGCGAAAGCGGCCAATGCCTTCGTGCAGCAGGGTCATGTGGGCCTGGTGATGCGCACGATTCCGATGACGATCCCGACCATCGACAGCCTGGGCCTGCCGCAGATCCTCAAAGACATCGCGATGACCAAGCGTGGCCTCACGATCTTCGTCGGCGCCACCGGCTCAGGCAAGAGCACCTCGCTGGCCGGCCTGGTCGACTACCGCAACGAAAACACCTACGGCCACATCATCACGATCGAAGACCCGGTGGAGTTCGTGCACGCGCACAAGAACTGCATCGTCACGCAGCGCGAAGTGGGCATCGACACCGACGATTGGGCCCCGGCGCTGAAGAACACCCTGCGCCAGGCGCCTGATGTGATCCTGATGGGCGAGATCCGCGACCGCGAGACGATGGAACACGCCGTGGCCTTCGCCGAAACCGGCCACCTGTGCCTGGCCACGCTGCACGCCAACAGCGCCAACCAGGCGCTGGACCGCATCATCAATTTCTTCCCCGAAGAACGCCGCCAGCAGCTGCTGATGGACCTGTCGCTGAACATCAAGGCGCTGGTCAGCCAGCGTTTGATTCCGCGCGAAAACAACCGCGGCCGCGTGCCGGCGGTGGAGATCATGTTGAACACGCCGCTGATCACCGACCTGATCTTCAAGGGCGAGGTGTCCGAAATCAAGGAACTGATGAAGCGCAGCCGCGAACTCGGCATGCAGACCTTCGACCAGAGCCTGTTCGACCTGTACGAGGCCAAGCTGATCACCTATGAAGACGCGCTGCGCAATGCCGATTCGGTGAACGACCTGCGGCTGCAGATCAAGCTGAAAAGCCAACGTGCGCGCAGCGCCGACCTGTCGGCGGGCACGGAAAACATGCGGGTGGTGTGACGTTTCGCGGCCCTTACCATTCGGGCCATGAGCACACGCACCTACGAAGCACAAACACCCCGTCGCGTCGCCTTTCTGGGCCTGGGCGTGATGGGCCATCCGATGGCCGGCCACCTGGCCCGCGCCGGGCACCAAGTCACCGTCTACAACCGCACCGCCAGCAAGGCAGCGGCCTGGGCGACCGAGTACGGCGGCAGCACCGCCGCCACGCCGCGTGAAGCCGCCGCCGGCGCTGAATTCGTCTTCGCCTGCGTGGGCAACGACGATGACCTGCGCTCGGTCACGCTGGGCGACTCGCGTGGCGGCCAGCAGGCCGCCACGGGTGCCTTCGCCGGCATGGCCGCCGGCGCGGTTTTCGTCGACCACACCACCGCGTCAGCCGCCATCGCACGCGAACTGCACACCGCCGCGAAGAACCTCGGTCTGCATTTCATCGACGCACCCGTTTCGGGCGGCCAGGCCGGTGCCGTCAACGGCGCGCTGACCGTGATGTGCGGCGGCGACGCTGCGCCCTTCGACGCCATGAAGCCGGTGGCCATGAACTTCGCGAAAGCCGTCACCTGCGTGGGCGAAACCGGTGCCGGGCAACTGGCCAAGATGGTCAACCAGGTCTGCATCGCCGGCCTGGTGCAGGGCCTGGCCGAGGCCATCGCCTTCGGTCAACGCGCCGGGCTGGACATGCCGCAGGTGCTGGACGTGATCGGCAAGGGCGCGGCGCAAAGCTGGCAGATGGACAACCGCGGCAAGACCATGGTGGCCGACCAGTTCGAATTCGGCTTCGCGGTGGACTGGATGCGCAAGGACCTGGGTCTGGTGCTGGAAGAAGCCCGCCGCAACGGTGCGCAGATGCCCGTCACCGCGCTGGTCGACCAGTTCTACGCCGAGGTGCAAGCGCTGGGCGGTCCGCGCTGGGACACGTCCAGCCTGATCCGGCGTCTGAAGAAATAAGCTGGCCGCGGCTGGCTGCGGCGGCTGGGTTGTCGGCGGTTGGCGGCTTACTTGGCGGCGCCGCTGGCGGCGGGTGCAGGCGCAGCCACCGGCGCGCTCACCACCGGCCCGGGCCGGCCCAGCGACGACAGTTCGTCTTCGCTGAGGATGTCGAACACGCGCACCACTTTCTGCACGCCGGGGATGCTGCTGGCCAGTTCGGCCCCGCGCGCGGCTTCGCGTTCGGTGACCCGGCCCATCAGGTAGACGATGCCGCGCTCGCTGACCACCTTGTAGGCGTTGGCTTGCACGTCCTTGGCATCGACGAAGGTCGCCTTGACCTTGGCGCTGAGCACCGCGTCGGACGAACGGGCACCCATCCGGGTGTTGTCGGCCACCGCCAATTCGTTGACCACGCCGCGCACGTTTTCCACGCGCGCCACGGCCTGTTCGATGGCTGCCTTCTCCGCTTCACCCGGCACCTCGCCGGTGATCAGCACCAGCCGGTTGTAGCTGGTGATGCTGATACGGCCCAGCGTGGCCAGGTTGCGGGCCCGCGCTGCGGCTTTGAGCTCGATGCTTTCGTCTTCGATCTGGGCACCGGTGGTGCGCCGGTCGGTGGCCACCAAGCCGCCGCCAACCATGCCGCCGCCAACCAGCAAGGGCACCAGCGGCAAGGCACAGCCCGACAGCCCACCGGCCAGTGTGGCGCACACCAGGGCGGCCGCTGCAGCGGTGCGCGTGCTGGCAAAACGAAACGAAAGATTCATCACGGGTCTTGGTCCCCCATCAACTGGAAATCGACCGCATCGCACAGGCAATGCAGCACGAGCATGTGCAATTCGGCCACGCGGGCCGGGCGTTCGTGGGGCACGGCCACCAGCACATCGGTTTCAGCGAGCAATTCGCTGAAAGCCTGCGCGCCCCGGCCGGCCAGCACCACGATGGTCATGTCTTTGGCCTGGGCGGCCGAGATCACCTTGCTGCTGTGGCCTTCGCCGTCGTCGATGTACAGCAACACGTCGCCCGGCAGCCCCAGCGCGCGCACCTGCTGCACGGCTTCAACGGGGGTCATGGCCAGCGCGGCCAGCGGCGGGCGTTCGCGTTCGAAACGGCCGGTCAGCAGGTGCACCAGGTAGGGTGCCAGCGCCATGCCGGCACCTGCACCCGTGGCCATCACCTTGCCGCCATTGGTCAGCGCGGCCAGCAAGGCGGCGCTGGCATCGGCGATCGGCCGCGCGAGCAATTCAGCGGCCTGGTACTTGAGGTCAGCGCTGTCGAAGAACTGTTGCTGGATGCGCTGTTCAAGCATGGTCAGGGAATCATAGGGCAGGGGCGGGGCGGGTTGACCAGCGAACGGTCCCCCATCTTCAGGGTGCGTCGAAGGCGGCTTGCAACCATTCGATACCGTCGCCGTCGATGGCCAGCACGTCGAAGCGGCAGGGCGGCAGCACCGGCAGGCGCAACAGGTAGTGCTGGGCGGCGCGGATCAGCCGCTGCTGCTTGCGCCCGCCCACGCTGGCCGCCGCGCCGCCGTGGCCCTGGCCCTGCAGGCTGGCGGCGCGGGCGCGCACCTCGACGAAAACCAGCGTGCCGTCACGGTCGCGCATCACCAGGTCGATTTCGCCGCCGCGCGCCGACGGCCCGAAGGCCACCCGATAATTGCGCTGCACCAGCTTCAGGCCGCGCGCCTGCAACCAGACCAGCGCGCGGTCTTCGGCCGCGTCGCCGATGACTTTCGTGACAGCCTTGGGGGCGACCGGGATGCCGCCCCTGCCACCGCCCTGGCCGCTGCCAGCGCCGCCCGCAACCTTTGCCACCCTCGTGACCATCGACCCCTCCTTGTTGCAGCGCGCCGCTGCGCTGGCCGCCGGCCACCAGCAGCACCGGCCCGGCACGCTGTATGTGGTGGCCACGCCCATCGGCAACCTGGCCGACATCACGCTGCGCGCCATCCACATTCTGGGCCGCGTGGACGCCGTGGCCTGTGAAGACACGCGCGTCGGCGCGCAACTGCTGGGTCACCTGGGCCTGCACAAGCCGCTGCTGGCGCTGCACGCCCACAACGAACGCGAGGCCGCGCAGGCCGTGCTGGCGCGGCTGGCGGCCGGCGAATCGGTGGCTTGCATCAGCGACGCCGGCACGCCGGCCGTCAGCGACCCGGGTGCGGTGGTCGTGCAGTTGGCCGCCGCCGCCGGCCACACCGTCGTGCCGCTGCCCGGCCCGAGCAGCGCGCTGGCCGCCCTGTGTGCCGCCGGCGACACGCTAGCCGGCGGCTTCTGCTTCACCGGTTTCCTGCCTGCCAAAGGCGCCGAGCGCCGCAGCGCCCTGCTGGCCGTGCTGGCCGACCGCCGCGCCCAGGTGCTGTTCGAAGCGCCGCACCGCATTGCCGAACTGCTGGGCGCGCTGGCCGCCAACGCGCCCGAACGCCGGGTGACGGTGTGCCGCGAACTGACCAAGCAGTTCGAGTCCATCGTCACCCAACCTGCAATCGATTTGCCGGCCTGGCTGGCCGCCGACGTCAACAACAGCCGCGGTGAATTCGTGCTGGTGCTGCACGCGCTGCCGGCGCTGGCGGTGGATGAAGACAGCCTGCCCGAAGCCACGCTGCGCACCTTGCGCGTGCTGCTGCGTGAACTGCCGCTGAAGCAGGCCGTGGCGCTGGCGGCCGAGCTGACCGGCGCGCCGCGCAACGCGCTGTACCAGCGCGCGCTGGACGAGCAACGCGCCGACGCTGAGCCTGAATGAGCGTCGGATCATCCCGGCATGAACGACGCGTGGGTGCCAGATGAGCGCCGCATGAGCGCCGCTTGAGCGCCGCATGAACGCTGTCAGCGCCTGGCTGCACAGCCGCACCGCCCATTTGTCGCCCACCATGCGCGGCCTGCTGTGGGCCGCCGGCAGCGGCGCGCTGTTCTGCGTGCTGAACGCCACCATGCGCGGCCTGGCGCAGCAGCTGCACCCGATGCAGACGCAGTTCCTGCGCTACCTGTTCGGCGTGGTGGTGATGCTGCCGCTGGTGTGGCGCGCCGGCTGGCAAGCCTACCGGCCACAGAGCCTGGGCGGGCAGTTCACGCGCGGCGCGGTGCACACCGTGGGACTGGTGTTGTGGTTCGTGGCGCTGACCCACATTCCCTTGGCCGACACCACGGCCATCGGCTTCACCGGGCCGCTGTTCATCATGATCGGCGCGTGGCTGTTCCTGAAAGAGCCGATGCGCTGGGAACGCTGGCTGGCCAGTGCGGTGGGCCTGGGCGGCGTGCTGCTGGTGATCGGGCCGAAGCTGTCGGGAGCGGCCGGTCAGTACCACCTGGTGATGCTGGCTTCGGCCCCGGTTTTCGCGGCCTCTTTCCTCATCACCAAGGTCCTGACGCGCACCGAGAAGGCCAGCGTCATCGTCGCCTGGCAAGCCATCAGCGTGACCCTGTTCAGCCTGCCGATGGCGCTGTGGGTGTGGCAGGCACCCAGTGCCACGCAATGGCTGGGTTTCGCGCTCTGCGGTTTCCTGGGCAGCGCCGCGCATTACTGCCTGACGCGCTCGTTCAGCGTGGCCGACATCTCGTCCACCCAGTCGGTGAAGTTCCTCGACCTGATCTGGGCTTCGGCACTGGGCTGGCTGATGTTCGCCGACGTGCCGACGCAGACCACGCTGCTGGGCGGCGTGGTGATCAGCGCGGCCACGCTGTGGGTGGCGCGGCGCGAACACCAGCGACCACCCGAGATGCCCGAGCCGGCCGACACCGAGGCGCTGGCCGAACCCGCCGCAAAAAGCTGAAGTCAAAAAATGCAGCCCGCCGCTGGCGCGGTCGGGCTTCAGGTGGGGCGGTGACGGACTTACTGGGTCGGCGCAGCGAGCGGCACCGAGGTGGTGGTCTGCGCGTCGTGCTTCTGCTTGGCGATGTCTTTGCTGGCGGCGTTCTGCATGCGGTGCAGCTTGGCGCGTTCCGCCGCCGACACCGTGCCGTCGACCTTGGCGTGGGCTTCGGCCTTCGCGACATGCTGTTCATGTTCCAGCTTGCGCGTTTCACGCGGCGTCATCGCGCCGGTGGCCACGCCGTGTTCGATGCGTTTTTCCTGGTTCGCCTGGCGGGCATCGACCCGCGGCATGGCGGTGGAGGCCGCCGCAGCCGGGGCCGGGACCGGGGCCTGGGCCTGGGCCTGGGCGAAGCTGGAAGCGGCCACGAAGGCCAGGGCACCGGCAGTGAGTGAGGTGCGGAGGTTCATGGCAGTTCCTTGGTGGAAAGTGGGGTTCGGTGAAGACGTTTTGTCGCGCTTTGCAGGCCTGCCGCCACACAACGAAAGGCCGGCCCCCCGGCACACGCGGGCGGCGTGAAGGCGGCGTAAAGAAGCATGTCCCGCCGCATCGGCCTGCACCACCGGGCACCACCAAGGCCCCGCCCGAACACAGCCCTGAAGGCGGCCGGCCCAGGTGGCGACTCCTACAATCGACCGCTGTTGGACCTTGCCCGAAAGGCGCTCTCGATGATCACCCGCGAACCCACCCTTGAACGCCTGGCCATCGCCCAAGCACTGATGCTGGAACCCTTCGGCTTGTCCGAAGCGTCGATGTCGCAGGCCCTGGCCACGATCCGCGAACACCGCGTGGACGACGCCGACCTCTACTTCCAGACCACCCGCCACGAAGGCTGGAGCCTGGAAGAAGGCATCGTGAAAAGCGGCAGCTTCAGCATCGACCAGGGTGTGGGCGTGCGCGCCGTGGCCGGTGAGAAAACGGCTTTCGCCTATTCCGACGACCTGAGCGTGGAATCGCTGATGGACGCCGCGCGCACCGTGCGCACCATCGCCGCAGCCGGGCAGAACAAGCGCGTGAAGCTGGAGCGCAAGCCGAAGATTGCCGGCATCCGCACGCTGTACGCGCCCACCGACCCCATCGCCACGCTGGACAGCACGCAGAAGGTGGCGCTGCTGGAGAAAACCGAAAAGCTGGCGCGCAGCAAGGACCCGCGGGTGGTGCAGGTGATGGCCGGCTTGTCGGCCGAATACGACGTGGTGCTGATCGCCCGAGCCGACGGCACGCGCGCCGCCGACGTGCGACCGATGGTGCGGCTGAACGTCACCGTCATTGCTGAACAAAATGGCCGCCGCGAAGTGGGCAGCGGCGGCGGTGGCGGGCGTTTCGGCCTGGCTTATTTCACCGACGCGATGATCGAAAGCTATGTGCAGCACGCCGTGACGGCCGCACTGACCAACCTGGAAAGCCGCCCCGCGCCGGCCGGCGTGATGACCGTGGTGGTGGGCCCGGGCTGGGCCGGCGTGCTGTTGCACGAAGCCGTGGGCCACGGGCTGGAAGGCGACTTCAACCGCAAGGGGTCTTCGACCTTCGCCGGCCGCGTCGGCCAGCGCGTGGCGGCCAAGGGCGTGACGGTGCTGGACGACGGCACGCTGGCCGACCGGCGCGGCAGCCTGAACGTGGACGACGAAGGCCACGCCACGCAGAAGAACGTGCTGATCGAAGACGGCATCCTGCGCGGCTACATGCAAGACAGCATGAACGCCCGGCTCAGCGGCGTGAAGCCCACCGGCAACGGCCGCCGCGAAAGCTACGCCAGCGTGCCCATGCCGCGCATGACCAACACCTACATGCTGGCCGGCCAGCGCGAGCCGGCCGAAATCGTCGCCAGCATCAAACGCGGCCTGTACGCCACCAATTTCGGCGGCGGCCAGGTCGACATCACCAGCGGCAAATTCGTCTTCAGCGCCAGCGAAGCCTTCTGGGTCGAAAACGGCAAGATCCTGTACCCGGTGAAGGGCGCCACCATCGTGGGCAGCGGGCCGGAAGCGATGAAACGCGTGTCGATGATCGGGAATGATCTTGCACTCGACAGCGGCGTGGGCGTGTGCGGCAAGGAAGGCCAGAGCGTGCCGGTGGGCGTGGGCCAGCCGACGCTGCGCATCGACGGGCTGACGGTGGGCGGCACCGCTTGAGCGTTTCGTTCGCCGACATCGAAGCCGCTGCCGAGCGGCTGGCCGGGCATGTGCTGGACACGCCCTGCGTCGAGAGCAAGACACTGTCGCAGATTGCCGGTTGCCAGATCTTCCTGAAGTTCGAGAACCTGCAGTTCACGGCCTCGTTCAAGGAACGCGGTGCCTTGAACAAGCTGGCAGCCATGCAGGCTGCTGGCGAGCCCATCCGGGGCGTCATCGCGGCTTCCGCCGGCAACCACGCGCAGGGCGTGGCGCACCACGCACAACGCCTGGGTTTGCGGGCCGTGATCGTGATGCCGCAAACCACCCCGATGGTGAAGGTGGAACGCACGCGCGGCTTCGGCGCCGACGTGGTGCTGCACGGCGACACCTTCGACGACGCCCGCATCCACGCGCTGCAGATCGCGGCGGCCGAGGGCCTGACCTTCATCCACCCCTTCGACGACCCGCTGGTGATCGCCGGCCAGGGCACCATCGGCATCGAGATGCTGCGCGCCCAGCCCACGCTGGACACGCTGGTCATCGCGGTGGGTGGCGGCGGTCTGATCAGCGGCATTGCCACCGCCGTGCGGGCGCTGAAACCGGGCGTGGAAATCATCGGCGTGCAGACCACGCGCTTCCCGGCGATGGTCAACGAGATCAAGGGCACGGCCCACCCGCAAGGGGTCAGCACCATCGCCGAGGGCATCGCGGTGGGCCAGCCGGGGCTGGTCACGCGCGAACTGATCCGCAGCCTGGTCGACGACCTGGTGCTGGTCGATGAAGGCGACATCGAGCAGGCCATCGTGATGCTGCTGGAAATCGAGAAAACGCTGGTTGAAGGCGCGGGCGCGGCCGGCCTGGCCGCACTGTTGAAAGAGCCGGCGCGCTATGCCGGCAAGAAGGTCGGTCTGGTGCTGTGCGGCGGCAACATCGACCCGCTGCTGCTGGCCGCGATCCTGGAACGCGGCATGGTGCGCGCCGGCCGGCTGGCGCGCATCCGCGTGGCCGCGCGCGACACGCCCGGCGTGCTGGCGCGCATCACCGCGCTGGTGGCCGAGGCCGGTGCCAACATCGACGAGGTGCACCACCAGCGCGCCTTTTCGACGCTGTCGGCGCAGAGCGTTGAAGTGGAACTGGTGGTGCAGACGCGCAACCCGGCGCATGTCGCCGACGTGGTGCAGCGCCTGCAGGCTGCGGGCTTTGACGCCCACGTTTACTGAAGCCATTTTTCCGCCCGGCGCCAGCGCGCGACTCGGACAGGGAGCCTTGATGAACCGCACTTTCCACCACGCCCGCCACGCCCTCAGCGCCGCCGCCTTGAGCCTGCTGCTCGGGGCGGCCAGCGCCGCCCCGGCACCGCCTGCTGCACCCGCCGCGCCCAGGCCCGCCGCCGACGCGCAGCGCTGGGACTTGCGCGACCTGTATCCCACGCCCGCAGCCTGGGACAGCGCCTACGCCGAGACGCGCGGCCGCGCTGAGCAGCTGGGCGAACTGAAAGGCACCTTGGGCAACGACGCGGCTTCGCTCTACAAGGTGCTGGCCGCCAACAGCGACGTGCGGCGCAGCGCCGAACGGCTGGGCACCTACGCCAGCCTGAAAGCCGATGAAGACCTGCGCGACGCGCCGTCGCAAGAACGCCGCCAGCGGGCGCAAAGCCTGTACACGCTGATGGCCGAAAAGACGGCCTGGCTGGCCCCCACCGTGCAGGCACTGGGTGCCGAACGGGTGCGCGCCTTCGTGGCCGCCGACGCAGGCCTGAAGCGGCGCTTCGACCTGTACCTGGACGACACGCTGCGCAGCGCGCCGCACACCCTGAGCACCGAAGGCGAAGGCCTGCTGGCCTCGGCCAGTGCGGTGCTGATGCAACCCAACAATGTGTTCGGCCAGTTGGGTGAAGCCGAGTTGCCGCGCGCCACGGTGAAGCTCAGCGACGGCAAGACCGTCAAGCTGAGCAGTGACGCTTACGAGGCCCTGCGCACGGCACCGCTGCGCGAAGACCGCAAACGCGTGTTCGACGCTTATTTCAGCAGCTGGAAGCGGTTCGAAGGCAGCTTCGGTGCCAACCTGGCCGCCCAGGTGCAAGGCGATGTTTTCGCAGCGCGCGCACGCCGCCACGCCGGTTCGCTGGAAAGCGCGCTGTTCAGCGACAACATGCCGCCCACGGTCTACAAGATGCTGATCGCGCAAGCCAACGAAGGCCTGCCCACGCTGCACCGCTACCTGTTGCTGCGCAAGAAGTCACTGGCCATCAAGGGCGACCTGGCCTACTACGACAACTACCCGCCGCTGCAGCCGCGCAAGCAAGGCGAACGCTTCGACATCGAACGCTCGAAGGCCATCACCCTGGCCGCACTGGCGCCGATGGGCGACGAGTACCTGGGCTTGCTGAAACAGGGCCTGGCGGGCCAGTGGATGGACAGCCACCCACGCCCGGCCAAGCGCTCGGGGGCCTACATGGCGGGCAGCGCCTACGACGTGCACCCCTATGTGCTGCTGAACCACAACGGCGACTTCGAATCGCTGTCCACCTTCGCCCACGAATGGGGCCACGGCGTGCACAGCCTGCTGTCGAAGGGCCAGCAACCGTTCGAGAAAGCCGACTACTCGACCTTCATCGCCGAATCGGCTTCCATCGCCAACGAGATGCTGCTGTCGGACCACATGGTGGCCAACGCCAAGACGCGCGAAGACAAGTTGTTCTACCTGGCGCAGGGCATGGAATCCATCCGCACGACCTTCTTCCGCCAGGCCATGTTCGCCGAATTCCAACTGGCCATGCACCAGGAAGTGGAACAAGGCAAACCGCTGTCGGGTGCGCGCCTGAGCGATCTGTATTGCGGTATCGCCAAGCGCTATTACGGCGAAGCCCAGGGCGTGATGAAGATAGCCCCGGCCTATTGCGTGGAATGGGCTTTCATTCCGCATTTCTACTACGGCTATTACGTGTGGCAATACGCCACGTCGATGGTCGGCGCGGCCGAATTCAGCCAGGCCATCACGCAAAAAGGCGACCAGAAAACCACCGTGCTGGCGGCTGCGGCGCGCGACCGCTTCATCAACCTGCTGAAGGCCGGCAGTTCCGACTACGCCTACCCGCTGTACGTGAAAGCCGGCGTCGACCTGGCCCAGCCCGGCCCCTACCTCGCGCTGATGGCGCGCATGAACCGGTTGATGGACGACTACGAAAAGCTGGCCGCGGCGCGCTGAAACGGCCATGCCGCTGGACATCCTGCCCGACGACGCCGAACACGCCACGCACACGCCGGCCGAACGCCAGGCCGCTGCATCGCGCAGCACCTGGGTCAGCGTGGCTGTGAACGGGGTGCTGAGTGCGACCCAGATCGGCGTGGGCGTGCTGTCGAAGTCACAGGGCTTGATCGCCGACGGCATCCATTCGCTGTCCGACCTGGTGTCTGATTTCGTGGTGCTTTTTGCTGGCCACCACGCCGCCAAAGACGCCGATGAAGACCACCCTTACGGCCACCAGCGTTTCGAGACGGCGGCCTCGCTGGCGCTGGGCGTGATCTTGCTGGCGGTGGGCGTGGGCATGCTGGCTTCGGCCTTCCACAAGCTGGAGGCACCGGACAGCGTGCCGCAGGTGCATGGGATGGCGCTGTGGGTGGCGGGCGGCGCGCTGGCCGCCAAAGAGCTGCTGTTCCGCTACATGCTGGCGGTGGCCAAGCACGTGAAGTCCAGCCTGCTGGTGGCCAACGCCTGGCATGCGCGGTCAGACGCCGCTTCGTCGCTGGTGGTGGGCTTGGGCATTGCCGGCAACCTAGCCGGCTACCCCATCCTGGACCCCATCGCCGCGCTGATCGTCGGCTTCATGGTGGCCAAGATGGGCTGGGGCTTCGGCTGGGACGCGCTGCACGACCTGATGGACCGCGCCGTGGACGAGGCCGAAGTGGCCGCCATCCGCCGCACGCTGGGCGACACGCCGGGCGTGCGCAATGTGCACGACGTGCGCACGCGCAAGATGGGCGACATGATCGTCGTCGATGCCCATCTGGAAGTGGACGCCACCATCACGGTGGAGGCCGGTCACGACATCGCCGTGGCGGCCCAGCAGCGCGTGCTGCAACGCCACCGCGTGCTGAACCTGATGACCCACGTCGACCCGTGGCGACGGCCCGACGACGACCACGCCGCAGCGCGCGACGCTGTGGCGGCCCCGGCGGCGGCGGCGGCGGCAAGCCCGACAGCAGCCTTGGCCGCGCCCGGGCCGGCTAGCCCCTGACGGTTGACCGCACTGGCGGCAGCGCCGCCGCGCGCAGCGCTTGATTGGGCAAGGGGGTGGTCCACAGCGGCGGGCGCTTGACCAGCGGTGCCCAAGGTGCATCCACTTTCGGCCGCGCGGCCTGGGCTGCGGCTGCGGCGCGCGCCGCACCGGCGGCACCGGCGTCCACGAAGACGAATGCGGGTTGTGCGGCCACGGTGGCGGGTTTGCGCCAAGCCGAGCTGGGCCGCACGGGCGCAAGGGACGGTGCCAGCACGGCGGGAAGGGCAGCTTCGGCGGGCTGGGCCGACGGCGCAGGGCGGTCGATCAGGCCGCGCCCGACGGTGACAAGAACAGCCGGCAGCCGGCTGGGCGCACGCGCCGGCACGGGCCCGGCAGCGGGCGGTGACGCACCGGCGACGCCCATCGCCGCCCAGTTCAAACCCTCGACCGGCAGGGCCGCGGGCTGGGGGGCTGGCCGCTGCACGGGCAGTTGTGCGAAGGGCTGCGCAGGCGCTTACATCGCCGGTTGCACCCGTTGCAAGACGGGCTGCAAGACGGGTTGCATCATGGGCTGCACAAGCGGCAGCACCGCCAGCACCGGTAGCGCTGGTGGCGGCTGAACCGCTCGCGCCACGGCCACGGCCGCCACGCGGGGGGTCGTCACCGGGAGCGGGGTTGCGCTTGATTTGGCCGGCTGCGGTTGCGTGTCGGTCCAGTCGAGCAGGCGCTGCAGCGCGTCGCGGCGCAGGTCGACGTCTTCCACGCTGGAGTCGACGATGGTCGGTTTCAGCAAGATCACCAGTTCGCGCTTTTCGCTGAGCCGGTTGGTCTGGCCGCCCAGCAACTTGCGCCAGAAGCTGTTGCCTTCGGTGCCCGGCACGCCGGAATCGGAATTCACCGAGGCCTGGCGCATCAGGCCACCGATGGCAATGATGTTGCCGTTCAGCGCGCGCACCACGGCGTCGCTTTCGTTGATTTCACTGCTGGCCAGCGGCAGTGCGTAACTGCCCTGGGTGCCCAGGTTGATGACCTTGGTGCGTTCGCTGACCGTGCTGACCGACGGGTGGATGTGCAGCGTGATGTAGCCTTTGGCGTCGATGTTGGGCGTGACGTCCAGGCTGATGCCCGAGAAGAACGGTTGCACGCCGATGTTGGGCGTGGTGGCCGTGGTGTTGCCCACCGCCGTGGTGGTGCTGGAAATGCTGGTGACGAAGAAATCGTCGGTGCCCACCTTCAACACCGCCTTCTGGTTGTTCATGGTCGCGATGCGCGGGCTGGACAGCACCTGCGTGTTGCCCTGGGTGCCCAGGAAGTCGAGCACTGCGGCGAAGTTGCGCGTCTGGAAGGCCAGGCCGAGCAGGCTGCCTGCGGCGGTGGCCGCCGACTCCAGCGCCGCGCCGGGGTTGATGCTGATCAGGCCATCGCCGATGGTGCCGCTGGGGGCCAGTGAACCGCCAGGCGAGATCACGCCGCCGGTGGCGCGCGTGCTCAGGCCCAGCTTGAAGGCCGACCAATTGATGCCGGTGCGTTCGCTGTTGCTCAGCTGCACTTCCACCACTTTGGCTTCCAGCATCACCTGGCGTTGCACCGAAATGCGCGTGGCTTCCAGGTAGTCGTGCACCGCGCGAATTTCACGCGGCAGGGCGCGCAGCACGATGTTGCCGGTTTGCGGCGACACGACGACGCTGCGGCCGTCCTTGTCGCCGACCAGCAATTTGATGGTCGATTCGATTTCGCCCCACAGGTCGTTGCGCTGCGAGGTGCTGATGCGGCTGGATTCCATGCTGCTGGAGCCGCCCGACGAACCGCCGCTGGTGGCGCCGGCCTGGCTGCCCTGCGTGCCCTGGGCCGAGCCGGGCGAACTGGAAGCCGCCTGGCCGGTGATGGAACCGCTCAGCACGCGCAGTTCGCTGCGACCGCTGCGGTTGAAGGACGGGTAGTCGACGGTGAAGATGCGGGTTTGGATCTGCGCCGCCGAAACCAGGATGTGGCGGCCGATGACCTTGTATTCCAGGCCGTGCAGTTCACGCAGCAGGTCCAGCGCCTCACGCAGCGTGACGTCTTTCAGGCTGATGCTGATCGGGCCCTTGACGCCCGGGTCCACCGCCACCGACAGCGGCGTTTCTGCCAGCAGGGCCATGAACAGCACTTCGGGCGTGGCGTTGTTCAACACCACCGAAAAGCGCCGCTCGGCGCGGCCGGCGGGCAAGGCCGCCAGCGCCGGGTCTTCACGGGCGGCGGTGCTGGCGGTGGGGGCCACGGCTGGGGCCGGGCTGGCGGGTGCGGCCAGCGCTGCCGCTGCCGCAGCCGCAGCCGCCGCAGCGGTCGACGCGGCCGGTGCGCCGCGGCTGGGTTCCAGCGTGGACTTCAGTTCGGGCATCAACGCCGGGTTGCTCCACCAGGCGGGGTTGGTCGCGCAGCCGCCCAGGAAAAGCGTGGCCGCGCCGAGGCCGGCACAGACCAGCTGGCGCAGCGTCCGGCTGACTGAGCGGCTGACTGAACGGCTGACTAATGGTCGCGGCTGACAGTTCATGGCGTCGGGAGCCCTGCGGCTCGGTGAGGGGACAGCGCGGCGGGGCCGGCTTGCGCCAGATCGGTGCTGCCACCGGGAGCGTGGGGACTGCTGGAGACGGCGGCGCTGCTCGGACCGGGTCGCCACAAGGGCGGCAAGAGGTGCAAGGTTCTTCGCTGTCGCCCGTCGGTCAACTGCACGGAATTGGCGTCGATGGCACCCACCGTGTAGCGCTCGTGACGGTCGCCCACTTTCAGCCAGCGGTCGCCCAGCAAGGCCTGCCAGCGTTTGGTGCTGTCGGGGCCGTTGTCTTGCCGGATGGCTATCAGGCGTTCGGCATCGCGCGGCGCTTCGCTTTCGCGGGGCCGGGCGGCGCGGTCGGTCGGGTTGCCGGGCAAGGCCGGCGGCGCAGCGGCGCTGGTTGCACTGGTGGCACTGGTGGCACCCGCGGCACTGGCGGCACTGGCCGGTGGAATCAAGGGTCGCATCGGGTCGGCCCAGGCCTGCGCGCAGATGCAGGCCACCAACCAAGGCAAGGCAACACCGGCCTGACAGGCCCTCACGATGCAGCCCCCCAGCGCGGGTCGGGGCTGAGCACGTGCGCTTTCAGCGTCAGCTGAATGGCCGGCCAGCCGCTGCTGTCCAGGGTCAGGGTCGACCATTGCAAAGCTTCGGCGTGGCGTTCGATTTGGGTCAAGAGCATGTGCAGCTCCTCGTAGGTGCCGCTCACTTTGAGCGTGATGGGCAGTCGGTACAGGCGTGGCGTGGCGTCGGCCACCGCCTTTGCAGCCAAGGCACCGTCGTTGTTCGCGGCCAGCGCTGCAGGCGCAGGCGCAGCTCCGCCGGGGGCCGCTGCGTCACCCGCGAAGTCCAGCGCCAGCAAGCGCGCCGACCCCACCGTGGCGGTGATGGCACGCAGCGTTTCGGGCAAGCGCGCGGCTTCGGCCGCCTGCTGCCGCAGCACCAGACCGGCCGCCTGGGCGGCTTGCACGCGCTGCTGCAGCCGGACGGCCCGTTCGCGCGGGTCTTGCGCGGCGTCGCCCTGCCCGACAGCGGCTGTGGCGCGGGCCGCTTCCAGTTGGCTGGTTTGGGTTTGCAGCTGGATGTGCGCTTGTTTCAAGCGCCGCTCCAGCGGCATGGTGAACAGGCTGTCGCCGGCCACCAGCAGGCCGGCGGTGCCGCACGCCAGCACGAGCAAACGTTCGCGCAGGTGGCGTTCAGCCCACCAACGGGTGGCGTGGGCGAGTTGCGCGTTCATGGTGTGGGCCCTGGCAGATTGGCACGCAGTTGGAATCGCAGCAGCGGCGCGGCCTTTTCGTCTTGCCGCACCTCGATGGCGCGGGCCCGCATCGGGGCTTGCGCCTGCTGGTGTTCCCAGGCCTGCACGTAGCTGCTCATGGCCTGCGGCGTGCGGGCCTGGCCCTCGACGCGGGCCGAGCCGTTGCGGTCGATCTCGACCAGACTGAGTCCGATGTCGGCACGGGCCAGGGTGTCCAGGCGCTGCAGCCACTGCGAAGGCTTGAGGTTGGTGCCACTGTGCCCACCGGGGTTGGCCCCGGCGGCGGCCAGTTCGGCTTCCAGCCGCAAGGCCTGTTGTTCCAGGTCGGCGAGCAGGGCCGCGCCCGGTGGCGGCGTGAGCGCTTTGAACCGCTTCAGTTCAGCTTGCGCGCCGCGGCTTTCGCTCTGGGTGTGGGTGATTTGCTGGTGCAGGTAGACGCTGTGTGCGGCCAGGCCGACCACGCCCAGCCCCAGCGCACCGCCGGCCAGCAGCAGGCTGCGGTCGCGTTGCGGCAGCAGCCGGTTGGCGTCGAAGAGTTCGATCATGTGATCGCCTCCTCGGCCTGCGCGGTGGGGGCGGTGTGGGCGGTGCTGGCACCGGCGCATGACCCGACGACGGCCGAGACGGCCGACGTGAAAGCGGTTGCGGCCGGCCGGTCGGCTGTGCGGCGCGTCACCGGGCCGGTGTCGAACAGCCGCGCCGCTGCCACGCAGGCCAGCGCCGTCAGTTCGTCGTTGCCGGCACAGCGCAGCGCCACGTCTGCGGCACCCAGCAGGCTGCTGGTCACGTCGAACAGTTGCGGCGCATCAGGCAGCGCCGTGCAGAAGGTGTCGAGTGCGGCTTGCGACAGCGAACCCACGCTGGCCAGTGCCCGGCCCACGGCCATCGGCGCGGCCGCGTTCATCGGGTCGGCCGAGCGGTGGCTGAGCATGGCCTGGCGTTCGTAGTGGTCGAAAGTGCGGCGCGTGTTCAGCGCCAGTTGTTCAGCCAGGTCGGCATCGGCATGGCCTTCGCGTTCGGGCAGCGGCACGCTGCGCAGGGCGCAGATCTGGCCCTGTTGAATCAAGCCGATCGACATGTTGTTGCCGACCAGGCAAACCGCCACGGTGCTGGCCGGCAGGGTGTCCTGCAACAGGGCCATGCCGCGGAGCGCGCTGTCGATGACGTCGATGGAGCGCAGGTCAATGCCGGCTGCGCGCAGGCTGGCGAGTTGCCCCTGCGCCGTTTCCAGCCGCGTTGCCACGCCCAGCACCTGGGCGCGCACGGCTTCATTGACGCGCGGCAGCGCCAGCGCCATGGTCAGCAGTTGTTCGGGTTCGGTGCCCAGCGCTTCGCCCATGGGCCAGCGCAGGGCCAGATTCAGTTCGGCTTCGGCCACCTCGGGCTTGTCCAGGGTTTGCAGGAAGCGGTCCTCACTGCGCAGCACCAGCACGCCCCGGCTGCCCTTGAACAGGGGCTTCCAGCGCGCCAGGTCGCTGACGTCGCCGTCGGCAGCCGCCACCAGGTGCAGGCCGTCAGCGCGCGCCTCCAGGCGCACCACCGCACAGCGTGGGCCCACCATCACGGCCGTCACGGCCCGCCCACCGCCCAGGCCCAGGCCCAGACTCACACCGAGGCGCGGCCACGCGGGCCGGTTCGGGCCGCTGCGCACAAGGCGCGCCCACGCCGCCGCCACTTGGGCTTTGAGCGAGGCTTTGGGTTTCAGGACGGCTGGCATGAACCGTATGGTCGGCCAGCACGGGCCCGCGCAAGAGCCGGAAATCAGG
The DNA here is from genome assembly GCA_031383435.1 of Betaproteobacteria bacterium. GTDB lineage: Bacteria > Pseudomonadota > Gammaproteobacteria > Burkholderiales > Burkholderiaceae_C > Rubrivivax. The sequence continues at coordinate 10,258 of JANMZP010000185.1, read as the reverse complement.
CCGTTTTGCCGCGCTATTCAAAAGGCTGAAGCGGCCCTGGGGCCGGGCTGCCGGTCACCAGGTTTCGCGGCGCAGCAAGGCGTCGCGCTGCGGCTTGCCCCAGGTGGCCAGGGCCTGCGGGCCGATGGCGCTGGCCCCGCCCAGCAGCCAGTTTTGCGTCAGCGGCACCACCGCCGCGCTGGCCCCGGCGGTGGTGCAACTGGCACCGCTGGCGGCCGGGCCGGCCAGACGCAGCGTCAAACGGCCCGGCGCGCCAGCCGGCGTGCCCGGGAAAGCCAGCCAGGCGCGGCCGCCCCGGGTGGTGACGCTGCCCGTCATCGGTGCCACGCAAGCGCCCAGCGTGGCGAACACGCCAGTCGGCGTTTCGACGGCCACGTTCTGGTTCTGGATGGTCACGCAGCCCTGGTCTTCGGTCAGGGTCACCCAGCCGGCGGCCGTGTAGCGTTGCAACTGGGCCAGCAGGCGCGGGCCGCTGCGCACGTCGCCGTAACCGGGCGACAAGGCGAGACGCCCGCTGTAGAAGACGCCGCCGCTGTTGAAGGCCACGCTGCCCTGGTTGGCGCTGGCCGTGAGCGTCGGGTTGCCGGCCACGGCGGCCTCGCTGGCGTCCGCCAGACCCAGCGCCCAGGCGAAGGTGGGCGTGACGCTGTCCTGGACAGAACCACTGGCCAGATCGAGCAGGAAGCGGTCGGTGTTGCTGGCGGTGACGCGGGCCTGGCCGCCACCCAGGTCGGTAACGGTGACCGTGCCGTAGCTGGCCGAGAAACTGGCACTGCCGGTGTTGCCGGCGCTCAGCACCTCGGTCAGGCCGGAACCGGCAGCCAGTTTCATCAGGCTGCCGGTCCAGCGCGCGGTGGTGGCACCGGCCGCGTTCAGCGCCGTCACCGTGACCTGCGGCGTGCTGGCCCAGCCGAAGCCCTGGCCGATGAACGTGGCACCCGCGCCGCTGGCCAGGCAGGCCGCGTTGGCCGTACCGAGCTGGCCGCTGGTGCTGACGGCCACGCTCAGGCTGTCGGGAATGAAACGGCCGACAGCCAATAACGTGGAAGTGAGCGAGCGCACACCGATGGGTGTGTCGGCCGCATCGACATCGGCATAGCTGGCGTCGGTGAGCTGCACCTGCAGCGCGCCGACCTCGGCGTAGCTCACCCCGTTGTTGGTGTACACGCCCGCTGACGAAGCCGTGCTGGGCGCCGTCAGCGCTGCGGCGGTGCAGCCGCTGGGCAGCAAGCAACCGGCGGCGGCCAGCACCGGGCTGCCGTCGTAGCCGGTCATCAGCGCGCCGCTGGCGTCCAGCGCGCGGGCGCGCACCGTGAAGGGCCGGCCGGCGCGGTGCACCACGCCGCCGCTGGCCCCGGTGTTGTCCAGCGCGCGGGCGGTGCCGGCGGTGGCGCTGTCGGCGTCGCTGGCACCGGTCCAGCTGTAACTGGCGGGCAAATCGGCAAAAGCGTCGTTGCTGCAGGCCGAGACCGGGCTGCTGCCGCCGGTATAAGTCATCTTCAAGCGCATGACCCGCGTGCCGCTTGCTGGCGGCGTGAGCGCTACCGTGATGCGTGAATTGTTGCTGAAGGCGGCGCTGCCGGCGCTGCCCTTGTCGACCCACGACGCGCGGCAACTGCCGCTGAGTGCGCCGCTGTCGTCGCGGGCGTCGACCCAGTTCAGGCTGACGGTGCCGGTGAAGCCAGGGTGCAGGGCAGTGCCGCTGTTGTCCAGGGCAATCACGGCGAAAGAGGCAGCGGTGCCAGCCACTTTGCTGGTGATGGGGCCGGTCAGCGCGCCGGCGGCGGTGCTGGCGTCGAAGGCGTTGAAGCTGCCCGGCGTCAGCGCGGCCACGGTCGTGCTGGTCCAGTTCGGGCCGAATTCGCTGGTGTTGCCAGCGGCATCGGTGGCGGTGGCGGTGATGGCGTCGCCGACGTTCAGCGCACCAGCGGTGTAGGCCACGGTGCCGGTGAAACGGCCGGCGCTGTCGGCGGTGAGGAAGCCCAGGTAGACCTGGCCTTCGCCGTAGCCGGTGGCGTCGGCGGCGGCCTTGAAGAACTCGACCCGCGCGCCGGCGAAGGCGGCCTGGCCGCTGCCCGTGCCGATGTAGCCGTAGACGGTGACGTTGATGCTGCCGCTGCCCACGCCGGCCCCGGTGATGACCGGCATGTTGATGCCCTTGTTGGGCAGGCTGGCGTTGCTGACCCCGGTGTTGGCGCTGACGCCGTCGTTGCCCAGGTCGATGCCCAGGCCGCCGTTGCCCGACATGGTGTTCGCCAGGATCTGCACCTGTGCCGGCCCGCCTGCCGCCACGCCGACGCCGGCAGCCCCGTTGTTGGCCAAGGTGTTGCCACTGATGCTGACCCCGGTCAGGCCGGCCGACAGCACCGCGATGCCGCTGCCGCCCCCACCGGCACCATTTCCCAGGCCGCCGGTGGCGCTGGCATCGGTGCCGATCAGGTTGCCGCTGATGGTGGTGTTGCTGGCCGCCACCGTGATGCCCGCGCCGGTGTTGCCGGCGATCACGTTGCGGTCGGCGGCGGTGCTGCCCCCGATGACGCTGCCGGTGCCGCTGATGTAAGTGCCGGCTCCGCCATTGGCCGCTGCGGTGGCTGAATTGGCCGCCAGACCAATGCGCATGCCGACCAGCGTGTTGCCGCTGCCACTGAGGGTGATGCCATTGCCCGGGAAGCGGTTGATGGCCAGGCCGCGCACGGTGGCGTTGTTGGCCGAGACGACCAGCCCGGTGGTGCCGCCCGGTGCTGCCGCGCCGCTGATTTCAACGATGGGGCTGTAGCTGACGGTGCTGAAGCCGGCTTGCGTGCTGCCGTCGAGCAGCACGGTGCGGGTCACCGAAGGCAGGGCCGAAGCCGGCGTGATGGTGCAGGCCGCCGCGCCGTAGCTGCTGCAACCCGGCAGCGCGAACGCAATCGTCGGCGGCGTGGCCAGACTGGCCCAGGCGTTGAGCTCGGCGATGGCCGCGCGCAGCGTGCACACCCCGCCCGCCGTGGCGCACAGGCCGTCGCCGGGGTTGGCGTCGGCGGCGTCGCCGTTGTTGTTGACCACCAGGTCGACGATCAGGCCGCTGAAGTTGGCGCCGAATTCCGAGGTGTTGCTGGCCGTGTCGGTGGCGGTGGCGGTCAGCTTGCTGCCGATGGCCAGCGCCGCCACCGGCAGGGTCAGCGTGCCGCTGAAGTTGCCGCTGCCGTCGGCCGTCAGCGCGCCCAGGTAGGTCTTGCCGCCGCCGTAACCGGTGCCGTCGTTGTCGCTGGCGTAGATTTCCACGCGGCTGCTGGCGAAGGTGCTCTGGCTGGCGGCGCTGCCCACGTAGCCGGCCACCACCAGCTGGCTGCCGGTGGCGCGGGCGCTGGTAAAGACGGGGTTGTCCATCAGCAGGTTGCCCGCGCCGGCGGTCTTGGCGCCGTCGTTGGCGGTCACGCCGTTGGCGTTCAGGTCGATGGCGATGTTGCCATTGCCGTAGATGCGGTTGCCCTGGATGGCGTTGCCCGCCGCGCCGCTCTGCACGGCCACGCCGCGGCCGGTGTTGCCGCTGATGAGGTTGCCGGCGCCGGCCGCCGTGCCACCCACCAGCACGCTGCCGCTGGCCGCCGCCACGCTGATGTCGACGCCGTTGCCGGTGTTGGCGAGGGCCGCCGAGCCAGCCGCATCGGTGCCGATGCTGTTGCCCTGGATGGTTGCCGGCCCGCTGGCCGCGATGCCGTGGCCGCCATTGCCGCTGATGAGGTTGCGCGCGGCCACCGTGGTGCCGCCGATCACCGTGCCTGTGGTGCCACTGCACACCAGGATGCCGTTGGCCGCATTCGGCACCGCGGCCGTGCCCGCTGCGTTGGTGCCGATGAGGTTGCCCTGTACCGTGTTGTTGTTGCCGCACAGCGACAGGCCGCCCTTGCTGGCGCCGGTCTGCCCGCTGATGACGTTGCCGGCGCCGGTGGCCGTGCCGCCGAAGGTGCTGCCGTTGACGCCGCTGCCCACCTCGATGCCGTAGAAGCCGCTGTTGCCCACGCGCGTGCTGCCGTCGGCGCCAACCCCCACCTTGTTGCCCAGCAGCACGTGGGCCGTGCCACCGGCCAGCCAGATGCCGGCGCCGCTGTTGCCGCTGAACACATTGCCCTGGTTGCTGCCCGTGCCGCCGATGGTGGCCGTGCCGCCGGTGACGTGGATGCCGTGCGACCCGTTGGCCGATGCCGTGCTGCCGCTGCTGCTGACACCCACCCAGTTGCCCTGCACCGTGGCGCTGGCGCCCAGCACGATGCCGCTGAGGGTGTAGCGGTTGATGACCAGCCCGCGCACCGTGCTGCCCGCGGCCGTCACGGTCAGGCCGCTGGCGCTGCCGGCGCCCACGCCGTTGAGTTCGACCACCGGGTTGGCCGTCCAGCCCGGCTGGGTCTGGGCGTCGATGAGCAGTGCGCTGCTGACCGTGGGCAGGGCGGTGCCGGGCGAGATCGTGGCCACACCGCTGGTGAAGTGGTTGAAGGCGCTGCGCAGGCCCGCGCCGGCGGTGCCGTTCGGAATCATGAACACGACGTTTTCGATGGCCGCCGTGCGCCCGCTTTGCGCCAGGCTGGCGTCGCCGCCCAGGGTGTTGGCATTCGTCAGCACCTGCGCCAGGCTGCCGGGACCGCTGGCGTTGGTGTTGCTGACGGTGTCGAAGTTGAAGCCGAAGTCGACCGAGCCGATGGATGCGCTGCCCACCGTGACCGGCGCCACGGCGTGGGCCGTGCCGGCCAGGCCGCTGCTGTAGGCGTAGGTCGTGGTGCTGAAGGTGGCGCCCGCACTGGCAGCGCCGGGGTCGGTGAAGGCCGGGTTGGTGCCGCCGACAGCGTCCGTCACCGCCACGGCCGTGCCGGTGGTGGCGGTGGTGCGGAAAGTCAGCACGGGCAGCAGGCCGGCGATGGCGCCGCTGCGCTGCGACAGCACGCTGCTGCTGACCACGCGCACGTGGTAGGTCCCCGCCGCCAGGCCGACGAAGCTGTAGGCGCCACCGCTGCCGCTGCTGGTGCTGGTGACGAAGACGCCGCTGCTGTCGTAGAGCTCCAGCAGGGCGCCGCTGACGCCGCTGCCGCCCGACGCGGACAGGTTGCGCCCGGCGCCGCCGCCGTAGTTGGCGTCTTCGAAGACCGCGCCCGAAACCGCCATGCCCACGGTGACGTTGGCGCCGAATTCCGAGCTGTTGTTGCTGGTGTCGGTGGCCGTGGCGGTCAGCTTGGTGCTGCCGTTGGTCACGCCCGTGACGCCGGTGATCGTGCCGCTGAAGTTGCCGCTGGCGTCGGCCGTCAGCGTGCCCAGGTAGGTCTGCCCCTGCCCGGCGCTGCTGGTCGCGTCGGCGACAAAGACCTCGACGCGCGACGTGGCGAAGGTGCTCTGGCCGGCAGCGCTGCCGACGTAGCCGGCCACCGTCAACGTCGTGCCCGAGATGCTGGCGCTGGTGAACACGGGGCTGTCCATGGCCAGGTTCGAGGTGGCGGCGGTCGTGGCGCCGTCGTTGGCCGCCGTCAGGCCGTCGGCCTTCAGGTCGATGCCCAGGCTGGTGTTGCCGTAGATCGAATTGCCCAGCACGGCGTTGCCCGTGTAGGCGCCGTTGGCGATGGCCACGCCCTTGGCGGCGTTGCCCCGGATGACGTTGCCGGCGCCGGCGGCGGTGCCGCCGACTGTCGCATTGCTGCTGGCGATGAGCACGCCGCTGCCGCCGTTGGCGATGGCCGCGCTGTTGACCGCGTTGCTGCCGATGTAGTTGCCGCGCACCGTGACCGTGCCGCCGGTGACGGACACGCCGTTCTGCGTGTTGCCGCTGATCACGTTGCGCGTGCTGGCGGTCAGGCCGCCGATGGTGGCGCTGCCGCCGGTGATCAGGATGCCGTTCAGGCTGTTGGCCGATGCGGCCGTGCCCGCGCTGTTCAGGCCGATGGTGTTGCCTTCGATGACCAGCCCCGTGCCCGTGGCCGAGGTGATGCCGTTCTGCTGGAAACTGTTGATGACCAGGCCGCGCACGATGCTGCCGGCGCCATTCACCGTGAGGCCGTTGGTCGAGGCGCCGGCGCCGCTGCCGTTCAGCGCGACGAGGGGGTTGGCCGTCCAGCCCGGCTGGGTCTGCGCGTCCAGCACCAGCGCGGACGCGATGCTGGGCAGCGCCGACGCCGGAGCGATGGTGGCCACACCGCCGCTGAAGTAGGTGTTGCTGCTGCGCAGACCGGCAGAGGCCGTGCCGTTGCTGATCATGAACACCAGGTTTTCGATGGCCGCGGTGCGCCCGCTTTGTGCCAGGCTGCTGTCGCCACCCAGCGTGTTGGCATTGGTGATGGCCTGACGCAGGCTGCCTTGACCGGTGTCGTTGACGTTGGTGACGGTGTTGAAGTTGTAGCCAAAGTCCAGGCCCGACAGGCTGCTGCTGCCCAGGGTGACGACGCTGGTGGCTTCTGCAAAAGCCACGGGGAAGCTGCTGCTGGTGCCCACGTTGGCATTGGCGTTGTAGTAAGCGGTGACACTGGGTGCGCCGCCGCCAACTTCGTCCGTCACGTCGACCGGGCTGCCGCTGCTGGCGTTGACGCGAAAGGTGCTCACCGCGATGAGACTGGCCGTGGCACCCGTGCGTGACGAGGTGACCGTGCTGCTGACCACGCGCACACCGTAGTTGCCGGCACCCTGCCCGGTGAAGCTGTAGGCGCCGGCTGCGTCGGTGGTGGTCACGGCCACCACGGTGGCCGTGGCGCCCGACACGGTGAACAGCTCGACCCGCGCACCCGGGCGCACGGCGCCGCCACCGGCCAGTGCAGCAGCCCTGTTGCGCCCCGCGCCGCCGCCGTAGTTCACGTCTTCGAACACCGTGCCGCTGATGGCCCAGCCGACGCGCACATTGGCGCTGAATTCCGAGGTGTTGCCGCTGCCATCGGTCGCCGTGGCGGTGACCTGGGTCGTGCCGTTGGTGACACCGGTCACGCCGGCGATGCTGCCGCTGAAGTTGCCGCTGGCGTCGGCAGTCAGGAAGCCCAGGTAGGTCTGCCCCTGGCCGTAGCCGCTGGCGCTGCCGTCGCTGACGAAGACTTCGACGCGGGCACCGGCAAAGGTCACCTGCCCCGCGGCGCTGCCGACGTAGCCCGACAGGCTCAGCGTGGTGCCGCTGAGCGAGGCCGCGATGACCACCGGCTGGTCCATGCCGTTGTTCGGTGCGCTGCCGCTGGTGGCGCCATCGTTCACCGTCACGCCGTCGGCGTTCAAATCGATGCCCAGCCCCGAATTGCCGTAGATGCGGTTGCCGCGGATGGCTGTCGTCTGTGCCGTCACCCGCACGCCCATGCCCTGGTTGCGGGCGATCAGATTGCCTTCGCCGGCATTGGTCCCGCCGATGACGTGGCCGCTGCCGCTGCGCGCATCAACGCCGGCCGCGAAGGTGCCGCTGCCGTTGCCGTTGGGTAGGGCCGTCACGTTGTCGGCGCCCAGGCCGATGGTGTTGCCCTGCACGATGTGACCGCTGCCGTAGAGGATCACGCCGCCCGCGTTCGCCCCGACCTGCCCGGATATCACATTGCCCTGCCCGGCACTCGCACCGCCCACGCGGTGCGGCCCGCCGGCCACCAGCACCACGCCCCAGCTGGTGTTGCCCTTGGCCGTGGCGCCGGCGGCGTCGGAGCCGATGTAGTTGCCGTAGAGCGTGGCCACGCCGCCGGCGGCCCACACGCCCGCCCCCTGGTTGCCGGACAGCACATTGCGCTTGGCGGCCGTGACACCACCGATGACGACGCCCGTACCCCCGGCGACGTAGACGCCTGCCGAGCTGGCATTGAGCCGGTTGTTCGGGCGCGTCGTGCTGCCGTCGGGCGTGAGGCCGCTGTACAGGCCTTCGACCGTCACGTTGTTGGCGTTGATGTAAACGCCGGCCTCGGCGAAGCCGCCGATGGCCAGTCCGCGCACCGTGCTGCCGGCACCCGTGAAGGTCAGGCCGCTGACGCCGCTGCCCGCGCTTTCGCCACGCAGCTCGATGACCGGCGCCGCCACCCAGCCGGGCTGCGTCTGGCCGTCGACCACCAGCGCCGCGCTGACGGTGGGCAGGCTGCTGGCCAGCGTGACGGCCGCGTAGCCGCCGCTGAACAGGGTGTTGGCGCTGCGCAAGCCGGCGGCCGCCGTGCCGTTGCTGATCATGAAGACCAGGTTCTCGATGGCCGCCGGGCGCCCGCTCTGCGCCAAGCTGGCGTCGCCGCCCAGGGTGTTGGCGTTGGTCATGGCCTGGCGCAGGCTGCCCTGACCCGTGTCGTTGGTGTTGACGACGGTGTCGAAATTGAAGCCGAAGTCCAGGCCGCTGATGTTGCTGCTGGCCAGCGTCACCGGCGTGATGTTCTGTGCGGTGCCGCTGAGGCCGGCGCTGTAGACCAGCGTGCCGGTGTTGAAGGCCGCGCCGGCACTGGCGCTGGCCGGGTCCACCAGCGCGGGGTTGTTGCCGCCCACGTAGTCGGCCACGGCCACGGCGGCGCCGCTGGCGGCGCTGGTGCGGTAGGTCAACACGCCGACCAGCGTGCTGGAACTGCCCAGCCGGTTGGACAACACCGAACGGCTGACCACCCGCAGGTAATAGCTGGTGCTGCCGCTCAGCCCGTTGACGGTGTAGCTGCCGTCGACAGCGGTGGTGGTGCTGCTGAGGTAGCTGCCTGCGCTGCTGTACAGCTCGACCGTGGCGCCGCCGACGCCGATGCCGCCCGACGCGACCAGGCTGCGCCCGGCGCCGCCGCCGTAGTTGGCGTCTTCGAACACGGTGCCGCTGACGCGCAGCGTGGCCAGCACATTGGGCGCGTACTCCGAGGTGTCGCTCATCAGCGTGTAGCCCAGGTTGCTCTTGATCGCCGTGGCCGTGATCGACGCCCCCACTGTCACGCTGGCACTCAGGGTGGCGGTGTAGCTGGCGTTGCCGCTGGCGTCCGTGGCCACGTTGACAAATCCCAGATAGACCTGGCCGCCGCCGCGCGCCGTGCTGTGCGGTGCGCTGGAAGAGAAGAATTCGATGCGGTAGTAGCCACTGGCGTTGGTGTTGAGCGTGCCCTGGATTTCCACCTGACCGCCCAGCACGGTGGCCCGGCTCAGCACCGGGTAGTTCTGCAGGCCGTTGCCGCCGCTGTCGGCGTCGCCGCTGTCGTTGTTCGTGTAGTAGGGCGGCGTGCCGACCAGGTTGTTGTCGGTGCTGTTGAGCAGGTCGATGTCGATGCTGCCGGTGGCGGCCTGGCCGCTGCGTGAGCTGACGCTGCCGTTGCCGTAGATCAGGTTGCGCGTGATGGCCACGCCGCTGGCGCCGTTGTCCACCGTGATGCCGGCGCCGTAGTTGCCGGTGACGATGTTGGCTTCGAAGCGTGCCGCGGTGGTGCCCGGGAGCGCGGCCACGGCGTCGTACTGGGTCGGCGCCGCGCTGGCCGAACCCCGGCCGGCGCCGGTGAGGGTGTTGTTGATGACCAGCTCGTTCGAGCCGGCCTGGTTGCTGAGCACCACGGCCTGGGTGCTGACGTTGACGATCAGATTGCCCAGCAGTGTCCACCCCGTGCTGGCCAGCATGTTGACGCCGTCGGCAGCCACGTCGGCCAAGCCCATCTCGCGCATTTCGTTGTTCTGCACCGTCCAGTTGGTGCTGATGCCGGACAGTGTCGAAACGGCTGCCTTGTCGGCATAACCCAAGTAGTTGTTGCGCACCGTCGCGCTGCTGCCGCCGTTGCTGGCGATGCCATGAACGTTGCGCAGGCTGGCGCCGGGGTCGGCACCCAGGGCGTTGACACCGATCAGGTTGCCCTCGATCAGCGCGTTCGAGCTGCCGCTGTTGACCACGATGGCGGCAGAACTGCTGTCCAGGCGAAAACCGTAGATCGCCAGCCCGCGCACCGTGATGTTGGCCGCCGCCAGGGTCAGGCCGGCCGAGGTGCCGGCGCTGCCGATCAATTCGACCTCCGGCCTTGCCACCTGCGACAAGGTGAGTCCGTCGGCGCCCACCGTGCCGCCTGCGCCGACCAGGCCGGGGTTGCTGTCGCTGACGTTGCTGGTCTGGGTGCCGCCGTCCAGCACCATGGGCGTGCTGATGGTCGGCAGGTTGCTGCTCAGGGTGATGGCCGCGCGCCCGTCGACGCCCACGGTGCCGGTGAAGCCGGCGGCGGTGGTGGCGATGTTGAACAGAATGTGTTCGATGCCGGCGGTGCGGCCGACCACGGCCAGGCTGGCATCACCCGCCAGCGTGTTGGCATTGGTGATGGCCTGGCGCAGGCTGCCATAGCCGCTGTCCAGCGTATTGACGACG
>JANMZP010000097.1:0-34101 GCA_031383435.1 Betaproteobacteria bacterium | reverse complement strand
CGCCAGCGCCAGCGCCGACAACTGGCGGGCGCGGGCCAGGCGGTGCAGCCCGGCCAGCAGCGTGCGCTGCGCGGCGGCGGCTGCCAGATCGGCCGACGGGACGCAGGCCGATGCGGCCAGCCGCGACAGGGCGTGCCGGCGCAGCGCGGCCAGCGTGGTGGTCACCGGCGCGATGGGCGCGATGGGCCCGATTGGCCCGATGGGCCCGATCAGCGTGTTCGGCACCGCTGGCGTGGCCGCCAGCGCAGTGGCCTGCAACGCAGTGGGCGATGCCGGTGCCGGCAGTGTCGGGCTCGCCGAGCTCGCCGGGGTTGCCGCACAGGCTGCCAGCAGTTGCAGGTCGGCGTCGAGCAGCGCTGCCGCGTCCGGGTGCAGGAACAGGCCCAGCGCTTCGTGCCACAGCGGTGCAGGCAGGCTGCGCGCCAGCCGGCGCCGCAAGGCGGCGGCGCTGCGGGCTTCAGCGTCGAACGCAGCAGCCCGGCCCCTGCCCAGGTCAAGGCCCGGCACCGCGTGGTTCCCGGCGTGCGCCGCAGCGCGGGTTTCAACACCCGCCGGGATGCCAGCCGCCGCACCGGCCGCACCCGCCGCAGCACCCGCCGCAGCAACCTTCGCAGGTCCGGTCACGGCACCCATCACCGCACCGGGCGCAGCCCCGGCCCCGGCAGCCGCGTCGGCAGCCGTCAAGGCGTCCGCATCCCTGGGGCCGCGCAGCAAGGCGCGCAGACCGGCTTCCCCGGCGGACTGGGCCGCCCGCCAGGCCTGGGCGATGGTGCCGGGCTCGCCCAGCCGCGCGGCGCGCACCAGGGCCTGGCCGACGGGGGTGCTGGATGCGGTGCCGACCCTGGTGCCGGAGCCGGCGCTCAGGGCGGCGTCCAAAGCGGCGCTGGACGCGGGCGGTTGGCGGCGCACCAGGTGCGCCCAGGCGGCTTGCGCCGTGGCCGGGGTGTGCGGGCTGGCTGGCCTGAGAGCCGGCAGGGCGGCAGGGTCGGCCGCGTCGGTCACGTCAACCGCATCAGCCGCATCGGTCACGTCGGTCACGTCGGTCACGTCAGCCGTGTCGGCCGCGTGAAATGGGGATGGGTCGGTGGATGGGTCAGCCGCCTGCGCATCGGCCGCCAGGGCCAGCGCCACGGCTGCTTCGTTGACCCCGACCAGCCAGGCCAGGGTCCGCGCGCGCCAGACGGTCAGCGGCGGGCCGCCTGCGGCGGCGGCACCTTCGCGCAGCCTGTCGTCCAGCCGGCTGGCTTGCGCAGCGCCCATGAACAGCGCCAGCAGTTCGCGCCACATCGGCGCCGGGCAGCGCTGCGCCAGCGCCCGTCGCCGCGCGGCGTGGGTGGCGGTCTGGCGCAGCAGGTGCCGCAGGGCGGCTGGCTGCTGCGCGCGCAGCTCGGCCCAGGCCGTCAGCGCAGGACCCCAGGCGCCGCCGTCAAAGGCGGCGGCCAGGCGCAGCAGCGCCCGGCCCTGCTGCGCCGCGCTGCCTGCCGCGAGCGGTGGCACCGCCGCACCGTCGGTGGCGGCTTCGGCAGGCGCTTGTGGCGACGCTGTGGCAAGCGCCACCGCAGGCAGCCAGCGCAACCAGGCCGCACGGCGCAGGCGGTCGGCGTGGTCACTGTCGTTGTCGTTGTCGATGTCGTTGTCGTTGTCGATGTCGATGTCGATGTCGATGGCTGTCGCTTCCGCCTTGCCACCGGCACTGCCGCTGCGGCGGCCACGGCGGGTCAGCGCGGCCAGCAGTTCAGCGGGACTGCGTTGCAGTTCAACCCCCAGGGCACGCCACCAGACGGCCACCAGGTCGGCTGCGTGCAGGCGGCAGTCGGGTGCGGCGACCAGTGTCTGCAGGCACCACTGCACGCGGCGCAGGGCGTCCAGGGGTGCGGCGTTGGCCCGGTGGCTGGCCTGCCAGGCGCGCGGCAGCGGGCCATGCGCCAGGTCGGCCAGCGCTGCAGCGGCGTCGGCCGGCAGCCACGCGGCCAGGCACTGCGCCAGGCGGGCCGGCGTGAGTGCTGCCGCCAGCACCCGTTGCTGTGCCCAGCTGGCGGCCTGCGCGCGCAGGGCGGCGCGGGCTTGCGCGGGGGGCAGGGCGGCACCGGCCGCGCTGGTTGCAGGCGCTGTAGTGCTAGGGGCGCTGGGGGCGCTTATGGCCGCTGTTGCGGCGGACAACCCGCGCGCCGTGGGCCCTGGACCGGGCAACGCCACCGTGTCTGGCCCCACAGCCCGCAGCGCCCACAGCAAGGGCTCGACCGCCAGCCGTCCCTCGTCGCCACCAGCCCACAGGTGGCGCAGCACCAACGCCCAGGGCTCGCGCTGGCTGGCGTGGGTGGGGCCGCCGTTGGCGGCTGCAACGCGAGCCTGCGCCTGCTGCACCGCAGCCTGCACCGCCGCACTGGCTTCGCCGCCCAGCCACAGGCCGGGCAGGGCTTGCAGCATGGCTAGCGGCCACAGCCAGGCGGCGCGGCGGCGCACACGGGCCTGCGCGCCCAATGCCTTCAAGAGCTGGCGCAGGCCGGCCTCGTCGTGCTGCCGCAGGTCTTTCCACAGGGTCAGCAATTCGGTGCTGTCGGTGGACGAGAGGCGCGGCGCATCGTCGACCAGCAAGGCCTTGAAGCGGCGCAGCGAAGCGCGCAGCGACGGCGAGGGCTGGCGCGCCGCGCGGGCGGTTGCGGCAGCGGCGGCCCAGCCGGTGGCGGCTGTCGTTTGCAGGGCGGCCAGCAGGCGGTGCTCGGCCGTTGCCGGGGTGCTGGCCCACGGCAGGGGCGACAGGGGCGACAGGGGCGGCAGGTGAGGCCGGTGCGGCACGGGCGACACAGACCACGCCGGTTGCACAGACAGCGCTGGCTGCACAGGCTCCCCGGGTCCGGGACCGCGCAGCCCGTCTTCGAGGGCCTGCAGCCAGCCGGGCGAAAACTGCCGCGCCAGCCTTTGCACGGCCGGGCGCGGCCGGGGCAGCGCGCGCAGCCGCGCCACCAACCCCTGCGGGCTGTGCTGCCAGACGCGGCAGGCCAGTTCGGCCGGGTCGGCGTGCAGCGCCTGGTGCCAGGGCAGCCGGCCGTGCAGCAAGAAATGCATCAGCGCGTCGAGGTCGGCGTCTTCGCGGCGCAGCCAGGTGCCGCTTGCCGCGCCGGCTTCGGTGGTGTTGGCGCTGGCGTCAGTGGCGGCGTCGGCGCCGGTGCCGGTGTGGGTGTCGGCGCCGGTGCCGCTGTCGGTGTCGGTGTCGGTGTCGGTGTCGGTCGAGGTGGAACTGCCGGCCTTGGCCTTGGCGTCGACCCTGGCGCGGGCCCGCCTTTGTGCCCGCAGTCCGGCCAGCGCGTCGTGCAAGCGGCTCTGCAGCCGTTGCGCCCATTGGGTTTCCAGGTCGGCGATGTCGACTTCGCCCAGATCGAGTTCCAGCGCGTCCAGGCGCAGCACCGCCTCGTCTTGGCCCGGGCCCGCAGGGGCGGCACCGAGGCCGTCGCGGCTGCAGCGGTCGAAGGCTTCTTCAACGATGCGCAAGCCGGGGCCCTGGATGAAGGCGGCGAGCCTTTCCTGCTCTTCCCAGGCCTGCTCCGGCGAGGCGAAATCAACCTCGAAGTGCAGCTCTTGCACGAGGTGGGCTTCAGCCATCTTCTTCAAACCCGTCGTAGCCCGGGTTGCTCGGCGCGGCCGCGTTGGCCTCGGTGAACACGGTGGGCAGCAGGTGCTTGATGAGGCTGCTGGCAGCAGCGTCGACTGCGGACGCGGCCACGAATTCGGCGTCGTCCGGCGGCCGGCAGTGGTTCAGACGGGCTTTCTGCCAGAGGCCGTAAGCGGCTTCGAATTCGCACATCGCGTCGAAGTCCAGCCAGCGCACGGCCAGGTCCAGGTGCGCGGGGCAGTTGATGTGCAGGGTTTCTTCGGCCAGCAATTGAAAGCCGTGCTGGTGGGTGCGTACCGTCCAGTTGGGCAGCAGCGCGGTCAGGCGCAGGTCGAAGAAGCCGGAACGCTGCAGCGCGGAGGGGCTGGACGGTGCCGCGCCGGCAGCCGGGCACAGCGGTCGCAGCAGCAGGTGTTCAACCAGGTGCAGGCCCTCGCAAGCGTCGCCCAGCTTGAGCAGCGCCGCGCGCAGTGCGTGGGCCGCGGCTGCGGCTTCGGCCCGGCTGGCGTAGGTGTGCAGCGCCCACCACTGCGAGGCTTCGGCGTCGTGCAGCGCCAGGGTGGTGGCGCCGCCAGCGCCCCGCGCCACCAGGCGGTAGCCGTCGTGCGCGGCACCGGCCCGCAGCAGGCGCCGCGACAGCGGCGCGCCGGGGCGCAGGCCGGCTGCGGCCAACAGCTCGCGGCAGTCGGCCTCGGTTCGGCTGCCACTGTTGCTGCTGTTGCTGTTGCTGTTGCTGTTGCTGTCGTTGCTGCTGCTGTCTGGGCGCTGCGCTTGCAGGGCGTCGCCCGCTTCGGCAGTGGCGGCCGACAAGGCTTGCACGGCCAGCGCACCGCCCACCAGCGTCAACTGGTTGCGCGTCAGCGTGGCGGTCAGTGCGCGGGCGTGGTGGTGGCGAAAGCCCAGCATCAGGCAGACCCGGCGCGCCAGGCCGCTGAAATTGGGGTTGTGCCGGCTGCCCCACAGCGGCTGGCTGTAGTCGTGTCCACGGGCGCGGTAGCGCGACAGCAGCACCACGTCGTTCAGGAAGGCCAGCTTGTTGTCCAGCAGCAGCGCATCCAGTTCGCTGGCGTCCAGATGGCCGCCGTACAGGCGCACGGCGTTCTGCGTGAAGTCTTCGCCGTGCAGCGCCAGCAGATGGTCCAGCAGGTGGTGGCGGCGCGTCGCGGCGCGGTCCATCGGGGCCAGCACCGCGCTTTCGATGTGGGCCGGCGTGCCCACCATCAGGTCTTCGGCACCGGGCACCACGGTGCTGTCGGGCTCGCCGGGCACATGCGGTGCCAGCTGGTTCAGGTGGTCCCACCAGTAGGTCTTGTGGCGGCCGACGGCACCGCTGAACAATTCGGCCAGGTGGTCGGTTTGCGCGCGGCTGTTGGCGATGACTTGCTCGAACAGCATCAGGTAGGCGCGCAACTGGCGGGCCCGCGCCACGCGTTGCGGGCCGGCGCTGGGCGGCGCCCCGTGGCGGCCCAGACCGTAGATGGCCGGGAAGTCGTGCTGGATGGAGCGGTAGGCACCGGCGGGCCGGTGACGCCCACGCGGCAGGTCGGCCTGTTCTTCCTGGGCCAGCGCAGCTTGCTGCAGGCGGCGGCGGGCACGGTCGGCGGCTTGCAGGTCGCGCACGCGGTGGCGCAGTTCGTCGGGGTCCACGCTGATCGGCTGGCTGCGCCGGCGCAGCTTCACGTGCAGCGCCTGCTCGTTGCTGCGCCCCGGCACGCGCAGGCACAGCGCGCCTTCAGGGCCGCGCCAGGCCAGGCTGTCGGTGACGACCTGGCCGCTGGCGGTCTGCAGCCACAGGCTGTGGATGTCCTTGATCGCCGGGATGCTGTCCTTGAGGTGCCGCGCCAGGTCGCCGACGTAGAGCTTGGCCTGCGGGTCGAGCGCGCCGCTGGCCGCGGTGATGAAGCCGCGCTGCACCAGCGGCCCGTCGTAGATCGCGTCCAGCGACAGGCCCTGCGCGCGCAGTTCGCGGCGGCTGCGCCGGCGCGCGCTGCCGTCGACGTAGGCCGCCGCCTGGTGGTAGACATCGGCCAGCACCTCGGCACCTTCATGCGGACCGAAGATTTCGATGTCGGCGTGCAGCACGCAGTCCAGATGGGTGGCGGGCTCGGCGTGCGGTTCGATGTCTTCGCCCAGGCCGCGTTCGCTGCGGTAGGCGGCCAGTGCGGCCCGTGTGCGACCGGCCTGCACCGCCGGTTCGCCATCCGCCAGCTTCAGCCACATCGTCAGCAGGCCGGCCGGGCCGCCGGGCGCGCGCGACAGGCGCACGTCGTCCAGCCCGTCCACGCGGTCCAGCAGACGGCGCACCTGGTCGACGGCCGTGGTGGCACCGCAGGGCAGGGCGCTGTGCGGCGGGTGCAGCGACAGGGCCTCGAAGTCGATGCGGCCGTCGGTGCCCGTCAGCAGGTCTTCAACCGGGAATTCACTGCGGAACGCGGTCTCGGTGAGCGCGTAGCACAGCGCTTCCAGGATCGTGATGCCCGGGTCGTGCAGGTTGTGGTCGGTCCAGGTGGCACCGCTGGTTTTCTGCAGCAGCGTGATGCCCTGCGCGCGCAGCCGCTCGAAGCTGGCCGGGCGCTGCGCCTTGCCCACGCGGCGGATGGTGGTGGGCGGCGCGGCCAGGTGCGCGCTCAGTGGCGCGTTCATTCACCGCTCCCGTCGGCCTGCGGGGCCGGCCACAGCTGCGTCACGCGGACCTGCAGCGTGCCGCCCTCGCCGTACTTGCACTGGCTGCGGATGGCCAGCGCGTAGCGGTCGCGCTTGCCCGGGTCGTTGGGGTCGCTCCACGGCTGCCAGGCCAGTTCCAGCCGGTCACAGCGCTGGCTGGACCAGGCGTTGTGGCAGCGGATGCGCTTCTTGCGGTTGAAGATGCGGTCGAAGAAACCCTTCCAGCCCTTGATCGTCGGGTTGTAGGCGTTCAGCGCGAAGGCGTGCAGCACCGCGTGACGGCCCGGGCCCTCGCCAAAGCCCGAGGCACAGGCCACGACTTCAAAAGCCACGCAGCCCTGCAGGTCCTTGGCCAGCAGGTGCCAGCCGTGGTCGGGCAGCGGCGGGTTCTTGGGGTCGGGCAGCGGGTAGGTGCCGGTGCGGCCTTTGGCACCGATGAAGCCGCCCACGTGCAGCGCGTGCTGTGGCGCGGCACCGGCCAGGCCCACGCCCACCCGGCCGTGGTTGTCCAGCGTCATCACCGGCGGCTGCAACTGGGCTTTTTCGCCCGGCTTCCTGGTCAGCGCGTGCAGGTTCAGCAACTGGCCGTCGGCGGCATGCCGCATCGACCACAGCGGCGTGCCGCTGTCCTCCTTGCGGAAGAAGGTGACCAGCGCCTTGGAGCCCAGCGCGCTGGTCACTTCCAGACCGTGCAGCCAGCTCTTGTCGAAGCCCTCGTCTTCCATGTGCAGCATGGAGTCGATGAGCCCGTAGAAGTTTTCCTGGGTCGGCAGGTTGCCGGCCTTGAAATACGCCTTCAGCGTGTCGCGGCCCAGTGTCATGCGAACTCCGGGCCCTGTTGCACGGGTGACAGGCCGACCACGAAGGTCTGGCCGATGCTGAGTTGGTCCAGGCCCGTGGCCTGCGGGCGGATGCCTTTCAGGTCGTCACCGAAGGCGATGAGGTGGTCGCCCAGCGGCAGGGCCAGGCCCCAGGGCCGGCGGCTGGCCAGGCTGTTGCGGCCGCCTTCGCGCTGGCGTGCCGCAGCGGTGTCACCGAGCCGGTAGTTCGCCGGCCCGTGGCCTTCGCTGCCGTGGGTCACGTGCAGCAGCGACAAGCCCGCCACTTCGGCCACGCCGGGCACCTGGCGCACCTGGGTCTCGACGTCTTCGCAGCGCAGCAGCCAGTCGAAGCGCGGGCCGAAACCTTCGTCGAACCAGGGCGACAGGTAGTGCGTGATGACGGTGTTGACGCGGCGCCGCACCACACCGGCCTGGGCCGTCGGTTCCAGCCGCAGGCTGCAGCGCGCCTGCACGCGTTCGAAGGTGGCATTGCGCACGTCCAGCGTCACCCAGGGTGAAACCTGCCCGGCCAGCAGCAGCTTGATGCGGCGCAGCGCCAGGCTGTCCAGGCGCGGTGCCAGCGTGGCGCAGGCCGGGTCGTTGCGCGGCACCTGCGGCACCACGGCCACCACCACGGTGCCAGCCGGCGGGTCGCTGGCCGGGTCGTGCGGCAGCCCGTCGGGCGGGTCTTCGTGGTGGGCGCGCACCTCGGTCCACGAGAAGCAGCGCACCTTGAAGACCTCGGGGAAGTTGTCGAGCACCAGGCGTTCGATATCCCAGATCAGGCTGCCGCGGTTCTTGTGGCGCAGCCGCTCGCCCGCACGGGTGCGCAGCTGGCGGGCGTCTTCGGCCGGGCGCAAACCCACCGAGGCCTGCACCTGCAGCACGCTGGCCAGGCCGGGCACCTTGCTGTCGGCGGCCGTCACGCGGCCGGCCGGCAGCGGCTGCAGCGCTGCGGTTTCGCTGCCTGCGTCTTTGGCTTTGTCGCTGTTCTTCCCGCCATCCAGCACGCGCTGCAGCGGCAGCGCTTGGGCGTACACATTGAGCAGCGGCGACACCGTGTCGGCCAGCCGCGGGCTGGACAGGCGCAACCAGTACAGGCCGCCCTGCGGTCCGCCGAACAGCTGGTTGTCCTTGCGCGCACAGCGTGCGCCTTCGGGCAGGTCCAGGCTGACCACGCCGCTGGCCAGCATGCCGAAGGTGCCGTCGGCGCGCACCTCGCGTTCGCCCAGCGTGTGCCAGCGGTCTTGCGCCAGGTAGGCCCACTGCAGGCGCTCGGGCGCTTCGTCGTCATCCACTGCCATGGCGGCCGCGGGGCGCAGCTGGAACAGCAGCGTCAGCTCGCCCTGCAAGGCGTCGGCCTGCACGCCGATGTAGAGGCTGCCGTCGGCGTCCAGCGGCGGCAGCAGCGTGTGGCAGCGGCGGGCCTTGTCGGGCAGCAGTTCGCACACGCCGAAGGGGTGGATGTGCAGCAGGCGTTCGCTGTCGCGTGCCAGGCCGTGAGCGCTGTCGCCCGCCGCCGCCACCGGGCGCACGCCCAGCGTGGTGTGGGCGCTGTAGTCCAGGCGGATGGATTCCAGTTCGGGCGTGTAGGGCGGGCGCGGCATCAGGGCCTGGCCGCGCCGCCAGCTGCGGCTGCGCACCGCCTGGCTGAGCAGTTCGGGGTAGGCGGCGTGGCCGAAAGCGCCGCGCGGCTGGCACAGCTGAAGGCGCAGCAGGCCGTCGCGCGCGGTGAAGGTGTTTTCCAGCGGCACGCTGCTGCCGCCGGCGTGTTCATGCACCGCGCGCGGGTCGACGTCGAAAGCCTGTTCGGCCGGCAGCGCGTCGTCTTCGCTGGCCGCCCGGCCGAACAGCGGCTGCTGCGTCGAGCGCCCGCCGCAGGCCCACCACTGGCCGCTGTCCAGCAGGTGCAGCGCGCTGGCGAAGCGCCCTTTGCGCAGGTCTTCACCATAGGCCGCGTAGTGGGTGGCCCAGCCGCCCGGGTCGTCGGGCAGGCCGCCCCAGCGCAGCTGCAGGCGCAGGCTGTCCAGCGGCTTGCGGGCCGCTTCGGGCGAACCGATGACCAGGTAGGACGTGGTCGTGGGCAGCGGCCCGAAAGGTGCAAAGGGCTTCTGGGCGTCGAGCGGCCCCAGCTGGTTGTGCAGCAGCAGGTCGCGCGCACCGCGCACGCTGACGCGCAATTCGGCACCGCCAAAGTGGGCCGACTCGAACAAGGAACAGGGGTGGATGCCGGCACGCGGGCTGACCTGCAGGCGCAGCACTGGCAGCCGCGTCGGCCAGGCCTGGCCCGGCCCCGCGCCGGCCTCGCCGCCCCGCGCGGTGCGGTGCACCTTGGGGTCGCAGCCGACCACGGCCGGGTCTTCGGTGCGCAGCACGATGCGCAGGTTCAGGCCGCCGCCGCTGCTGTCGTTGCTGCTGTCGCTGCTGCTGTTGCCGTCGCCGTCGCCGTCGCGGCCCGCGACCTTGCCGTTGCCGTTGTGGGTCTGCGGCAGGCTGAACTGGATGCGGTCCACCACCAGCCAGCCCGCGGCTGTGCTCAAGCTGACGTCGAAGAGGTCGTTGATGACCTTGTGGAACACGCGGCGCCGGGCGTCGGGTTCGTCGCTGCACATGCGCAGCAGCGGTGGCGGGTCGCCCCGGCGCGTGTCGTTCTCGCGCACATGGCCCAGCGACACGTGCAGCTTGGCGGCGCGTGCGGTCAGCGCCGCGCGCTGGTCGGCGTTCAGCTCGCTGCCGTCGCCCAGCAGCCAGCAGGCGAAGACTTCACCCAGCGCGCGGCGGAAGGCCGCGGCATGCGGGGCTTGCACGGCGCGCTGCACCAGCTGCGCCAGCGGGTCGGGCCAGCTCAGGGCCAGGTCCAGTTCGATGCTGCGCTCGCCTTCCTTCAGCAGCAACAGCGGCGAGGCCACGGCCAGGCCCAGGTCGGCCTCGACACTGCCCGGCCCGCCGCCCAGCAGCGGCACGGCATCGGCCTGCGCTTCGTCCTGGAAGGCCGGCAGACCCAGCCAGTGCGCCTTCACGCTGGTCACGAAATCCATCGAGGCTTCGGGTGCGATGCGGCCGTCGCGCTCGCGCTGCAGCGTGGCCAGCGCGGCCACGCGGGCGGGGCCCACGGCCAGGCCTTGCGGCGCGCAGAACTGCACCGGGCGGCCCGCGTCGTCCTTGCCGGCCTTGAACAGCGTGCCGGGCGCAATCTCGACCGCGCCGGTGCTGCGCGGGTCGGGCTGGCAGACCACGTGCACCCGGTCAGGCTGCGCGCCGCGTTCTTGCAGGCCCAGCACCCGGCGGTAGTAGAAATCGATGTGGCGCGCGGTGAAGCCGTTGACCTGTTCCTGCACCGGGCCGACCAGGCGCAGGAAGGCCAGCAGCAAACCGGCGCCGGGCTCGTGCGCGCCGCCGTCCAGGCTGGCGCCGAGGTGTTCACGCGCCAGCAACTGGATGCGCGCGGTGGCCTGGAAGACGGTGAAGCCCAGGCCGCGCAGACTGGACCGGCTGGCCCGCAAGGCGTGCGGGCCAGACGGCGCGCCCAGCGCCGGCCACAGCTGGGCGTGCAGTTGCGCATAGCCGCTGCGCAGCGGGTTGCGCACGCCGCCCGGCTGTTCTTCTGAGCGTTCGTCTGACCGCTCGCCTGACCGATCTGGCGGCACGTCGAACAGGCCCACCATCTGCACCAACTGCGCGCCCAACTGGCGCTGCACCACCTGTTCGATGGCGTCGCACACCACCACGGCCGCTTCCTGCGCGCTGTGCTGCAAGTGGCGGTACCAGCGGTCCATGCGCTGGGCCAGCGCCAGCACTTCGCCCGCCAGGTGCTGCGGGCTCTGGGTGTCGCTGACCTTCAGGAAATCCTGCCGCCAGGCGTAACGGTCGAAGCTGGCAATGCGCGCCAGCACCATGCTGTCGTCGTTCTCGAACAGCGCCTGCCAGGTGCCTTCCTGCTGGTTGTTCAGGTCGATGAAGCGCAGGTGCTGCGACAACCGCTCGCACATCGCCAGCAGCTGGTCGATCTGCAGGCCGTCCACCTCGAAGTGCCGGCTTTCCATGACGGCCAGCGCACGCTGGGCCTGCAGCGTGCCATCGTTCATGCTGGCGTTCATGCGGCCGCGCCTTCCAGGCCCGCGCGGCTGCCGCGACCCTCGTCCAGGTACAGCGGGTAGACCATGTTGTGCCGCGTGTTGGTGGTGCGGATGGTGTAGCGCAGGTGGATGCGCAGCAGGCCTTCCATGGCCTCGTCGGTGTCGAAAGCAATCGACTCCAGGGTGATCCGCATTTCGAAGAAGAGCACCGCCTTTTCGATCAGGCTGCGCAGCTCGGTCAGCGTGCTTTCGTTGAGGTGCTCGAAGACCATGCGCTGCAGGCCGCAGCCGTAGCCGGGCTGCATCACGCGTTCACCGGGGTTGGTGGAAAACAGGATGCGCAGGCTTTCTTCCACGTCATCCACCTGCGACACCATCAGCGCGCCGCGCGTGCGCGGGTCGAAGGCCGGCGGAAAGGCCCAGCCGCGCCCGAGGAAGCGGATGTCTTGCGCGTTGTTGTCAGACGCCGCCACTTCAGCCTCCGATCATCACGGTGGGCAGGCCCAGCACGATGCTGCCGCCGTGCGCGGTGCTGTCGCCCAGCCGCGCCGCCGGCTTGCCACCGATCAACACCGTGGCCGAGCCTTTCACGATGGCGTCCGGCGGGCCCACGCAGACCGCGTTGTCGCCCACCACCGCCGCCGGCAGCTTGCCGATCAGCACCGTGGGCACGCCGGGGCCGATGACCGGGCCGCCGACGTGCGGTATCGGCGGCAGGCCGGGCGTCACCATCGGGCAGACGTGCATGTCGGTCAGGCGGGCGGCGGGGGGCATGGTGGGTGGGCCTTCAGGGCCTTCAATTGATCATGACGATCGCGCCCTTGACGGTCGTCTGCCCGGCGGCCGACAACTCGGCACTGGCCGAACCCTTGGCCACCAGGCCGACCTGCGCGTTGCAGTTGATGTTCAGCCCGGCCACTTTCACGTCGGCCTTGGAGGTAATTTCAATGGCACTCACGGCGTCCAGCTTGATGCCGCCCTTGGCCGTCAGCTTGATGTCTTTCGGGCTGTCCAGCGCAATGCCGGCGTCGCTGAGCTTGACGGTGTTGCCGTTCTGGTCGCTGAGCAGGATGGACTTGTCCTTGTCGTCCAGCACCACCTTGTTGTTGCCCGGCGTGGTCAGCGTGATGATCTTGTCCTTGTCGTTGATTTCCAGCTTGCACAGGCTGCGCGTCACGATGGCCTTGGTGTCGTTGGCAGCGGCCAGCGCATAAGGCGGCTTGCGCTTGCTGCTGTACAGGCTGCCCAGCACCACCGGGAAATCGGGGTCGTTGTTGAACCAGCCCAGCAGCACCTCGTCGCCCACCTCGGGCAGGAAGAAGAAGCCGAAGCCGTCCGACGCATAGGGCTGCAGCAGCCGCGCCCACACACCGTCGAGGTTGGCGCTGGGCACCTTGACCTGGATGCGGTTCTGATTGGCCGCGTCAGCGTCCAGCTTCACGACCACCCCGACGAACAAACCTTCGATGCCCGGCAGCAGGCCCGAGGCTGGCGGGGCCTGGATGTCGGTGCGTTCGCTGAACCACTCCACGGGGGTGCCGAAATCGGCCTCGGTGGTCCAGGTGCCATCTTCGACCTGGTGCGTCAGGCCGGTGACGTAGGCCATGCCGTTGAAGCGCGTGCCCACGCCTTCCAGCTCGATCAGGCCGCCCACCCTGGCCAGCGCGCTGCCCTGGAAGCGCATGTGGCCGCGCAGCCGCGCCAGGCCCGACTTCAATTGCTGCGCCTTGACCCAGCCGTCCAGCGTTTCCTGGGTCCACAGCGCGGCGGTCTGCAGGTCTAGCGAAGCGATGCCCAGCACCCGCGCCAGCGTGGCCGAATCGATGTTGCCCTGCGCGTTCAGCGCTTGCGGGTCGGCCGCTGCGGCCTGGATCAACGCCTGCGTGGCCGGGTCCCAGGCCTGGGCCGTGACGCTGGTGTACTGGTGCCGCGCGTCCAGGTCGGCCTGGAAGTCCATCAGGCTGTCGCCATAGGCCACGTTGAGCGTGGCGGCACCCGAAACGACGGGCGGCTTCACGCTGACCTTGCCGTCTTCGACGACCACCACGCTGCCGGTGGCTTCGGCGCGCGACAGCAGGAAGTCCCAGTCGCTGCTGTAGTGCTGGATCAGCACCGGGTGGTTGATGCTGGTGGCAGCCACGTCGGCGGTCAGGCCACCGTGGCCACCGATCAGGGCCGTCATCGCGGCGCTGTCGGTCTGGTCAACAAAGAGCTTGCTCTTGCGGCCCACCGTCATCGTCACCGCCTTGTCGCGGCATTCCACCGTCAACCGGGCGTCGTTGGCACCGGCAATGCTGAGGCTGTGCCGCACCACGATGCCCGTGAAGATGGGCGTGACGTTGCCGTTGTAGCCCGCGCTGATGGCGATGACCGCGCCGGGTTTGAAGGTGGCACCGTCGCTGACCGGGAAGGTCTGCTCGGGCATGTCGCCGTCAGAGATCACCAGCGTGGCGGTCGGCACCTTGTTCAGGGCCCGGCGCACGGTCACCGAAATCAGCTGCACCGCTTCGCCGATGGCCGCGCCGTCGCTGGTCACCGTCAAGGACACCGGGCCTTCGCTGTTGAGCAGGGGTGAGTCGGCCATGGCGGGTCAGCAGCGGTCCGTGTCCATCAGGCCGGCTCAGGACAGCGGTGGAAAGTGCAACTGCGCGCCGGGTCGCAGGGCGCGGAAATCGGCCAGCTGGTTGAAGGCCGCCACGTCAATGTAGTAGCCCGGGTCGCCGTAGATGCGCTGGCACAGCAGCGGCAGCGTGTCGCCCTGGCGCACCACCACGCTGTGGGTCAGGTCGGGCGACGAGCGGTTGGACACCAGTTCGCTTTCGCGCTGGCTCATCGAGCCGATGAAACCCAGGTCAACCTTGGCGCGCAGCGGTTCGCCACTGGGCTTGAACAGGGTGTAGGCCGTGCTCATGCTTTCCAGCCGGCCGAAGAAGATCAGGCTGCCCCACAGCAGCCGCACATGCGGCGGTTCGTGCTGCCTGCCCACGTAGTTGTAGACCACCTTGTTCAACTGGGCCAGGTGGTCTTTCACGCTGGTCGGCGTGCCGGTGCCAGCCGGTACGACGCCGGTGCCGTCCAGCACCAGCGAGAAGCTGATCTTCTCTTCGTTCATCGCGCTGAACTTGGGGCTGGCAGCGGCTTCGCCCAGCGTCTTCTTGGTGTCGTAGCTGATGCCGGTGTTGTGCTTGAACTCGGCCGGATTGATCATCGCTTCAAAGCGCACCGCGGGCTCCAGCGTGATGGTGCCGTCAGCCGCCACGCTGTAGCGCGTCATCAGCAGCTTGGTTTTCTGGCCGCTGGCGGTGAGGGTCATGTCAGCGCTCCCGCGCAGCGGTCAATTGCTCGCGCAGCCAGGCCTTGCATTCGTTCAGGATCTGCGCGCGCAAGCGTTCCAGTTCGCGGGCCGTGGCGGCGTCGTCGGCCGGTGCGGCGGGCGGGCGCACGCCGACCTGCGAGCGGATCAGTAACTGGCGAACTTCGATGGTCACGGTGTCAGACCTCGCGTTTGGAAACCAGGTACGTCAATTCGATCTTCTCCAGCGCCACCTCGTTCTTGGTGGACTGGAAAGCCTCGACGTCCCACTTCACCGGGTAGGCGTTCTCAAAAGACCACACGCGCAGCGGCAGCGCCGTTTCGTCCAGCAAGGTGACCCAGATCTGCTTGGTCGTCACCGTCTGCCCCAGGCCGCCCTCCATCACCTCGCGGCACCAGTTCACCAGCGGCGACGTCATCGGTGCCACACCCCGCTTGAGCACCAGCCGCTGGTGTTTCACCGCCTTGGGCAACTGGTACACATAGCGGTTCTCGCCGCCTTCCACCACCGTCTCGGTGTCCATCTCGCCGCCGATCCCGCTGACTTCGCGGAAGGAGCAGTCGAGCAGGCCCGGGGCGATGCCGAAGCCCACCGAAAAGTGGAAGGCAACGGGCAGGAAGGGGTCGGCGTAGGGGCTGGGCATGGCGCGCTTTTTTTCTACGGCTGGTGCTCGTCAGCCCCCGCTGCAGGGTCAGGCATTGGCGATCGTCAGGCCCTCGTGCGAAATGACGATGGTTTCCACCGCCACCTCGTTGCCGGTGGACTTCAGGTCGGTGCCGCTGACCTTGTTCGGCCAGGCATTCGCCAGTGTCCACACCATGGTCGGCGCACCAGCTTCGTCGAGCAGGCTGATGGTTACCGGCTTGCGCTTGATGGTGTTCATCTTGATCTCGTTGAACCAGTCCCAGAACTTGTTGTCGCTCTTGAAGACGCCCTTCTTCATCGTGACGTCGCTGTACTTCTTGATGCCGGGCATCTTGATCACGCTGAACTGCGGGCTGTCACCGTGGCGGTACTCGATGGGCTGCGATTCCACGTCCAGGCCCGAAACCTCCTGGAAGTGCATCACCGCAGCGTCCCACTTCACTTCGAAGCGGAACTTGGGTAGGGGCCACACGGTGGTGGATTGGGCTGAGCCGTCGTCTGCCATGGCTGTTCTCCTGGAAAGCTAAAGGTGTGATGAATGCCGAGAGTTCGAAGTGCGCCGGGTGTGCCGGGTCCGCGTCAGGACTTCTGCATCTGCTGCTGGAAGGTGATCTCGATGAATTCCGCCGGGCGGCTGATGGCCACCAGCACGGTGACGCGCAGGATGCCTTCCAGGATGTCTTCGGGCGTCATCGTTTCGCCCAGACCGACCTGCACGCTGAAGGCGTCATCGGGCACCGCGCCGGCCAGACCGCCGCGCTTCCAGATGCCGGTCAGGAAGTTGCTGATCATCGATTTGATGGTCACCCAGGTGTTGCCCACATTGGGTTCGAAGACCATCGCCTTGGCGGCCAGACGGCAGCTTTCTTCCAGCATGATCATCGTGCGGCGCACGTTGATGTAGCGCCAGTCCAGGCTGTTGCCGTCCAGCGTCCGGGCACCCCAGACCAGCGCGCCTTCACCGATGAAGCTGCGGATGGCGTTGATGCTTTTGCCGGCGGTGTGCACGTTGAGGTCTTCCTGGTCGCCGTGCGAAATTTCCACCGCCGGCTTGATGACCCCGGCCACGCTGTAGTTGGCTGGTGCCTTCCAAACGCCGCGGGTGTTGTCGACCATGGTGTACAGGCCGGCCATCGCGGCCGACGGCGGCATCACGTTCATCAGGCGCTGAATCTCTTCCATCACCTTGGGGTACAGCGTGCTGACGACCACCAGCGACTTGTGCATCAGCTCGCGGTAGGGGCGTATCGCGGTGGCCAGGCCGTCGGCGTCGTCCAGCGCCTTCCTGGCCGCATTCTTTTCGATGGTGCTGCCCTGGCCGGCGTCGATGGCCGCAGTCAGACGGGTCTTCCACTGCACATCCGTGGTTGGCAGTTCGCCCATCAGCTTGATCAGGTCTTGCGGGCGCTTTTCCGTGGCGTCCAGGTCGGCCAGGCCCAGCTCGTCACCCAGCAGGCCGGCGAACTCGTCGATGTTGAAAACGGCGCCGTAATCGACCTCGCTGATCTGCACCAGCGAGGTGTGCAGCCACGGGTAGTAGGCGGCCGCGTATTTCAGGTGGTTGATGCCGATGGTTTCGCGGAAGTCGTCGATGCAACTGCCGTTCTCGAACTGGCGGTCTTGCTCGCCGCCCCAGACGTCGAGGATGGCAAAGCGGTTGCGCATGTCCAGCCCGCAATGCTTCAGGGCGGCGGCCTGCACGGTGGCGCAGTCGGCCTTGCTCAGCAGCACGGCGTCGGGCACCAGCACCATGGTCGGCTCTTGTTCCTTCAGCAGCGGGGTGATGCCGCCCACCAGGCCCTTGACCTCGTCGCCGGCGGCGATGTCGTCGCTGTAGTCACCCACCGAAACGACGTAGCAGGGCCCGCCGCCGTTCTGGAAGAAATGGCGCATGGCCTGGTACATCAGGAAGCGCCCGCCGGCCTTGCCGGCCGCCCGGCTGAGCAGGTAGTCCTTGCCGCCCAGCTTGAAGCCGAGCGCCTGGCCGCGTGCGGCCTTCATGTCGGGCAGCGCAGGTGCCGCTGCCATGGCCTGCGCGGCCGGCACGGCCAGCTTGGCCTTGGTGGCGGCGATCCGGGCCTTGGCCAGGTCTTGCTGCGCTTCCAGCAAGGTCTTGGCCAGCGCGGCGTCGGGCTCGACCTTCAAGGCCGCGTCCAGCGCGGGTTGTGCTGCGGCGATGGCTGCCGTGTCCTTGCCTGCCGCGTCCATGGCGGCTTGGGCGGCTTTCAGGCCGGTCACCTGGGGGCTGCCATCCACCGCGTTCTGGGCCGCTGTGACGGCACCGGTCCTGGTCGCAACCTCGCCGTCGGCAGTGGCCGCTGTCGTCGTCAGCGCCGTCACCGCATTGGCGTCGACCGTGCCCGACACCTTGACCGTGAACACCGGCACCGGCGGCCCACCGAAATAGCGTTCGTATTCGGCCATCGACGCAATGCGCCAGGGCTTGCCGGCGAGCGAGGTGCCGCCGTTGATGGCCTTCTTCGTGTAGCCGATGAACGCCGGCACTGCCGTCGCCACTTCGACCACCGAATTCGGGAACGCGTTTTTCTCGACGATGTATACGCCGGGTGTCTTCATGGCCATGGCGGGCTCCTGCTGGGTGTGACGGGTGAGTTAGCGGATGAGTGGGCGAATCAACGAGCGGCGCAAACAGCGCTGCAATCAGCGGTGCACAAAGATTTCCGAGACCAGTGTCGGCACGCCGTCGATCTTCTCGCGCACAAAGTGGTCGGCACCCGCCACGGGCAGGCGCTTGACCAGGACACGGTCGGCCACAGCCGAACGGCTGCGCAATTGAAATCGGTGGTCGGACCGCTCGCGCAGCGCAATGCCGGCGCGCGAACGGATGCTGAGCGCGGCCTGGCCGTTGTCCAGCGTCTCGCTGACGGGGTCGCTGAAGCTCGCGCCTTGCGCGGTGTCTTCGACGCGCAGCGGGTCGGCCGACCAGTCACCCAGCAGGCAGTACTTCCAGACCGGCGAACGCGCTTCGAAGGCGATGCGGTAGGTGGCTTCGGCCCGCGGCGGGTTGTCCAGCGGCGGTGCCGGCACGCGCACCAGAAACGCCGGCAGGCGGGTTTTCTGCGCGGTGCTGAGTTCGCCCGCCAAGATGCCCGGCGGGTGGGTCGGCCAGGCGTCGTCCGGGCCGGCGTGGGCACCCGCGTGCAGGGTTTGCGGCGCCTCACTGGGCCCGGCCGTGTCCGTGCCCGGCGGCAACTGGAAGCGCAGCACGCTGTCGCTGTTGCGGGGCAACAGGGCCGTCACGTTGCCAAAGGGCCGGTCGTCACAGCGCACGAACCAGGTCAGCACAGCGGCGGCAGCCGGGGCGGCGTTTTCGTGGGGCGCGGGTGCCGCCAGTTCGATGCCGGCACCGGTGTCGCGCCAGACGCCGTCGTGGGTGTGCAGCCAGGCGGCGGTGTCTGCATCGGGTTCGAAGCGCAGGCCACGCGCCAGGCCGCCGGTGTAATAGGCATGTTCGACCGTGATGCGCAGGCGGGGCAGGTAGCGAGCCATGTGGTGGGCCATGTCGGGCGGTGCCATCCAGCCGTCAGGCGCGAGCGCCGACTTCGGGCTGCACGATGCGCGGCAGCAGCGCGTTGATCTGCGAGGCGTCGATGCTGACCAGGCGCATGCGGTACAGCACCGAGGGCATGTACTTGCCGCTCAGGATGCCCCACAGGTTGCTCAGGTCCGACAGGCTGAGGTTCTCGATCTCCAGCGTCAGCTTGTCGATGCGGCTGTCCAGGTCGGGCGCGTTCTGGTGGTTGAAGACCGGCCGGCTCTGGAAGAAAGACACCGTGCTGGACAGGAACTTCAGCGCCTCGGGGTAGTTGCTGCCGCCGAAATTGGCCGCGAACATGACCAGCAGATTCAGGTGCACGGGCTGCGCTTGCGACGACAGGCGCAGCACCGAAGCACCGCCGCCACTGCCACCACCCGGGCCGCCCGATCCGGCCACCGCCTCACGTTCGATGTTGACCAGGAAGGCCGCCACCTTGTTCACCGCCTGCGTGGCCACGCTGCCGTCCTGTTCGCTGAGGTTGCACACCGCCACCAGGTCTTCGCCCACGCTGAACTGGCGCTTCAAGGCCTGGTTCAACTGGCCCGCAACTTGGTTGATGGCGGCGTCGATCATGGTGGGTGGGTGGCGGGGGCGGTGGGGTGTTGATTGCCAGATGGCGAGGTGCCACCTTATGCCCGGCCGCCTTCGCGGTGCATCGGCTGAGCGCTGAGATCGCGTTGCCGAAAAGTCTGAGATCGCGCTTCAGTCGGTCCGGCTGCGGGTGAACCCGCGTGCTGTGGCGCAGGGCGTGCTCAGCGTGCTCAGGCCTTCGCGCAGCGCATAGCGCGTGAGTTCGGCCACGCTGCCCACGCGCAGCTTGCGCATCACGTGTTCGCGGTGCGTGGCCACCGTCTTGATGCTGACGTGCATGCGCTCGGCCACGTCGTTCGACGAATAGCCTTCGCTGAGCAATTGCACCAGTTCGCGTTCACGCGGGGTCAGCGGCGTGGTCGCTTCGTCGGGCTGGGTTTCGCTGCCCACGGGCTGAACGTTCTGCTGGCCGTTGTGCTGGCCGTTCTGCTTGCCGTGTTGCTTGTCATGCTGTTGCCGCAGGCCGTCCACCACCACGTCCATCAGGTCGGGGCTAACGTACACCTTCCTGGCCATGACCTTGCGGATCGCGGTGGCCAGTTCCTCGCTGGAACTGTCTTTCAGCACATAGCCCGAAGCCCCCGCGTTCAGCACCGCCAGCACCATCCGGCTGTCGTCGTGCATGGACAGGCACAGCAGGCGCACGGCGGGCTGCTCGCCGTGGATGCGGCGGATCGCTTCCAGGCCGTTCAAGCCGGGCATGGCCACATCGGTGACCAGCACGTCGGGTTGCAGTTCGCGCGCCAGGCGCACGGCTTCCAGGCCGTCGCAGGCCATGCCGACCACCTCCATGTCGGCCTCCTGGGCCAGCAGCGAACGCAAGCCGTCGCGCACGATGCGGTGGTCGTCGGCCAGCACCACACGGATGCGCGCCTGGGCCGCGTGGGCCGCCAGCGCGGGTTGCGAGGCGCTGTGGCCGGGTGTCAGCACGGGGCGGGCTCCCAAGGCAGGCTGATGAGGGCTTGCGTGCCCAAGCCGGGCCCGCTTTCCACCACCAGGTCGCCGCCCAGGGCCTGCATCTGGGCGTGTGCGCTGAGCAGGCCGAAGCCGCCTTCAGGGCTAACCGCGCGCTGCGACCAGTCGGCGGCGATGCCGATGCCGTCGTCGTTGACGGTGATGCGCAGCTGTTGCGCATCGCCACCCAGGTTGATGCCGATCTGGCGGGCGCGGGCGTGCCGCTGCGCGTTCAGGGTCAATTCGCGCGTCACGCGGTACAGCACCGCCAGCACCGGTTGCGGCAGTGCCACCGGCGGCATCTGGCCGGCCAGGTGGAAGACGGCCACGCTGTTGAGGCCCAGGCGCTGCACCAGGCCGCGCAGGGCTTCATCCAGACCCAGCTCCAGCGCCGGGGTCTGCAGGTCGAAGGTGGCCGACCGGGTGGCGCGCGCCGCCTGGTCCAGCAATTGGCCCAGTTCGTCCAGATGCGCCAGGTTGTCGGCGGGCGTGCCCTGCCGCAGCTCCATCACCTTGAAGCGCGCCACCGCCAGCAACTGGCCGATGCCGTCATGCAGGTCGCGCGCAATGCGGCCGCGTTCGCGCGATTCAGCCACGGTCAGTTCGTAAGCCAGGGTCCGCAAACGCCCGCGCATGACCTCGTCGGGGCCCGCTGTCTGGTTGCCTCGTTCCGCGCTCCGGCGGTCGCTCACCTTGCCCATTCCAGGGTCCGTTCCTTATCGAATCTGCTCACAGATGACGATAACCTTTAGTCTGGGAAATCTTCAAGCTGTGCGTTTCGCCAGTTAGCTTGCATCCAGCTTTGAGATGACGTCGGTTGACGCGCCGGGCGGGGCTGCCCCCATTTGCAGCCGTTCGATGTCGCGGCACAGCCGCGCCGCGACCAGGTGCATCACCTCCAGACCGAATTCCGGGTTCTGGCAGACCAGTTGCTTGAAGGTGTCTTCGTCGATCGACAGCACCGTGCAGGGCGTCAGGCACAAGGCTGCGCTGCTGCGCCAGCGCTCGGGTGCGAAGAAGGCGATCTCGCCGAACATCTGGCCGGCCTCCAGGGTCTGCCCGACGTCGGGCAGGGCGATGCGGCCGTCGGCCAGGAAGTACATGCGGTCGGCCTTGCTGCCGCGCGTGAACAGCGTGGCACCGGCCGGGTAGCGGCGGCTGCGCATGTAGGGGCGCAGCCAGATGCCGAGCTGCCGGTCGTCGGTGCCGGTGGCCAGCAACTGGCGCGTGATCTGCACCATCTGGCGCACCCGCCACAGGTTCACAGGCAGCAGCACCGCGTGCAGCAGCACCAGCAGCAGGTTGGGTTGCGCCAGGCCGTAGACGATGAACCCGAGGTTGCTGCCCACCGCCAGCCAGCGCAGCGGAATCATGGTGCGCACGAAGGCGCTGACGATGACCAGTGCGGCCGCCACGCCAGCCGAGGCGTAGGCCAGCCGGTGCTGGGGGTCTGCGAGCGTGTCCTGCAAGGGCGCTGAAACGGCAGCCCAGATCTCCTGAGGGCTCAGCATGGCAGCCTCACATCGGCGCGTCGTCGCCTTCGGGCGCTGCGTTGCGGCGGATGCGCACCGCTGCCTTGCGCGCCGGTACGGCCGCGGGTGCCGGTGCAGCGCTGCTGGAACCGGCGTCCACAAAGGCTTGCGTGGCATCCACCTCGGCGGGCTTGCCGGCTGTGCTGCTGGCGGCCACGCCGCCGGCCGGCGTGGCCGCCGTGCTTTCGCTGATGACCCGCGTGTAGGGCGTCAGGATCTGCACCAGCTGGCCGTAGACCTTGGGGTTGCCGGCGACCACTTCGCGCTGGTGCAGGTAGTCGGATTCACCGGTGAAGTTGCCGATCAGGCCGCCGGCCTCGGTGATCATCAAAGAGCCGGCAGCGATGTCCCAGGGCTGCAGGCCGGTCTCGAAAAAGCCGTCGTAGTAGCCGGCGGCCACGTAGCACAGGTCCAGTGCCGCAGCGCCCGGGCGGCGCAGGCCGGCGCAGCTTTGCATCACCTCTTCGAACATCTTCACGTAGCGCTTGAAGTTGTCGCCCTTGCGGAAGGGGAAACCGGTGCCGATCAGCGAATCGGCCAGGCGCAGGCGCTTGGAAACACGCAGCCGGCGGTCGTTCAGGAAGGCACCACGGCCCTTGCTGGCGTAGAACAGGTCATTGCGCGTGGGGTCGTAGACCACGGCCTGCTGCACCACGTTGCGGTGGGCCAGCGCGATGGAAACGGCATACACCGGGAAGCCGTGCAGGAAGTTGGTGGTGCCGTCCAGCGGGTCGATGATCCAGACGAATTCGCTGTTCTGCGCACCGTGCTCGCGGCCCGATTCTTCGGCCAGGATGCCGTGGCCCGGGTAGGCCTCGAGCAGGATGTTGATGATGGCCATCTCGGCTGCGCGGTCGACTTCAGAGACGAAGTCGTTGGGGCCCTTGCGGCCGATTTTCAGCACGTCCAGATCGAGCGCCGCCCGGTTGATGATGGACCCTGCCGCGCGTGCCGCCTTGATGGCGATGTTGAGCATGGGGTGGAGCGCTTGCGACATGGGAGAGTCCTGTGAAGCCGGGTCGGCGCAGGGCCGACGGGCAGGGTTAAGGCGGCTGAAGGGGATAAAGAACGGCGCAGTGACAATCGCTGCGTGAATACCCCGAGTTTACCGGCCCTCGACGCCGTCGACACCACCCGCTTCGTGCTGATCGGCACCAGCCACCCCGGCAACGTGGGGTCCACGGCGCGCGCCATGAAGGTGATGGGCTACACCGACCTGGTGCTGGTGGCGCCGCGATTTGCCGATGTGCTGCAGCGCGAGGAAGCCCTGGCCATGGCCAGTGGCGCCACCGACATCCTGGCCGCCGCGCGCGTGGTGCCGACGCTGGCCGGCGCGCTGGACGGCATCACCTGGGCCTGCGCCACGGCGATGACGCCGCGCGACTTCGGCCCGCCCACGTTGGCCCCGCGCGAACACTTCGCGCTGCTGGCCGCCAGCCCGCAGCGCGTGGCCTTCGTCTTCGGGCCCGAGCGCACGGGGCTGTCGAATGACGATGTCTACCGCTGCCACGCCTGCATCTCGGTGCCGACCAACCCCGGCTACGGTTCGTTGAACCTGGCGCAGGCCGTACAGCTGATCGCCTACGACTGGCGCATGGCGCAAGGCGGCTACGGCGTGCAGCCGCGCACCACCGACCCGCAACTGGCCGACGGCGCGGCCGTGGCCGGCCTGCTGGCGCACTGGCAGCAGACGCTGGAGCAGATCGGCTTTCTCGACCCCGGCGCGCCGAAGAAGCTGATGCCGCGCCTGAACCAGTTGCTGAACCGCGCGCAGCTGAGCGCCGAGGACGTGCACATCCT
Source organism: Betaproteobacteria bacterium (assembly GCA_031383435.1). Classification (GTDB taxonomy): domain Bacteria; phylum Pseudomonadota; class Gammaproteobacteria; order Burkholderiales; family Burkholderiaceae_C; genus Rubrivivax. The sequence continues at coordinate 10,535 of JANMZP010000097.1, read as the reverse complement.
GCGCGGCATCGCGCGCGCCGCAGCGCAGGCCACAGCGCAGGCGGCAACGCGGTCTTCGGGCCCCCGCTAGACTTCCCCCCATGTTCGATCGACTGCGCGAAGACATCGCCTGCATCCTGGAACGCGATCCCGCCGCGCGGTCGACGTGGGAGGTGCTGACCTGCTACCCGGGCCTGCATGCGCTCGTCCTGCACCGCCGCGCCAGCTGGTGCCGCCGCCACGGCCTGCATTGGCTGGCCCGCTTCATCTCGCACATCGGGCGCTTCCTGACGGGCATCGAACTGCACCCCGGCGCCACCATCGGCCACCGCGTCTTCATCGACCACGGCATGGGCGTGGTGGTGGGCGAAACCGCCGAGATCGGCGACGACTGCACCATTTACCAGGGCGTGACGCTGGGCGGCACCGCGCTGATCAAGGGTGCCAAGCGCCACCCGACGCTGGGCAAGGACGTCATCGTCGGCGCCAATTCACAGGTGCTGGGCGGCTTCACGGTGGGTGACGGTGCGCGCATCGGCAGCAGTGCCGTGGTCACCAAGCCGGTGCCGGCCGGTGCCACCGCCGTGGGCAACCCGGCGCGCATCATCCTGCGCGAAACCGAAGCCGCGCGCGAGGCTGCGGCCGCCAAGATGGGTTTCTCGGCCTATGGCGTGACGCAGGGTGACGACCCGGTGTCGCAGGCCATGAAGGGCCTGATCGACAACGCATCGGCCCACGAACACCAGGTGTTGCTGCTGTGGCAGGCCATCGAAAAGCTGTCGGCCCGCACGCGCGAATTGCCGGCTGGTGACTGCGTGCCGCAAGACGCGCAGACCACCGAGGTCTTCGACGCCGAGCGGATGAACCGGCTCGTCAAGTAGCCCGGCCCACCTGAAGTTCAGCCGCGGCCCGGCGTGCGGGTTGCACCTGCTGCGCGCACCGCCGTCTTTGGCCTGTAAGCCTTGCACAGGGCGTCGTCGGTGGCCATGTAGGGGCCGCCGATCAGGTCCACGCAATAGGGTACCGCCGCGAAGATGCCCGGTACCGGCGGGCTGGCCGACGGCAGGCCTTGCAGCGTTTCGGCGATGGCCTTGGGTTGCCCCGGCAGGTTGATGACCAGGGCCTGCTTGCGCACCACGGCGACTTGCCTGGACAGGATGGCCGTGGGCACAAAGGTCAACGAGATTTGCCGCATCTGTTCGCCGAAGCCCGGCATCACCTTGTGGGCGATGGCCAGTGTGGCCTCGGGGGTCACGTCGCGCAGCGCCGGGCCGGTGCCGCCGGTGGTCAGCACCAGGTCGCAGCGCACCGTGTCGACCAGTTCGATCAAAGTGGCGCTGATGCCGTCCTGCTCGTCGGGTATCAGCCGCTCGTGCCAGGCGATGGGGTTGCGCAGCGCACGTGCCAGCCAGTCTTTCAGTGCCGGGATGCCCTTGTCTTCGTAGACGCCGGTGGAGGCGCGGTCGCTGATCGACACCACGCCGATGTGGACGGTGTCGAAGTCGCTCGTTGCGTCGGTACCCATTTCGCTTGCACTCATGTCGCTGCCGCTCACGGGGCCGCCAGGAAGGGCTTGATGAAATGGAAGAGCTCGCGGTGGCTTTTAGGCTGGCGCGCTTCCGGCACCAGGTCTTTCGCGTCGCGTCGCGCGGCGCGCACCAGGCTGCGCAGTTGCTGCGTGTCGGTGTCGGGGTACTCGTTCAGCCAGGTCGTCATCGCCTCGTCGTCGGCGATCAGCTCGGCCCGCCAGCGTTCGGTCTCGTGCAGCATCAGGGTGTCTTTGGCCGAACCCAGCGTGGCACTGGCCACGGCTTCGCGCAGCGCTTCTTCGTCGGCATGGCGCATCAGCTTGCCCACGTACTGCATCTGCCGACGCCGCCCTTCGTGGCTGCGCGTGCGGCGGAATTCGGTGATGGCGTCGCGCAGGAGTTCGGGCATTTCGATGGCCGCGAAGCGTTCGGCCGACAACTGCGACACCGCATTGCCCAGGGCCTGCAGCGCTTGGGCCTGCTGCTTCTGCTTGGTCTTGCTCGGGCCGGTGTCGACCCATGCACCGGGTTCGCCGGGTTCGGCCGTCTCTGCGGCCCCCAGGCTGGCGTCGCCGTAGTGCACATCGGTTCCGCGGTGGGGTGCGGGGCGTCGGGCCATGGTGTGTGTGTTTGACGGAAGACCGTCTCTGCAAGAGGGGGCCCATTATCATCGGCGACCGCTATCTGCAGCCCAATCTGGATCTCCGCCCCGATGACCACCACCCGTGCCGAACAGGGCTTTGCCTACCGCCAGGAACAGTTCCAGCAAATCGTTGAAGACACCTTGAAGCTGGCCCAGGGCCTGGGCGCCAGTGACGCCGGTGCCGAAGTGTCCGAGGGGGTGGGTCTGTCGGTGTCGGTGCGCAAGGGCGAACTGGAAAACGTCGAGCGCAACCGCGACAAGAGCCTGGGCGTCAGCGTCTACCTGGGGCAGCGGCGTGGCAACGCCAGCACGAGTGATTTCTCTGTCGCAGCCTTGCGCCAGACCGTGCAGGCGGCCTACGACATCGCCCGCTTCACGGCCGAAGACCCGGCTGCCGGCCTGCCCGAGGCCGCCGACCTGGCCACGCCCGCCGAAGTGGCGCGCCAGCTCGACCTGTTCCACCCCTGGGCCATCGACGCCGCGGCGGCTGCCGAACTGGCGCGCCGCTGCGAAGACGCGGCGCTGCGGGTGGACCGCCGCATCACCAATTCCGAAGGCGCAGGGGTTTCGGCGCAGCAGGCTCACTTCTGGGCCGGCAACACGCGCGGCTTTCGCGGGGGTTATGCCAGTTCGCGCCATTACCTGTCGGTATCGCCGATAGCCGGCAAGGGCGCGGGCATGCAGCGCGACGGCTGGTACACCTCGATGCGCGACGCCGCCGATCTGGCTGCGCCCGAAGTCGTCGGACGCTACGCCGCGGAGCGTGCGCTGTCGCGCCTGAAGTCGCGCCGCGTGCCCACCGCGCAGGTGTCGGTGCTCTTCGAATCGACGGTCGCCGCCGGCCTGCTGGGTGCCTATGTGCAAGCCACATCGGGCGGCGCGCTGTACCGCAAGACCACGTTCCTGGTCGACAGCCTGGGCAGGAAGGTGCTGCCGGCGCACGTCGACATCGTCGAGAACCCGCACGCGCTGAAAGGCAAGGGCAGTGCGCCTTTCGACGACGAGGGCGTGCGCACCGCCCCCCGCCAGGTGGTGCAGGGCGGCGTGGTGCAGGGCTACTTCCTCAGCACCTACTCAGCCCGCAAACTGGGCATGAAGACCACCGGCCACGCCGGCGGCTCGCAGAACCTCAGCATGACCAGCCGGCGCACGAAAAAGGGCGACACGCTGGACGCCATGCTGGCCAAGCTGGGCCGCGGCTTCTTCGTCACCGAATTGATGGGGCAGGGCGTCAATTACGTCACCGGCGACTATTCGCGCGGGGCCTCGGGCTTCTGGGTGGAAGACGGGCGCATCGCCTATCCGGTGCATGAAGTGACCATCGCCGGCAACCTGAAGCAGATGCTGAAAGGCATCCAGGCCATCGGCGCCGACGTCTACGTGCAGGGCAGCAAATCGGTGGGCTCGGTGCTCCTGGGCAACATGCAGCTGGCCGGTTCCTGAGCCGCGCGGCGCGGCCCGAGGCGCAGCGCCTGTAGCCAACCCAGTCATGCGCACCGCCCTGGTCACCGACCTGCACGCCAACCGCGAAGCGGTGACGGCCGTGCTCGACCACGCGGCCGCACAGGGCGTGGACGGCCACGCCTTTCTGGGCGACTTCGTGGGCTACGGCGCCGACCCGGGCTGGGTCGTGGACCGCGTGCGCGAACACGTGGCCCGCGGGGCGGTGGCGGTGCAGGGCAACCACGACGCCGCCGTGGCGCGCGGTGCGCTGCCCACCATGCGCCCCGACGCCCGCCGCGTCGTCGAGTGGACGCGCGAACAGCTTGACGCATCGCAACTTGATTTCCTGGCCAGCCTGCCCTTGCAGCAGGCCGTGGGCGAGGTGCTCTACGTGCACGCCAATGCCTTCGATCCGCCGGCCTGGGACTACATCCAGGGCCGCGCCGAAGCCGTGCGCAGCATGCATGCCACCGCCGCCCGCGTCACCTTCTGCGGCCACATGCACGAGCCGAGGCTGTACCACCTGTCGGGGGTTGGCAAGGCCGGTGATTTCGAACCGGTGTCGGGCGAGACCATCCCGCTGCTGGGATCGCGCCGCTGGCTGGCCATACCGGGTTCGACAGGGCAGCCGCGCGACGGCAACCCCGCAGCCTGCTACGCCATCTACGACGACGCTGCGGCCGAACTGACCTTCTGGCGCGTCCCCTATGACGTGGAAGCCGCCGGCTCGCGCATCCTGGACGCCGGCCTGCCGTCGGCGCTGGCCGCGAGGTTGCTGGATGGACGCTGAAGGCCCGCGGCCGGCCGCGCAGCCCCCGCTGCCCCCGTTGCTGCCGGGCAGCGTGGTCGACGGCTGGCGGCTCGAAGACAAGCTGCACACCGGTGGCATGGCGCATGTCTGGCGCGTGGTGCGCGACGCGGCGGCCGAACCGTTGGCGCCGGCCGTGGCGGCGCTGGTCGCCGAACTGCCCTTGATCATGAAGGTGCCGCGTGTGAAGGGCGGCGAAGACCCGGCCACCATCGTCGGCTTCGAGGTCGAGCAGATGATCCTGCCCACGTTGCGCGGCCCGCATGCGCCGCGCTATGTGGCCCGTGGCGACTTCACGAAACAGCCCTACATCGTGATGGAGCGCATCGAAGGCCCGACACTGAAGCCGCGGCTCGACGATGCGCCGCTGGCCATCGACGAGGTCATCGAGATCGGGGCCCGCGTGGCCACCGCGCTGCATGAACTGCACAGGCAGGGCCTGGTGCACCTGGACATCAAGCCCAGCAACATCATGCTGCGGCCCGACGGCACGGCGACGCTGGTCGATTTCGGCCTGTCGCACCACGACCGCCTGCCCGATCTGCTGGACGAAGAATTCACGCTGCCGTCCTCGGTGAAGATGATCGGCACCGGCCCCTACATGTCGCCCGAGCAGGTGCAGTACGTGCGCACCGATCTGCGGTCCGACCTGTTCGCGCTGGGCGTCATGCTGTACCACTTCACCACCGGTCTGCGGCCCTTCGGTTCGCCCGACTCGGTGCGCGGCTTGCGCCGCCGTTTGTATGTCGACCCGGTGCCGCCGCGCGCCTTGCGCAAAGACTGCCCGCCCTGGCTGCAAGAGGTCATCTTGAAGTGCCTGGAGGTCAAGCCCGAGCGGCGCTACCAAAGCGCCGCGCAACTGGCGCTGGCGCTGCAGGACCCGAGCCAGGTGCCGCTGACCGCACGCGCCGACAAGCTGCACACGCACGGTCTGGTGCGCCGCCTGAGGGCCTGGTTTTTCGCCGTGGGTGCCGAGCCCCAGCCAACGCCCACCGCCGCCGTGGCCAGCCAGGTGATGCAGAGCCACATCATCGTGGCGGCCGTGGATGTCGACAGCGCCGCGCCGGAACTGTTGGACCGTTTGCGCGAGACGGTCAGCCGCATCGTGCTGACCGAGCCCGGCGCTCGGCTGGCCTGTATCAGCGTGATGAAGACCGCGCGCATCGGCATGGACGAACGCGTGGACGCCGCCGGGCGCAGCCTGCATGTCAACCAGCTGGTCGGCCTGAAACACTGGGCGCGGCCGATCAGCAAAGCGCTGGACTTGAACGAAGGCCGCCTCACCTTCCATGTGCTGGAAGCGCCCGATGCAGCAGCCGCCATTGTCGAATTCGCCGAGCGCAACCAGGTCGATCACATCGTGATGGGCGCGCGCGCCCACTCGGCGTTGCGCCGCTATCTGGGCAGCGTCAGTTCGCAAGTCGTGGCGCAGGCGCCCTGCACCGTGACGGTGGTGCGCGTCTGAGGGTGGTCGACCTTCGATCGAGCGGGTAAACCCGTCTGAATGGGGCCATGCCGCGCTCCTAGAATTTTTCCCAGCGCAGGGCGCTTTGTCCCTCATCGCTCTCAAAAGGAGAACTCCATGGAACGTCGTTCATTCGTCAATGGCGCCGGGCTCGCCGGTGTGCTGGCGGCCGGTGTCGCACCGGCTGTGGTGCACGCACAGACCGCCTTGCGCTGGCGTCTCACATCGTCTTTTCCAAAGTCGCTGGACACCATTTACGGCGCTGCTGAAACCTTCGCCCGGAAAGTCAAGGAGATGTCGGGCGGCAAGTTCGAGATCTCGGTGCACGCCAACGGCGAACTGGTGCCATCCGCCGGCCTGGTCGACGCGGTGCAGAACGGCACTGTCGAGATGGGCCATACCGCGCCGTATTACTACTTCGGCAAGAACGATTGTTTCGCGCTGGGCTGCGCCATTCCTTTCGGCCTCAACAGCCGCCAGATGACGGCCTGGATGTACGACGGCAACGGCCTGAAGCTGATGCGCGAGTTCTATTCCAACTACGGCTTCACCAGCTTCCCGATGGGCAACACCGGTGCGCAAATGGGCGGCTGGTACCGCAAGCCCATCAAGACCGTGGCCGACATGAAAGGCCTGAAGTTCCGCGTCGGCGGCTTTGCCGGGAAGGTCACCGGGCGGCTGGGTGCGGTGTCGCAGAACATCCCGGGCGGTGAGATCTACCAGGCGCTGGAGAAAGGCATCATCGACGCCGCCGAATGGGTCGGCCCTTACGACGACGAGAAGCTGGGCTTCTACAAAGTGGCGCCCTTCTACCACTACCCCGGTTGGTGGGAAGGCGGCCCGCAGCTCGACCTCTACGTCAACCAGAAGGCTTTCGACGGCCTGTCGGCCGAGTACAAGGCAATCATCGAAAGTGCTGCGGCCTACGCCCACACCGAGATGCAAGCCAAGTACGACGCCCGCAACCCGGCGGCGCTGAAGCGGCTGGTGGCCAACAAGGTCAAGCTGGTGTCGTTCGACAAGACTGTGCTCGACGCCGCCTACAAAGAAGCCGAGGCGCTGTACAGCGAAATTTCAGCCAGCAACCCGGCGTGGAAGAAGATCTTCGACGACTACAGCGGCTTCCGTCGCGAAGCCAACCTGTGGTTCCGTTTCACCGAAGCCCGCTTCGACAGCTACATGCAGTCCAAGGCGCTGTAAGCCGCGCAGGCAGCGGCCGCCGGCTGGCCGTTTTCTGGACCAAAAAGCCCCGCGCGAGCGGGGCTTTTTTCGTTGCGCAGTGATGCGCAGTGATGCGCAGTGATTCGCGGCGGTGCGCAGACCCGCGCGGGCCGCTAGCGTTTGGCGGCCGCAGCCGCATCGTCGCGCTTCATCGCGTCTTCCAGGGCCTTCATCGGGTCGTCCTCGGCCGGTGCGGGGGCTGCTGGCCCAGCACCACCAGCGGCGTCAGCGCCCGAGGCTGCTGAGGCGGCTGAAGCTGGATTCAGGGTGTCGGCCGCCCCGCCCATGCCCTGCAAGATCTGGGTCGCCGATTCGGCATCCACAGCCACCGGCTTGTCGAGGAAGACCGTGACCGTCTGCGGGAAGAAGATCACGATGCCGACCAGCACCAGCTGCATCAGCACCCAGGGTATGGCACCCAGGTAGATGTCTTTCGATTCCACCTTGCGCGGCAGGGAACCGTTCTTGAACAGGGTGTCGGAAATGCCGCGCAGGTAGAACAGCGCGAAGCCGAAAGGCGGGTGCATGAAGCTGGTCTGCATGTTCACGCAGATCATCACGCCGAACCAGATCAGGTCGATGCCCAGCTTGGCCGCCACCGGGGCCAGGAAGGGGATGATGATGAAGGCGATCTCGAAGAAGTCGAGAAAGAAGGCCAGGAAGAAGATGAAGATGTTCACTGCGATCAGGAAGCCGAGCTGACCGCCCGGCAGGCCGGTCAGCATGTGCTCGATCCAGATGCCCCCGTCTACGCCCTGGAAGACCAGCGAGAACACCCGCGAGCCGATGAGGATGAAGACCACCATCGCCGTCAGGCGCATCGTGCTGAGCAGGGCCTGCTGGAGCAGGTCCATCGTCAGCCGCTTGTGCATCGCTGCCAGGATGAAGGCGCCCACCGCGCCCATCGCGCCGGCCTCGGTGGGGGTGGCGATGGCCACGCTGATGCCCGGCAGTCCACCCATGCTGCCCAGCACGGTGAAGATCAGCACCGCCGAGGGGATGATGCCGGCCAGGCATTTGCGCCACAACGCCCAGCCCACGAGCGTGCGGCCCTCCTTGGGCACGCCGGGCACATGCGAGGGCTTCAGGCGAGCCAGCATGAAGGTGTAGAGCGCAAACAGCAGCACCTGCAGGATCGATGGGCCCCAGGCGCCCTTGTACATGTCGCCCACTGGCTTGCCCAACTGGTCGGCCAGCACGATCAGCACCAAGGATGGCGGCACCAGCTGGGTGATGGTGCCCGACGCGGCCAGCACGCCGGTGGCATAGCGCATGTTGTAGCCCCAGCGCATCATCACCGGCAGCGAGATCATGGCCATCGCGATCACCTGGCCCGCCACGGTGCCGGTGATGGCGCCGAGAATGAAGCCGACGATGATCACCGAGTAGCCCAGGCCGCCACGCACCGGGCCGAACAACTGACCCATTGAATCGAGCATGTCCTCGGCCAGGCCGCAGCGCTCGAGGATGGTGCCCATCAGGGTGAAGAAGGGGATCGCCAGCAACAGGTCGTTGGACAGGATGCCGAACACGTTGAGCGGCAGATTGCCCATGAAACTCGCCGGGAACCAACCCATCCAGACGGCGTAGTAGCCGCAGCCCAGGCCGAGCGCGGTGAGCGAGAACGCCACCGGGAAGCCGATGATCAGGACAAAGACCAGTCCTGCAAACATCAGCGGTGCAAAGGTGTCCATGGTCATTGCAGCGGCTTCTCGTAGTGGAATTCACCGTCGTACCGGTGGGTCAGCCAGGCCACGCGCTTGATGACCTCCGAAACGCCTTGTGCGAAGAGCAGGCCGAAGCCCACCGGCAACAACAGCATCGCGGGCCAGCGGATCAAGCCACCGGCGTTGTTGGAGACCTCGCCGGTGAGGTACATCTTGACGAACAGCGGCCAGGCAAACGAGATCATCACCGCCATCGACGGCAGCATGAAGAGCACCAGGCCGGCCAGATCGATCAGCGCCTGGGTGCGCCCCGAGTAGCGGCTGTACAGCACGTCGACCCGGATATGTTCATTGACCCGCAGCACCTGCGCCGCGCCCAGCATCACGGCGGCGCCAAACAGGTACCACTGGATCTCCAGGTAGGCGTTGGAGCTGTAGTTGGCGAGATAGCGCACCACGGCATTGGCGGCGCTGATGCAACAGGCCAGGAACACCGCCCACTTGGCGATGAAACCGAACCTGTCACTGATCCAGTCGATCAGTCGGGACAGTTGCAACAGGGATGACAAGGTGGCTCCTGTAGGGACGCGGCAGGCCCGGCGCGGGGCGACTGCCAGGATGGATGTGCGCAACCTCGGCCGCGATCCAGCGCTGAACTGTAAGGACTGTCCGAGCAGTGAATGCCGGAAATCGCCGCTACCAAGGGAAAGCCCTAGGAGCCTGTCGGGCTTGCGACGCCCCAAGCCCGACACGCTGCTGGCAAAGCCGGCCGCAGGCGCGAGCGGCGCTGCGCCGGGCGTCACATCAACAAGTGCTCGCCCGCGTTCTCGCCACCCAGGACCACGTAGTTGACCTTGCGCAGGTCGGCCAGCACACGGCCACCGCCATAGCTGATCGAGCTCTGCAGGTCTTCGCGCATCTCACGCAGCGTGTGGGCCAGCGCGCCCTTGATCGGCTCCAGGATGCGCTTGCCTTCGACATGCTTGTACTCGCCCTTGTTGAAGTCGCTGGCTGAGCCGTAGTACTCCTTGTAGCGAATGCCGTCGACCTCCACTGTGGCGCCGGGGGACTCTTCATGGCCGGCGAACATCGAGCCCACCATCACAAAAGCCGCGCCGAAGCGCACGCTCTTGGCGATGTCGCCATGGTGGCGGATGCCACCGTCGGCAATGATGGGTTTGGTCGCCACCCGGGCGCACCACTTCAGCGCGCTGAGCTGCCAGCCGCCGGTGCCGAAGCCGGTTTTCAGCCGCGTGATGCAGACCTTGCCGGGGCCGACGCCGACCTTGGTCGCATCGGCGCCCCAGGCCTCGAGGTCGATCACCGCCTCGGGTGTGGCCACGTTGCCGGCGATGATGAAGGTCTCGGGCAGCCGCTGCTTGATGTGAGCAAGCATGCGCCGCACACTTTCGGCGTGGCCATGGGCGATGTCGATGGTGATGTAGTCTGCGCCCAGGCCCTCGCTGGCCAGGCGGTCGATGGTGGCCATGTCCTCGGACTTGACGCCCGAGCTGATCGAGACCAGCAAGCCTCGCTGACGCATGCGCCGGGCAAAGTCCACGCTGTCAAGGTTGAAGCGGTGCATGACATAGAAATGCCCGCTGCTGGCCAGTTGCACGCAGATCGGTTCATCGACCACCGTCTTCATGTTGGCCGGCACCACCGGCAGCGCGAAGCGGCGCGGTCCGAGTTCAACCGAGGTGTCGCATTCGCTTCGGCTGTCGACGCGACATTGGCGTGGCAGCAGCAGGATGTTGTCGTAGTCGAAGATGTCCATGGC
>JANMZP010000109.1:0-8938 GCA_031383435.1 Betaproteobacteria bacterium | reverse complement strand
TTCGCCGTGCAGCGAATCGCCGTGCTTCAGGTGGTGGTCCAGAAAGCTCAGCGGCGCGCCCACGGTGAAGGTGTGCAGCCACAGCGCGGTCTTGGCCAATTCCACCGCCATCAAATTCTTGTCCACGCCGAAGATGCTTTTCTTCAGCACCATGCGGCGCACGATGTGGCGGTCGTCCAGTTGCGCGTCGGTCACCGCCCAGCCGTGGTGGCTGGCCTGGCGTTTGATGCTGCGGCGTATCTCGGCCATGCGCGCCAGCAGTGGGCTTTCCCACGGCCTGCCGCGTTCCACCAGGTGCGCAGCCCAGGGCTGTTCGGCCACCAGCAGTTGCGCGGCCGTGGCGGTTTCCAGCACGCGGTCGGCCATGAAGTCGACCAACGCCACCAGGAAGTGGCCGCTGCCCATCGCGGGGTCGCAGATCTTCAATTCCAGGATGGCGCTGGCCGGGTCCACTTTGTCCAGCCGGTCCCAGTCGCCGGGGTTCAACGCGGTGCGCTTCTTCCAGCTAGCAATGGTCTTTTCGAATTCGGCCACGCGCTCTGTGGCCAGCAGGCCCACGCTTTCGCGCAGGATCAAACGCACCAGGTCGTCGTGCGTGTAATAGCTGCCCGACACCTTGCGCGCGAAGCTGGCCGGGCGGGCCACCACGCGGTTGATCTCTTCCAGATCACGGTAATCATCGGCGGCTTGAACTTCGTGCACCAGGCTGTATTCCAGCAGCCGTTCGTAAATGCCGCCCAAGTGCGAAACCGACAGGTCGCGGTAATTGATCCAGCCGTGGAAGAGGTCTTCGGTGCGGCGGGACAGGGCGTCGATGATGGGGGCGAGGATGGCGTCTGGAATCTGAGTTCGCTCCAGCAACAGGGATCGACTGCGATTGAACAAGCCGCCGTTGTAGGCAGGCATGCCGATGCTGTCGTCGCCGCTGTCGATCAGCCAGAACGCACCCTTCAGCGATAGCCACAACCGAACCATCGTGCTGGACCATTTACCGCCTGCATCGTTCTTGTCGCGCACCTCTTCCCGCAACGCCCGCACGCTGTAAGCCCGGTACCGCGAGTCGTCCACCGGCAGCAGCCGCCGGTCTTCCGCGTAGAACAGAAACAGCAGCCGGTACAGCAGGATCAACGCGGCTTCGCGCACTTCGTCCAGGTAGGCGGCGGTGTAGCGCTGGCGCTTGAACTGGCCGTAGCTCACGTCCTCTTTGACCGCCTGCAAATCGCCCGCCGCCAGCGCCTGCGCCAACGTGGGGAAGATGTCCTCGAACACCCGCTTGCCCAGGTCTTGCGACACGCGCTCTTCGTAGGCCCGCGCTTCGTTGCGCGCGTAGGCGTGGAAGCTGCGGTTCTCGCTGTCCCAGGTTTGTGTCAGGAAGGCGGCACGGTTGAACAGTAAGAAGAACAGGCGCAGGCCGTGGCCCGTTGCGTAGTTGCCGATTTCAGCTTGCACACCGGGCAGACTCAACAGGGCGGCCAGGTCGATCTCGAAGAACTCTTCAGCCCGCGAACGGGCGTCCTGCCAGTACAAACGCCACACGCCGCCGTTGGTCAGCAGGCCCCATTTCACGGCGCGGTCGCTGGTCACGTCGGCGCGGCTCAGGTAGCGCAGCATCTGCGACGAAGGGGCGCCGGGGTCGGTGGGTTCGTTGCTGTCGCCACGGTCCAGCGGGCGCAGCCAGCGCTTGGCTTCCAGGATGGCGATGCCGTGGCGGTAGCGCTTGTCGTCGCGGTTCTCAGCCAGCGCGGCGGTGCGGGCGGCGCTGCTGCCGAACAGCAGGATGTCGGGCACGTCTTCGCGGCGCTTGCCGCTCAGATTCACCTGGGGCAGGTAGTCGTCGCGCCAGCCCAGTTCGACCAGCACGCGCTCGATGATGAGCTGCTCGGTCTGCGCTTCGTTCAGCGTGCTGGCCGCGTCCAGGCCGGCAAAGATGGCGCGCAGTTGCGCTTCGAAAGCCGCCAGCACGGTGTCTTCAAGGGCGCGGTAGGGCTCGGTTTCCCGAATGCCGTGCAGCAAAAAGTCTTGCGTGAAGAGTTGTCCCTGCATGTGCCGCCCGCGCCTGTGATCAGCGGCAGTTTAAGGCGCGCTCTCGTCGAACTGGCCCGCTAAGCCGGCCCTGATCGACGGCTGGAGCGTTGCCCCGGCGCCTAGCATCGCGGGACAAGGCGGCGTCCCTGCTGCCCCGCCAGGAGACTCCGCATGCACGAGTGGTTGCACCGCCTTGACCGGCTGTTCCCGGTCCGCTTCACCGTTTGGGGGCTTACCGGCATCGGCACGCTGGCCTTCGCCCTGGCCTGGCTGCTGCTGGACATGAGCGGCGCGCCCGCGCTGCTCTGCTTGTTTCTGCTGGCCCTGGGTTGGCGCGACACCCACCAGCGGCGGCATGCCGTGCTGCGCAACTACCCGATCATTGGCCACCTGCGTTTCCTGCTGGAATTCATCCGGCCCGAGATGCGCCAGTACTTCATCGAAAGCGACAGCGAAGCGGCGCCCTTTTCGCGCCAGCAGCGCAGTCTGGTCTATCAACGCGCCAAGGGCGTGGCCGACAATCGGCCCTTCGGCACGCAGCTGGACGTGCAGGCCGGCGGCTACGAATGGATCAATCACTCGATGGCGCCGGCGGCTGTGGACGGCCACGACTTCCGCGTCACCATCGGCGCGGGCGGAACGTCCTGCAGCCAGCCCTACAGCGCCAGCATCTTCAACATCTCGGCGATGAGCTTCGGCGCGCTCAGCGCGAATGCCATCCTGGCGCTGAATGGCGGCGCGAAGAAAGGCGGCTTCGCGCACGACACCGGCGAAGGTTCGATCAGCGTCCACCACCGCGTGCACGGCGGCGACCTGATCTGGGAAATCGGCAGCGGCTACTTCGGCTGCCGCAACGACAACGGCAGCTTCAACGCCGAGCGCTTTGCCGCGAACGCCTGCGACCCGCAGGTGAAGATGATCGAACTGAAGCTGAGCCAGGGTGCCAAGCCCGGCCACGGCGGCGTGCTGCCAGGGCCGAAAGTCACGGCTGAAATCGCCCAGGCGCGCGGTGTGCCCATCGGCCAGGCCTGCATCAGCCCGGCCCGCCACGGGGCCTTCAGCACGCCGCTGGACATGCTGCGTTTCATCGAAAAACTGCGCACCCTGTCAGGCGGCAAACCCACCGGCTTCAAGCTGTGCATCGGCCACCCCTGGGAGTGGTTCGCGATCTGCAAGGCGATGCTGGAAAGCGGCCTGCTGCCCGACTTCATCGTGGTCGACGGTGCTGAGGGCGGCACCGGCGCGGCACCTTTGGAATTCACCGACCACGTCGGCGCGCCGCTGCAGGAAGGCCTGCTGCTGGTGCACAACACGCTGGTGGGCCTGGGCTTGCGCGGGCGCATCCAGATCGGCTGCGCCGGCAAGGTGGTGAGCGCTTTCGACATCGTGCGGCTGATGGCGCTGGGGGCCGACTGGGTCAACGCGGCGCGCGGTTTCATGTTCGCCCTGGGCTGCATCCAGGCGCAGGCCTGCCACACCGGCGGCTGCCCCACGGGCGTGACCACGCAAGACCCGAAGCGCCAGCAGGCGCTGGTGGTGCTGGACAAGCTGGAGCGCGTCTGGCGCTTCCACGAAAACACCCTGCACGCGCTGAAGGAACTGGTGCAGGCCGCTGGCTTGACGCACCCCGACCAGATCACCGCCTCGCACATCGTGCGGCGTTCAGCCGACCACGAGGTGAAGTTGCTGGCCAACCAGTTGCACTTCCTGAAGCCCGGCGAACTGCTGGCCGCGATGGCCGGCCAGGTGCCCTGGCCGCACCGCGTCTACAGCCAGTATTGGCCCCTGGCGCGCAGCGACAGTTTCCAGGCCGCGCGCACCGACAGTTTCCAGGCCGCGCGCAGCGACAGCCTTCAGCCGGCGCGCAGCGACAGCCTTCAGCCGGCGGCTGAGGTCGGCAGCGCAGCCTGAGCGCAGCGCCGCAGCTTGAGCACCGGCAGGCTGTTCGGGCCGATCACGCCGCGTCGGTAGGCCACGAAGCCCAGCGCCTGGTATAGCGCCAACGCGGGTGCGTTGCCCGCCGTCGTTGCCACTGAGAAGGTGGCACCGGGCAGCCGGGCCAGCGCGGCCTGAACCAGTCGCCGGCCGATGCCCTGGCGTTGCGCGGCGGGTTGCACGACCAGCAAAGTGATGCACAACTGTTGCGCCTCGTCGTCAGGGCCCACGCTCAGCACGCCGACCAGGGCATCGCCCTCGACGGCGCCCAGGTAGCAGTCGCTGTCAGCCGCAATCGCGTCGACGGCCTGGGCGGTCAAGGCCAGGTACGAGACGAGCGACGGGGCCAGCGTATGGGCCAGCGTATGGGCCAAAAGCGGCAGGCTGTCGGCGGCCGCCAGCAGTTGCGCTTCCTGTGCCGCAGCCCGCGCGATCACCGCCTGTATCCGCTCGGCCACCGGCCGTTCGCGGTGGGCCAGCGCTTCGATGCGCAGCACGCGGGCCGTTCAGCCCGCTTTGGTCTGTGAGGACCGCCGCTTGGCTGTCCGGACCCCTGTCACCCCCAGGCCTGCCAGCAGCAGCAAGGCGGCCGACGGTTCGGGGATGGCCGCCAGGCTGATCCAGCCGCCGTTGATGTTGCCCTGGATCAGCGTGAAGTTGCTGTTGTCCTGCACGCCCAGCGGGTTGATGGTGCCCAGGCCGCGCACCGCGCTGGCACCGCCGGCTTCGCTGATCAGGTACTGGCCGTTGGCCAGTTCGTAGACCCCGCGCACGCCCAGGCCCGGGGTGCCGGTCCACTTGCTGACGATGCCCCCGGCGGGGTTCAGTTCGTACAGGCCGAAGCTGCCGGTGGGCGTGCTGCCGTTGGCGGCCATCAGCACATTGCCGTTGCTGCGCACGAAAATCTGGGCCGGGATGTTGTTGATGGCGGCGGGCGTGAAGGCACCGGAATAGGTGCCGTCGGTGTTGTACAGCTGCAGCCCGCGCGAGGTGCCGTCGCTGACCATCAGCTTGCCGTTGTAGCTGGCGATGTCCCACGGCGAAGAGCCCAGGGTGGTGGTGCCTGCGGTGGCCACCGTGGTGAAGAAACCCAGGCTGTTGCCGGCGGTGTCGTAGCGCGCGATGCCGATGCCCGGCGCACCGTTGCTGGTGCCCGCGTTGACCACGTAGACCGTGCCGTCGATCAGCCGCATGCCGCGCACATTGTTCAAACCGCCGGCCGCGCCGCCGATCTTCGACAGGTAGCTGCCGCCCAGGTCGAAACGGTAGATGGCGTTGATGCTGGGGCTTTGATCCGAAACCCAGATTTCGGAGCCCACCTGGATGGCCGCGCGCGGCGTCTGGAAGTCGTAGGTGGCAGCGTTGTTGGCGTCGAGGATGAAGGCCGCGTTGATCACCGCCCCAGTGGTCGGGTTCAGCGTCAAGATGCGGTTGCCGCCGGTGTCAACTTCCAGCAGCACCTGCTGGGCTTGGGCGAGGCCGGCGAACAGAACCAGGCTGGCGATCAACAAAGCGGTGTGGCGCATGGCGAAGCTTCCTGAAAAAGAGGTCGGGATTATCGCGGCCTGAACAGCCGGAAGCGGCCTTCGGCGCTGATGCCGAAGTAGTCGGCCGGCCCGCCGCCGCGCAGGATGGGCTGGGCGGCGGCGGTCTCGTAGACGCCGTCCACCAGCAGTTCGCGCGCAATGTGCACGGCCACCACCTCGCCCAGCGTCAGCCAGGTCGGCACGGGCACGCCGTCCACGCCTTGCAACTGGATCTGCTGGGTCAGCCGGCATTCGAAAGCAACCGGGCTTTCGCCAACGCGGGGCACGTTCACCACGCTGCAGGGCAGCGCCGTCAGGCCGGCCAGTTCGAACTCGTTCACCTCGGGCGGCACGGCGGCGCAACTGGCGTTCATCGCCTCGGCCAGCGGGCGCGTCACCAGGTTCCAGACGAATTCGCCGGTCTCGGTGATGTGGCGCAGCGTGTCCTTCGCGCCGATGCTGGCGAAGCCGATGATCGGCGGCGTGTAGTTGAAGGCGTTGAAGAAACTGTAGGGTGCCAGGTTCACCAGGCCGGCGCGGCTTTTCGTGCTGATCCAGCCGATGGGCCGCGGGCCGACGATGGCGTTGAAGGGGTCGTGCGGCAGCCCGTGGCCGTGCTTCGGCTGGTAGCTGTGCAGGTCCTCGAACACCATCGTGGCACTACAGCCGGTGCGGCCGCTTCAGGCCGCCGGCGGCGCTGTATCGATGAAGCTGGGCCGTGTCTGCAGCTTGTCGAACAGCTTGTGCAGATTGGGGTTGCCGCTGCGCCAGTCGATGTGGGCATACCGGTAGTCCAGATAGCCCAGCGCGCAACCCACCGCCACATCGGCCAGCGTGAAGTGGTTGCCGGCGCAGAAAGGCTTGTCGGCCAGGCCCTGGCTCATCGCGGTGATGGCGGTCATCACGCGGCTCATCTGGCGGTCGATCCAGGCTTGCGAGCGCTGCTCGGCCGTGCGGCCGCCCCAGATGGCTTCCATGCGCGCGGCGATGCTGGCGTCGAGCAAGCCGTCGGACAGCGCTTCCCAGGTGCGCACTTCCACCCGTTCGCGGCCGCTGGGCGGGATCAGCTTGCCCACCGGCGACAGGGTGTCGAGGTATTCCACGATGACGCGCGAATCGAAGACCGCCTCGCCGCCGTCCAGCACCAGGCAGGGCACGCGGCCCAGCGGGTTGCTCTTGAGGATGGCGTCGCTGTGCCACACATCTTCCAACAGCAGCTGGAAGTCGAGCTTCTTTTCGGCCATCACAACGCGCACTTTGCGCACGTAGGGGCTGGTGAGTGAACCGATCAGTTTCATTTTTGTGTGCAGGTACGACTTAAGGTCAGGAAGCGCAACGATTCTAGCCAGCGGGGTGTCGGGTGAAATCCACGCTGGCCGGGCGCCCCGGCAAGGCCAGTTCGGCGGTGGCCGGTGCCATGCGCGAGAGCACCCGCCCGCCGCGCACCACCAGCAGGCGCTGTGCCCGCAAACGCAGCGCTTCTTGCGGTGTGCGGGCCTGCAGCAAGACGAAGTCAGCGCGACAGCCCAGGTCCAGACCGTAGCCCTCCAGCCCCAGCACGCGCGCGTTGTTCACGGTCACCGCGTCAAAGCACTGCCGCTGGCCAGCCACCGAGGTCATCTGCGCCACATGCAGGCCCATCGCGGCCACCTCGAGCATGTCGCCCGAACCCAGTGCGTACCAGGGGTCCATCACGCAGTCCTGGCCGAAACCCACATTCACGCCGGCGGCCAGCAGTTCGGGCACACGGGTCATGCCGCGCCGCTTGGGATAGCTGTCGTGGCGGCCCTGCAGGGTGATGTTGATCAGCGGGTTGGCCACCGCGTGCACGCCGGCCTCGGCGATCAGCGGCAGCAGCTTGCTGACGTAGTAGTTGTCCATCGAGTGCATGGACGTCAGGTGCGAGCCCGTCACGCGGCCCTGCAGGCCCAGGCGCTGGGTGTGCAGGGCCAGCGTCTCAATGTGGCGCGACAGCGGGTCGTCGCTTTCGTCGCAGTGCATGTCCACGCGCAGGCCGCGCTCGGCGGCCAGTTCGCACAGCAGCTTCACGCTTTGCGCGCCTTCGTCCATCGTGCGCTCGAAATGCGGGATGCCGCCGACCACGTCGACACCCAGGTCCAGCGCGCGCTGCAGGTTGACCAGCGCGCCGGGCGAGCGCAGCAGGCCGTCCTGCGGAAAGGCCACCAGCTGCAGGTCGATGGCGCCGGCCACTTGGCGCTTGACCTCCAGCAAGGCGCGCACGGCCAGCAGGCGGTCGTCGCAGATGTCGACGTGGCTGCGGATGGCCAGCAGCCCGCGCGCCACCGCCCAGTCGCAATAGGCCAGCGCGCGTTCGACCAGCGCTTCCTCGGTCAGCAGCGGTTTCAGCTCGCCCCACAGCGCAATGCCTTCCAGCAGCGTGCCGCTGGCGTTGACGCGCGGCAGGCCGTAGCTGAGCGTCGAATCCATGTGGAAGTGGGCGTCGACGAAGGGCGGGCTGAGCAGCCAGCCGGCGGCGTCGATGGCCGTCACCCCGGGTGGTGCGGCCAGTGCCGGGCCGACGGCCGCGATGCGGCCGCCCAGGGCCAGCAGGTCGATGCCGGTGCGGCCGTCGGGCAGCGTGGCGTTGCGGATCAGCAAGGGGGGGTGGGTGGGCATGGGCGGTGTGGGTCCTGAAGGCCAGCGGACTGTGATGAGCGGTGGCTGGAAAGCGCAAGGCATGCCAGCATAAAGTGAGCGGCGCAGCGCAGCGGGCCAGCAGAAGTGATAGGGAAAGTGGCATCCTTCACAGCGTCAATCCCCCATTCGTGGTGCTCGCTTGTCAGGCCTGCACAACCGGTGCACACTGGTTCCAACGGCACCCGCCGCATCGCAGTACCCACCCCTTCCCCCACCTTCATTGCTTTTCTGGTTCCCCCCTGCCGGCGGCTCCGCCGTCGGCGTTTCACTCCCTTCCCCCCCAAGGAGGTTCTGATGAACTTGACGATCAGCGGACATCATCTCGAAGTCACCCCGGCCCTGCGTGAGTACGTCCTCACCAAGCTGGAGCGCGTGACCCGGCACTTCGACCAGGTCGTGGATGTCACGGTGTTGCTGACGGTGGAGAAGCTGAAGGAAAAGGAACGAAGGCAGAAAGCCGAGGTGACGCTGCACGTCAAGGGCCGCGACATCTTCATCGAGAACGCCGCCGAAGACATGTACGCGGCCATCGACCAGCTGATGGACAAGCTCGACCGCCAGGTCGTGCGCCACAAGGACCGGCTGCAGAACCACCACCACGAATCGCCCAAGCGGCTCGACATGGGCCTGGCCTAGGCGCAGCGTCAAGACCGGCGCTGTACAGCGCCTCGTGCTGCCTCAAGCCATTCAGGCGCCGCATGCACAACGGCCCTTCGGGGCCGTTTTCATGGTGCCCGTGGAGCCGGCCTCAGCCCACCTCGACCGGCAAGACCGCCGGCAGCAAGGCCTTCAAG
>JANMZP010000055.1:0-11230 GCA_031383435.1 Betaproteobacteria bacterium | reverse complement strand
GACACCACTTCCCAGGTGGTGGCGCCCAGGCCGTAGGCCGATTCCTTGAGCAGCGCTGGCGTCACCTCGAACACGTCCCGCATCACCGAAGCGATGAACGGAATGATCATGATCGCCAGGATGATGCCGGCCGACAGGATGCCGATGCCCACCGGCGGGCCGGACAGCAGCGCACCCAGCACGGGCACCTTGCCGAAGGCCGCCTGCAACGGCTGCTGCACATAGGTGGCCAGCAGCGGGCCAAAGACCAGCAGGCCCCACATGCCGTAGACGATGGAGGGCACCGCGGCCAGCAGTTCAATGGCCACGCCCAGCGGGCGCTTCAGCCACTGCGGCGACAGTTCGGTCAGGAACAGCGCGATGCCGAAGCTCACCGGCACAGCGATCAGCAGCGCGATGAACGACGTCATCAGCGTGCCGTAGATCATCACCAGGCCGCCGAATTTTTCCTTCACCGGATCCCAGTCGGCCGACCACAAAAAACCGAGTCCGAACTCCCGAATGGCCGGTGCTGCGCCGATCAGCAGCGAAACGATGATGCCAACCAGCAGCAACAGCGTCAGCCAGGCCGCGCCGTGCGCCACGGCCGAAAACAGCGTGTCAGCCCAGGGTGCAACACGGCGACGATCTGGCGGCGGGCTCATCGGTGTGACGCGCTGGATGGTTTCAAGGGCACTCGCAGGGAGGGTTGCGGACACGGCGACTCCACGGAGGGGCTGGTGGAACGGGTGGGCACCGGGGAGACCGACGCCCGCGGCCCGTCACTTGTAGGCGACAGGCTTGCCGGCACCGTCCTTGAGGCTGTCGCTCCACAGCTTGCGCACCAGCGTCTTGACGCCATCAGGCATCGGCACGTATTCGAGGTCAGCGGCCATTTTGTCGCCAGAGTTGTAGGCCCAGTCGAAGAACTTCAGCGCGTTGGTGGCGTTGACGGGCTTGTCCTGCGACTTGTGCATCATGATGAAGGTCGCGGCCGTGATCGGCCAGGCGTCCTTGCCCGCCTGATCGGTCAGCACCTGGTAGAAGGTCTTGCTCCAGTCCGCACTGGCAGCGGCAGCCTTGAAGTTCAGGTCGTCCGGTGGCACGAAAACGCCGGCCTTGTTCTTCAGCAACACGAAAGACATCTTGTTCTGCTTGGCGTAGGCGTATTCCACGTAGCCGATCGAATTGGGCAGGCGTTGCACGAAGGCCGAAACGCCTTCGTTGCCCTTGCCGCCCGCGCCCACCGGCCAGTTGACGGCGGTGCCTTCACCGACCTTGGCCTTCCATTCGGCATTCACCTTCGACAGGTAGTTGGTGAAGTTGAAGCTGGTGCCCGAGCCATCCGCACGGCGCACCACCGCGATGTCCGCCGCCGGCAGCGGAACGCCCGGGTTCAGCGCGGCCAGAGCGGGGTCGTTCCACTTCGTGATCTTGCCCAGGTAGATATTGCCCAGCAGTTCACCGGTCATCTTGATCTGGCCGGGCGTGATGCCGACGATGTTGACCACGGGCACCACGCCGCCGATCACCATCGGGAACTGGATCAGGCCATCCTTGGTCAGTTCGTCGTCTTGCAGCGGGGCATCGGAAGCGCCGAAGTCGACGGTCTTGGCCTTGATCTGCTTCATGCCGGCACCGGAGCCGACCGACTGGTAGTTGATACGGGCACCGGTGGCCTTGTTGTAGGCGTCAGCCCACTTGGCATAAACGGGTGCCGGGAAGGAAGCGCCGGCACCGGTCACGTCTTGCGCCAAAACGGCAAACGAGCAGACGGCCAGACTGCCAGCAGTGGCAACGACGCGGAAATTCAGCAGGGTCATGAACGTACCTCGACAGCAGTGTTTGCGATCTTTCGACTCTAGATTCAGTGAATGACAGGCTTGTGACAGTCAGGCGAGAGCCACCGCCCCCCACAAAAACGTCATCCAGAGTTCATGCAACTGTCATATTGCTCCAATACCGTGACGGATGTCATCCATTCGGACCATACAACCCTGTTGAACCGATCTGCCATTCGCCTGGCCTGTGCTGCGGCTCTGGTCAGGCCGGCCGCCGCCAAGCAGGTCTTTCGCGAGGTGCTGACGTCCCGCGCGCTGCTTCCGCCGAAGCGCTGAGGTTCTGCGGCGCGCCGGCGCTTCGGCACCACGGCGGCCGCTCAGCCGGCGGCGGCAGCCGCTGCCATCTGCTGGGCGCACAGGCGGCCCAGTTCGCCATCGCGCGCCTCGACCATCACGCGCAGCACGGGCTCGGTGCCCGAGGCGCGTATCAGCACGCGGCCGCTGTCGCCCAAGGCGCGCTCGGCTGCCCGCTGGCTGTCTGCCAGGGCCGTGTTGCGCCGCCAGTCGCTGCCATCGGGCAGGCGCACATTGATCAGGGTCTGCGGGTACAGGGTCACGCCGTCCAGCAGCGCGGCCAGCGAACAGCCTTTGCTGCGCACAGCCTGCAGGATCTGCAGTGCACTGACGATGCCGTCGCCGGTGGTGTGGCGGTCCAGTGCCAGCAGGTGGCCCGAGCTCTCGCCGCCCAGCTGCCAGCCGCGCGCGGCCAGTTCTTCCAGCACATAGCGGTCGCCGACCTTGGCGCGAACCAGGTCCACGCCCAGCCGGCCCAGCGCCTGCTCGATGGCCATGTTGGTCATCAACGTGCCCACCACGCCAGGAACAGGCTGACCCTTGGCCAGGCGGTCGGCGGCCATCACGTAAAGCAGCTCGTCGCCGTTGTAGAGCCGGCCTTGGACGTCAACCAGCTGTAGGCGGTCGGCATCGCCGTCCAGGGCCACACCGTAGTCCGCGCGGTGCTCGGCCACCGCAGCCACCAGGGCTTGCGGCGAGGTGGCCCCCACGCCGGCGTTGATGTTCAGGCCGTTGGGGCTGCAACCGATGGTGACCACCGTGGCACCCAGCTCGTGAAAGACATCGGGCGCGACGTGGTACGCCGCGCCGTGCGCCGCGTCGATGACGATCTTCATGCCACGCAGCGACAGGCTGTGCGGCACGGTGCTCTTGCAGAATTCGATGTAGCGCCCGCGGGCGTCCTCCAGGCGCCTGGCCTTGCCCAGGTTGGCCGAGTCCACCCAGGACGGCTCCTTCAGCATCTCGGCTTCGACGTCGGCTTCCCACTCGTCGGGCAGCTTCTCGCCGCGTGCCGAGAAGAATTTGACGCCGTTGTCCATGTAGGCGTTGTGCGAGGCACTGATGACCACGCCCAGATCCAGCCGCAGCGCCCGCGTCAGGTAGGCCACGCCGGGTGTCGGCAGCGGGCCGCTGAGCAGCACGTCCACACCGGCCGACGCGAAGCCGGCTTCCAGCGACGATTCGAGCATGTAGCCCGAAATGCGCGTGTCCTTGCCGATCAGCACCGTGGGGCGTTGCGCATGACGGCGCAGCACGTGGCCAACGGCGTGGCCCAGGCGCAGCATGAAGTCGGGCGTGATGGGCGGCTTGCCCACCGTGCCGCGGATGCCGTCGGTGCCGAAATAGGTTCTGCTCATGTTGTGGTTCCTCGCCTCGAATTTTGACCGCCGCGCTGGCGGTTCCTGCCCGACTGGGCACCGGGTTGTGTGCAGGGGTGTGGGTTCAGGCCGTGCCGTCGATAGAGCCCGATTCGACCGCGTGCCAGACTTTCAGGGCGTCCACGGTGGCCGCGACGTCATGCACGCGCAAGATCGCGGCACCGCGCTGCGCCGCAAGCAGCGCAGCCGTCACGCTGGCCACCACACGCTGCCCGACAGGGCGGCCCGTCAGCAGGCCCAGCGTGCCTTTGCGCGACCACCCCACCAGCAGCGGCCAGCCCAGCCGGCACAGTTCCTTCTGGCGCGTCAGCAAGGCCAGATTGTGCTCGGGCCGCTTGGCAAAGCCGATGCCCGGGTCGATGGCGATGCGCTCGCGCGCCACACCAGCCGCTTCCACCGCCAGTGCGCTGGCGCGCAGGAAGTCGCGCACCTCAGCCAGCACATCGCCGTAGTCGGCCAGCGACTGCATGCTCGCGGGCTCGCCCCGCATGTGCATCAGGCAGACACCAGCCTGCAGATGTGCCGCCACGCAGGCCAACGCGCCCGGCCGGCGCAGCGCGCGCACGTCGTTGACGATGTCCACGCCCAGCGCCAGCGCTTCGGCCATCACGCGCGGCGAACTGGTGTCCACCGAGACGGGCACACCCATCGTGACGGCCGCCCGCAGCACGGGCAGCACGCGCTGCAATTCGCCGTCATCGCCCGGGGCTTGCGCGCCAGGCCGCGTCGATTCACCGCCGATGTCCAGCAGATCAGCACCTTCGCGCACCAGTTGCTCGCAGTGCGCAATGGCCGCGCTGGCAGTGGCGTGCTGGCCGCCATCGGAAAAAGAATCGGGCGTGGCATTGACGATGCCCATGACGCGCGGCCGCGACAGGTCAATACGGAACCGCGTGGTCTGCCAGTGCGTGGGGCTGTCCATCAGTGGCCTCAGAAACACCGAGCGGGGCCTGAAGCCCCGCTCGCAACCGGATGGAACCGGAAGCAGAAAGTTACGCGGCAGCCGGTGCGCTGTCGGTGCCCACCGGCGCGGTCGGACCGCCGGGCGTCTTGGTCGCCGAGGGTGTCCAGTCTTTCGGCGGCCGTGGCGGCTTGCCGTTCATGATGTCGTCGATCTGCTCGGCGTCGATGGTTTCCCATTCCAGCAGGGCACGCGCCATCGCGTGCATCTTGTCCTTGTTGTCCTCGACCAGTTTGCGCGCAATGCCGTACTGCTCGTCGATGATGCGGCGGATCACGCCGTCGACCTTGCGCATGGTGTCTTCCGACATGCTGGTCGTCTTGGTAACGCTGCGGCCCAGGAAGACTTCGCCCTCGTTCTCGGCGTAGACCATCGGGCCCAGCTCATCGGTCATGCCGTAGCGCGTGACCATGTCGCGGGCGATGGCCGTCGCCCGTTCGAAGTCGTTCGAAGCACCCGTCGTCATCTGGTTCATGAAGACTTCTTCGGCAATGCGGCCACCGAAGAGCACGCTGATGGTCGACAACATGCGCTCCTTGTCCAGGCTGTAGCGATCGCCTTCAGGCAATTGCATGGTCACACCCAAGGCACGGCCACGGGGAATGACGGTGACCTTGTGCACCGGGTCGGTCTTGGGCATCAGGCGGGCAACCAACGCATGCCCAGCTTCGTGGTACGCGGTGTTCTTGCGCTCTTCCTCGGGCATGACCATGGACTTCCGCTCGGGGCCCATCATGATCTTGTCCTTGGCCTTCTCGAAGTCCAGCATCTCGACCACGCGGCCATTGCGGCGTGCCGCAAACAGCGCCGCCTCGTTGACCAGGTTGGCCAGGTCGGCACCGCTGAAGCCGGGCGTGCCGCGCGCCAGGATGTCGGCGCGGATGTCCTGCCCCACCGGCACCTTGCGCATGTGCACGTTCAGGATCTGCTCACGGCCGCGCACATCGGGCAGCGTGACGTAGACCTGGCGGTCGAAACGGCCCGGACGCAGCAGCGCGGGGTCGAGGATGTCAGGCCGGTTGGTGGCCGCCATCACGATGACGCCCAGGTTGGTCTCGAAGCCGTCCATCTCGACCAGCATCTGGTTCAGCGTCTGCTCGCGCTCGTCGTTACCGCCACCCAGGCCAGCGCCACGGTGGCGGCCAACGGCGTCGATTTCGTCGATGAAGATGATGCAGGGCGCGCTTTTCTTGGCCTGCTCGAACATGTCGCGCACGCGGGCCGCGCCGACGCCGACGAACATCTCGACGAAGTCAGAGCCGCTGATGGCGAAGAAAGGTACCTTGGCCTCACCGGCAATGGCCTTGGCCAGCAGGGTCTTGCCAGTTCCCGGAGGGCCGACCAGCAACACGCCACGCGGAATGCGACCACCCAGCTTCTGGAACTTTTGCGGGTCTTTCAGGAAGTCGACCAGTTCCTTCACTTCTTCCTTGGCCTCGTCGCAACCGGCAACGTCGGCAAAGGTGGTGGTGTTGTTGGCCTCGTCCAGCATCTTGGCTTTGCTCTTGCCGAAGCTGAAAGCGCCACCCTTGCCGCCGCCTTGCATCTGGCGCATGAAGTAGATCCAGACGCCAATCAGCAGCAGCATCGGACCCCAGCTGACCAGGATGTTCATCAGCAGGCTAGGCTCTTCACGGGGCTTGACGTCGAACTTGACGCCATTGGCGATGAGGTCGCCGACGAGGCCACGGTCAAGGTAGGTTGCCGTGCTGCGCAGGCGCTTGTCGTCACTGGTGGTGGCCACGATCTCGGTGCCGCCGCCCGGATTTTCCTGCAGCAGAACCGACTTGATGCGTTTGCCGCGTACTTCTTCCAGGAAATCGGAATAACCGATCTGGTTGCCTTGTGCCGCGCCACGGTCGAACTGCTTGAACACGGTGAACAGCACGAGTGCTATCACCAGCCATACAGCGACCTTTGAAAACCATTGATTGTTCACCGCGGCTCCTTCTTCATTTCAGCGGTGCGGCACTTCGGGCCCGAGGTGTCGCATTCCACGGTATGTGTGATCGATTCTAGATTAGTCAAGGGCCTGCAAGCCCGCATCAAGGGGGGATTCCACCCGCATGAAACGGCCTTCCCGCACGCCCTCTTGCTGACGCGCCGCGACCTTAGCGCGCCTTGAGACCCATGCCGACCAGAAAGGTCTCTGATGACTTGTCGCGCGAGGCCTTGGGCTTGATCGGCTTGACCACGCGAAAGGTCTGCTTGAACAGCGCCGCCATCGGCGCATAGGCGCCGCCGTGGAAGATCTTGCAGACCAATGCGCCATCGGGGCGCAGGTGGTTGATGGAGAAATCCACCGCCAGCTCGATCAGGTGCGAAATCCGCGCCGCGTCGGTGGCGGCAATGCCCGACAGGTTGGGTGCCATGTCCGACACCACCACATCCACAGCCCGGCCGTCGAGCTCCTTGACCAGCGCCTGCAACACATCGTCCTCACGGAAATCGCCTTGGATGAAGGTGACGCCCTCGATGGGTTCGAAGTCCAGCAGGTCCAGCGCGATGATGCTGCCGTTGAGCTGCCCCACCGCCGCGCCGCCCTGCGCGAACTTGCGCCGCAGGTACTGACACCAGGCACCTGGCGTGGCACCCAGATCAACCACCACATGGCCCGGCTTGAGCAGCTTGAAGGTCTCGTCGATCTCCTTCAGCTTGTAGGCGGCGCGGGCTCGATAGCCGTCGCGCTTGGCCATCTTCACGTAAGGATCGCTGGCGTGTTCGTGTACCCACGCCTTGTTGATTTTCTTGCTTTGACTGATAACTTTCATGAGCGACCGATAATACGGGGATGACTGCCATTCAGCTTTCCCCCGCCCAACGCAAAGAGCACCGCTCCGAAGCCCACCACCTGGACCCCGTCGTGATGATCGGTGGCGACGGCCTGACGCCTGGCGTCGAGAAGGAAGTTGATCACGCCCTGAACGCCCACGGGCTGATCAAGATCCGCGTGTTCTCTGACGACCGCCCGGCCCGCGAAGCCATGCTGGCCACACTGGCCGAGAAGCTGAACGCCGCGCCCATCCAGCACATCGGCAAGTTGTTGGTGCTCTGGCGGCCCATGCCGCCCAAGGTCGAGTCCAAGGACAAGGGCGACCGTGACGACCGCCAACCGGGCACCCGCACCGTCAAGGTGGTCAGCTTTTCGAAGAGCGGCAACCACCGCGCCACGGTGAAGAAGATCAAGGTCTTCGGCAACGAACGCGTCACCCCTGGCGGTCAGGTCAAGCGCGTGCGTCCGCGCGTGACCAGCATCAAGAAGAAGCAGCAGGACTGACTGCAGCGGCCCGCCACGCCAGGGCCAGCACGAGCAGAGCCTTGACGCCGAAGAACAGCGCGCTGACCGCGTGCAGTTGGCCAAAGCTCAAGGAGCCTTGCCCCAGCCGAGCCGCCGGTAGCTGCATCTGCACGGCGAAGTAGCCCAGCACCGTGCAGAACACCGTGCCCAGCGCCAGCACCATGCCGGTGGAGAACTGGCTGCCCTGCCCGGTTGCGACCGCACGCCGTGCCACCGTGCGTTCCAGCACCAGCAACACAGCACCCAGCAGCAGACTGACATAGGCTTCCTGCACCAGGATGCGGGCTGCCACGCGCCCGGCGTCGGCGGGCATCAGCACGGCGAAAGCAGCAGGCGTGGCGACCGCCGCGACACACAGCAGAAAGCCGGCCCACAGGCCCGGCAACAGACGCCGCGCGCGCTCGAAGCCCAGCGCCATCAAACCGCCGCCATCAGGCGTAGCGCACGCCCATGACTTCCCAGCGCCGCAGGCCGCCCGGGGCTTGCACTTCGGCCACGTCACCGGCTTCCTTGCCGATCAGCGCACGGGCAATCGGGCTGCTGATGGAGACCAGACCCAGCTTCAGGTCGGCCTCGTCGTCGCCAACGATCTGGTAGGTGACCTTGACACCGCTGTCCTCGTCTTCCAGGTCCACCGTCGAGCCGAAAACAATCTTGCCGTCGGCGTCCAGACTGGACGGTTCGATGATCTGTGCCGCCGCCAGTTTGCCTTCCAGGTCCTTGATGCGGCCTTCGATGAAGCCCTGCTTGTCCTTGGCCGCTTCGTATTCCGCGTTCTCGGACAGGTCGCCCTGGGCACGCGCCTCAGAGATCGCCTGGATCACCGCATGGCGTTCGACGGTCTTGAGTTGGTGCAACTCGTTCTTCAGCAACTCGGCGCCGCGTTGGGTCAGGGGGATGGTGAGCATGGCAGGGACTGGGATGAGGCGGATACAAAGTGAATCCGCCGCAGGAACCCGTGGGGGCAACCTGCGGCGGACGGCTTGGAAGTGAGTTTAGCGCCGACGACCGCAGCGGGCGATAGGCATCAGCACAGGGCTGATACCCACCGCTGCGGGCATCAGCGCAGTTCGGCGTGCAGGTCTTGCAAAGACGTGACGGCCAAATCATCACGGTGCTTCAGCGCTTCGGTGGCCGCTTCGGCGCCGGCCATCGTCGTGTAGTACGTGATGCGGTTGGCCAGGGCTGCGGTACGGATGTAGCGCGAATCGGCAATCGCCGTGCGGGTCTCGTCCACCGTCGTGTAGACCAGCTGGATCTCGCCGGCCTTCACGATGTCGACGATGTGCGGCCGGCCGTCCTTGACCTTGTTGACAACCTTCACCGGCAAACCCGCCGCCGCAATGGCCGCAGCCGTGCCTTTGGTCGCCACCACGCTGAAGCCCAGCGCCACCAGGTCTTTGGCCACGGCCACGGCGCGCGGCTTGTCGCTGTTCTTCACGGTGATCACCACTGTGCCCTTGGCGGGCAGGCGCGAACCGGCACCGAGCTGGCTCTTCAACATGGCTTCGCCGAAGGTGCGGCCGACACCCATGACTTCGCCGGTGCTGCGCATCTCGGGCCCCAGGACGGGGTCCACACCCGGGAATTTGTTGAACGGGAAGACGGCTTCCTTGACGCTGAAGTAGGTTGGCACCACCTCGCGCGGCGGCAGGCCGTCGGCGCTGCGCTGCGAGGCCAGCGTCTGCCCGGCCATGCAACGGGCGGCGATCTTGGCCAGCGCCTGTCCCGTGGCTTTGCTGACGTACGGCACGGTGCGCGAGGCGCGCGGGTTGACTTCCAGCACGTAGACCACGGCCTGATCGCCTTCGCCCTGGATGGCGAACTGCGTGTTCATCAACCCCACCACCTTCAGCGCCCGGGCCATGACGGTGGCCTGGCGACGCATCTCGTCTTGCAGCGCCGCGCTCAGCGTGTAGGGCGGCAGCGAACAGGCCGAGTCGCCGCTGTGGATGCCGGCGGCCTCCACGTGTTCCATGATGCCGCCGATCATCACGTTGCCTTCGCTGTCGGCGATGCAATCGACGTCGACCTCGATGGCATCGTCCAGGAAGCGGTCGAGCAGCACCGGGCTCTTCTCGCTGACCTTGACGGCCTCGCGCATGTAGCGCTCCAGGTCCTTGTCGCCGTGCACGATTTCCATCGCGCGGCCGCCCAGCACGTAGCTGGGGCGCACGACCAGCGGGTAGCCGATCTCCTGCGCCAGCGCCAGCGCCTGTTCTTCGGTGCGTGCCGTTCGGTTGGGCGGCTGACGCAGGCCCAGTTCGTGCAGCAGCTTCTGGAAGCGCTCGCGGTCTTCGGCAATGTCGATGCTGTCCGGGCTGGTGCCGATGATGGGCACCCCCGCACGCTCCAGGTCCAGCGCCAGCTTCAAAGGCGTCTGACCGCCGTACTGGACGATCACGCCCAGGGGCTGTTCCTTGGCGACGATCTCCAGCACGTCCTCCAGCGTCACCGGCTCGAAGTAAAGGCGGTCGCTGGTGTCGTAGTCGGTGGACACCGTCTCGGGGTTGCAGTTGACCATGATGGTCTCGTAACCGTCTTCGCGCAGGGCCAGCGCGGCGTGCACGCAGCAGTAGTCGAACTCGATGCCCTGGCCGATGCGGTTGGGCCCGCCGCCCAGCACCATGATCTTCTTGCGCGCCGTCGGCTCGGCCTCGCACTCTTCCTCGTACGTCGAATACAGGTAGGCGGTCTGCGTCGCGAATTCGGCCGCGCAGGTGTCCACGCGCTTGTAGACCGGGCGCACGCCCAAGGCGTGGCGGTGTTCGCGCACCGCGTGCTGGTTGGTCGCCATCAGCTTGGCCAGGCGGCGGTCCGAAAAGCCCTTCTGCTTGACGAAGCGCATCTCGGCCGCGCTGAGGTCGGCCACCTGGTTGCCGGTCAGTTTCTTTTCGATGCTGATCAACTCTTCGATCTGCGCCAGGAACCAGGGGTCCACGGCCGTCTCTTCGAAGATCTCGTCCTGGCTCATGCCGATGCGGAAGGCATCGGCCAGAAACAGGATGCGCTCGGGGCCGGCATTGCCGATCTCGTCGATGATTTCATCGCGATCCGATTCCTTGCAGGACGTGCGCTCACTCAGCCCGTCGATGCCGGTTTCCAAACCGCGCAGCGCCTTCTGGAAGCTTTCCTGGAAGGTGCGGCCGATGGCCATCACCTCGCCCACGCTCTTCATCTGCGTCGTCAAGTGCGGGTCGGCGGCGGGGAATTTCTCGAAGGCGAAACGCGGAATCTTGGTCACCACGTAATCGATGCTGGGCTCGAAACTGGCCGGCGTCGCACCCCCGGTGATGTCGTTGCGCAGCTCGTCCAGCGTGTAGCCCACGGCCAGTTTGGCCGCCACCTTGGCGATCGGGAAACCCGTGGCCTTGGACGCCAGCGCCGACGAGCGCGACACGCGCGGGTTCATCTCGATAACGATGAGCCGGCCGTTCTGCGGGTTCACCGAGAACTGCACATTGCTGCCGCCGGTGTC
>JANMZP010000030.1:0-14612 GCA_031383435.1 Betaproteobacteria bacterium | reverse complement strand
TCAAGCAGGGCACCGACGCCCTGTTCATTCTGCTGGGCGCCATCATGGTGCTGGCGATGCACGCCGGCTTTGCGTTCCTGGAACTGGGCACGGTGCGCAAGAAGAACCAGGTCAACGCACTGGTCAAGATTCTGGTCGATTTCTCGGTCTCGACGCTGGCCTACTTCTTCGTCGGCTACAGCGTCGCCTACGGGGTGAGCTTCTTCACCGGCGCCGAGGCACTGGCGGCGAAGAACGGCTACGAACTGGTCAAGTTCTTCTTCCTGCTGACTTTCGCCGCGGCGATCCCGGCCATCGTCTCGGGTGGTATCGCCGAGCGCGCCCGCTTCGGCCCGCAGCTGATCGCCACCGGCGTGCTGGTGGGGTTGATCTACCCGGTGTTCGAAGGCGTGGCCTGGAACCAGGCCTGGGGCATTCAGGCCTGGATCAAGTCGGCCACCGGCGCCGAGTTCCACGACTTCGCCGGCAGCGTGGTGGTGCACGCGGTGGGCGGCTGGATCGGGCTGGTCGCGGTGCTGCTGCTGGGCGCGCGCGCCAACCGCTACCGCAAGGACGGCGCGATCAGCGCTCACCCGCCGTCGAGCATTCCGTTCCTGGCGCTGGGCGCCTGGATCCTGGCGGTGGGCTGGTTCGGCTTCAACGTGATGAGCGCGCAGACCATCGACAAGATCAGCGGGCTGGTGGCGGTGAACTCGCTGATGGCGATGGTGGGCGGCACGCTGGTGGCCACGCTGATGGGCAAGAACGACCCCGGTTTCGCCTACAACGGCCCGCTGGCCGGGCTGGTGGCCGTGTGTGCGGGTTCGGACGTGATGCACCCGGCCGGCGCGCTGGTGGTGGGCGCGGTGGCCGGCGCGGTATTCGTCTCGATGTTCACGCTGACGCAGAACCGCTGGAAGATCGACGACGTGCTGGGCGTGTGGCCGCTGCACGGCCTGTGCGGCGCCTGGGGCGGCCTGGCCTGCGGCATCTTCGGCAACACGGCGCTGGGCGGCATCGGCGGCGTCAGCGTGGCGGCGCAGTTGATGGGCACGCTGCTGGGCGTGGGCTGGGCGATGCTGGCCGGTTTGCTGGTCTACGGTGGCATCCGGCTGTTCATGCCACTGCGTTTGAGCGCCGAAGAAGAGTACGAGGGCGCCGACCTGTCCATCCACAAGATCGGCGCCACGCCCGAGCGCGAAGCGAGTTGGTGACCGGCGCGCTGTAAGGTCGGACGGCCCGGGCACGACCACGGAGGACTGGAGGCTGAAGATGATGCTGCCGACCCGATGGACTGGGGCCCTTCCCTGGCCGCTGCGCCCGTTCGCCGTGACGATGGCACTGATGGCGTTCAGCGCACCCGGCGCGCTGGCTGCGGGCGCGTGCACTGCCGCATCTGGCGCCACGGTACCGACGGTTGTCGAGCTGTACACCTCGGAAGGCTGCAGTTCCTGCCCACCGGCCGACCGCTGGTTGTCCACGCTGAAGGGCCGGCCCGACGTGCTGGCGCTGGCCTTCCACGTCACCTACTGGGACCGCCTGGGCTGGCCCGACCGCTTTGCCACGCCCGAGGCCACCGCACGCCAGCACGACCTGGCGCGGCTGGCCGGCTCTGCGCAGGTCTACACACCCCAGGTGCGCGCGGCCGGGCGCGATTGGAAGGTGTGGCCCAAGTTGCCGGCGCCGGCCGGCGACAGCGGCATCAGCGTGACGCTGCAACGCGAAGGCGACGCCGTGACCGCGAAGATCGCCGCCACACCCGGCAGCGCCGCCCAACGTTCAGGCTACTGGGCGGTGCTGGAAGACGGCCACCAAAGCGTGGTGAAGGCCGGCGAGAACAGCGGCGAAACACTGCGCCACGACCACGTCGTTCGCCTGTATCGACCGGTCGCCAACTGGGCCGCCAGCGCCACCCAGCAGTTGCAGCTGCCGGTCTCGCGTGGCGACCCGGCCTACCCGCGCCGCGTGGTCTTTGTGGTCACCAATGCGGCCACCGCCCAGCCTTTGCAGGCGGTGGCGCTGGCTTGCTGAAGCGCTACACCACGCACGGTCAACTTCAGGCGCGGGTCTTGCCCTCGCGCAGCGCCGCCCGCAGGTGCTGGCCGATTTCAGGCTTGGCGTGGAATGGATCGGTGGGGTTGCGCAGCGTCAGGATGTCTTCCAGTCGCGTCTGCACGCCGGACAGCGCGTGCGGGTGGCTGAAGACGTAGAAGCGGTTCGCGTCCATCGCGTCGAAGACGTATTGCGCCACCTGTGCGGCGGTCAGCTTGCCGCGTGTCACGGCCTGGTCGCTCATGGCCTGGGCGATCAACTGGCTGCGCGTGGGCTGCACGTCCTCCTGGAATTCAGCCGGCCGGTTGCGTTCGCTGAGGTGGATGCCGGTGGGCACGAAATACGGACACAGCACGTGGGCGTGAACCTGTTCGGTGACCAGCGTCAGGTCCTGATAGAGCGTTTCGCTCATCGCCACCACCGCGTGCTTGGTGACGTTGTAGACGCCCATGTTCGGCGCATTCAGCAGGCCGGCCATGCTGGCGGTGTTGACGATGTGGCCGACAAAGGCCGGGTCGGCTTCGGCGGCGGCCAGCATCATCGGCGTGAAGACGCGCACGCCGTGGGCCACGCCCATCAGGTTGACGCCGACGACCCACTCCCAGTCCTTCAGCGTGTGTTCCCAGATCAGGCCGCCGGCGCCGACACCGGCGTTATTGAAAAAGAAGCTGGGCGCGCCGAAACGGGCCAGCGTGGCCGCGCCGAGGGCTTCGAATTCGCTGGCCTTGGCGACGTCGATGCGGAAGGGCAGCACGGCACAGCCGTGGGCCTGGGCGATGGCCAGGATCTCGGGCACGGCCTTGTCCAGCGCGGCCTGCTGCACGTCGGCCATGACCACGTTCATGCCGCGACCGGCGGCGATGCGGCTGGCTTCCAGGCCGAAGCCCGAGGCGGCGCCGGTGATGACAGCGGTCTGGCGTTTCGTGGCGGTGTTCATGTCGTCTCCGGTTGGATCTGGAACCCGCGGCGCGGGAAGTGCACGTGCACAAGGCCGGCGCGTTCGTCATCGCGCGCCAGCACCACTTCGTCGGGGTTCAGCCCGACCAGCTTGCCGGCCACCGGGTCCATGCCGTAGTCGATGGGCGTGACGGTGACAGCCTGGCCGGCATCGAAGCCCAGGCCGGCTTGCACGGCGGTGGGCGCGTGCGCGGTCGCGGTGCGGGCGATGGCCAGCGCCTGTTCGCTGCTGATGACTTCGGAGTGGCCGTGGCCGATGGCCAGCACCCGGTCGAGCCAGGCACTGAAATGCCCATGCCGCGTGACGATCTCGGCCAGCGAGCCGGCGCGCCGCAGGTACCAGCCACAGTGCGCCACGGCAAAGTCGGCAATCGACGCTTCGAAGCCCAGCAGGTACGGCCGGCCGTCGCCCAGTTGGGCGTCCAGCCAGCCCAGGTAGGCGGCCAGGTTGACACTGGCATCGGCTGCCGTCTGCCGTTTCTTGCCGGCCGTGAAAGGCGCGCGGTCGGCGCTGTAGGCCTTCAGCATCTCGGGTGGCACGCCTTTGAAGAGGGCTGCGATGCCGGCGGGCTGCATGGCGTAAGGAATGACGGTCCAGAACAGCGTGCTGTCGGCCCATTGCGCCAGCAGCGGGGCCAGCGGCTGGTTGGCCGGGAACAGGGCCGGCGCGCCGGCAGCCGCTGGCGCACGCGCTTCGAACAGTTGCGCGATCAGCGTGGTGTCGCAGTAGATGTCGGCCCCGACCTGCACGATGGGCGTCTTGCGGTAGCCGCCGGTCAGCGCGGTGACATCGGGCTTGGGCATGATCACCGGCACCTTCACCGACTGCCAGGCCAGGCGCTTGTGGCCCAGCATCAGGCGCACCTTTTCCGCGAAGGGTGAGCCGTCGTAGTGGTGCAGGATGGGTGCTTGCATGCGGGTGCTCCGGGGTCGGACGGGCCCGCTCAGCGGCGCACCATCTCGCAGTGGGGAATGTCGTCTTCGATGTAGTCGGCACCGTCGCGCACGAAGCCGTGGCCGGCGTAGAAAGCCTCCAGGCGGGACTGCGCACCGATGCGGATGGCCTGCCCCGGCCACGCGGCTTCACAGCGCGCAATGCCTTCGTCAACGAGGCGGTGGCCCAGCCCCGAGCCGCGTGTGGCAGCTGAGGTGACGACCCGGCCCAGCGACGGTTCGGCGTACTTCACGCCCGGGTCCACGACGCGCAGGTAAGCCTGCAGCACGCCGGCTGCATCGCGGCCCAGCAAGTGGCCGCTGGCGCGGTCGGCACCGTCGGCGTTCTGGAAGGCACAAGCCTGTTCCACCACAAACACCGCGTCGCGCAAGGCCAAGGCGTCGTAGAGGTCGTCCACGCCGAGCGCGGCAAAGCGCACGTAATGCCAGTTCACGTCGGCCTCAGTTCAGATCAGTTTCACCAGTTGCTTGCCGAAGTTCCTGCCCTTCAGCAAACCCAGGAAAGCCTCGGGCGCGGCAGCGATGCCCTGCGCCACGCTCTCGCGGTACTTCAGCTTGCCGCCGGCCAGCAGGCCGCCCAATTCCTTCAGCGCAACAGGCCACAAGCTCATGTGTTCGCTGACGATGAAGCCCTGCAGCTTCAAGCGCTGCGTCAACAGCAAACGCGGGTCGGTGATCGCCATGGGCTGGCCGTCGTAACCGGAAATCATGCCGCACAGCGCAACGCGGCCGAAGGCGTTCATGCGCGACAGCACCACGTTCAGGATCAGGCCGCCGACGTTCTCGAACAGGCCGTCGACACCGCCCGGCGCGGCCGCATCCAGCGCCGCCGCCAACGACGCGACATCGCGGTGCTGCTTGTAGTCGATGCAGGCGTCGAAGCCCAGTTCATCGACCACGTAGGCGCACTTGTCGGCACCGCCCGCCAGGCCCACCGCGCGGCAGCCGCGCGACTTGGCGAGTTGGCCCACCGCACTGCCTACCGCGCCGCTGGCCGCATCGACGACGATGGTTTCGCCTGCCTTGGGCGCGATCAAATGGATCAACCCGACCCAGGCCGTGACGCCGGGCATGCCCACCGCGCCCAGGTAGGCCGACAGCGGAATGACCGAGGCATCGACCTTGCGCACCGCACCCGGCAGCGCCGCGTTGATGACGCTGAATTCCTGCCAGCCGCCCATGCCGACGACGCTGTCGCCCACGGCAAAACCGGGGTGGCGCGATTCGACAACCTCGCCCACCGTGCCTCCGATCATGGGTTCACCGATGGCCTGCGGCGCGGCGTAGCTCTTGGCGTCGTTCATGCGCATGCGCATGTACGGGTCCAGGCTCAGGTGGTGATTGCGCACCAGCACCTGGCCGTCGGCCAGCGCGGGCACTTCAACCGCATCGAGGCGGAAGTTGTCGAGGGTCGCTTCGCCATCCGGGCGCGAGGCGAGAACAATGCGTTGATTGGTGGTGATGGAAGTCATGGGGAGTTCAATCGGATGCGTTGAGTTTCTGGATGCGCCGCCCGCCGACGGGCAGGCCTTTCATGAACTTGAAGGTGCCACTGGCGTGGCCGACCAGCACGCCTTGCGCGTCGTGCACATAGCCTTCGCAAAAGGCCAGCGACACGGTGCCATGCAGGCGCTTGCCGGTGGCCACCAGGCGGCCCAGGCCGGGCCGCATGAAGCTGGTTTTCATCTCGATGGTGACGACACCGGGCTGCGTTTCGCCGCCCGCTTCACGCGGGCTGCGCGCCGCGTGGGCCATCACCACGTCCAGCAGCGTCATGGTCACGCCGCCGTGCGCCACGCCCCAGGAGTTGGTGAGTTCCTGACGCAGGTCGAGGTGGATCTCGGCCTCGCCCGGCTCGAAGCGGATCAGCTCCAGGCCGAGGAACTCGACGAAGGGAATCTTGACCTTGAAGTCCATGGACGTCTCAGGCACCGTGGACTGCGGAGACGCCACCGTCCACCGCCAGGATTTGCCCGGTGATGTGCTTGCCAGCGGCGCTGGCGAAGAGCAGCACCGCGCCCTTCAGGTCGTCGTCGTCGCCGATCCGTTTCAATGGGGCGCCGGCGGCCAGTTTGTCGGCACCGAAATGGTCCAGCGTGCCCTGCGTCATCTTGCTGGGGAAGAAGCCCGGTGCCAGCGCGTTCACGGTGATGCCGTAAGCGCCCCATTCACCGGCCAGCGTGCGGGTGAAGTTCACCGCCGCGCCTTTGCTGGTGCCGTAGGCGATGAACTTCACGTCCATGTTGCCGCTGAGCCCGGCGATGCTGGCGATGTTGATGATGCGGCCGTGGCGGTTGGGAATCATGCTGGCCTTGGCGACGGCTTGAGCAAACAGGAAGAGGCTGCGGATGTTCAGGTTCATCACCTTGTCCCAGGCCTCGACCGGGTGGTCTTCGGCCGGCGCGCCCCAGGTGGCACCGGCGTTGTTGACCAGGATGTCAATACGGCCCAACTGGGCCATGGTTGCATCGACCACCCGCTTGACTTCCTCGGCCTTGCTGGCGTCGGCCGCGATCCAGTGCGCGGTGATGCCGCGCGCAGCCAGGTGGGCCGCGGCTTCCTGCAGGTCGGCGGCCTTGCGCGAACACAGCATCACGGTGGCACCGGCTTCACCCAGCGCCTCGGCCATCTGCAGGCCCAGCCCGCGTGAGCCGCCGGTGACCAGGGCGGTCTGCCCCGTCAGGTCGAACAGTTTCTGGATCGGTGTGCCCATGTGCGTCTCCTTGCTCGGTTCATCAAATTCAGCACTTCAATTTCAGTATTGCAGTTCCAGCAACACCAGGTGGTTTTCGGCGACCGGCCAAGTGCGGCCCACGATGCGTTCGTCGTTGAACTGGCCGACCACCGCGCGCTGCGGGCCGGCCGGCAGTTTCAGCTTGGAAACCGCCACGCCGGCCACGCCGCGCGGGATGCCGGGTGCGGGGTCCTGGTCGTCCAGCACGACGCGGTCGCGGCGCACACCGAAGTAGCCGCGCGGGCGCGCCAGGCTGACGATGGCGGCGGCATCCTTGTCCGCCGCCACCAGGCGGTCGGCGCGGAAGTGGACGAGGTCTGAAGTGCGCGGAAAAGGCGAGCGGTAAACGTGCAGCACGGCATAGCCCGGCGCGCTGATCACGAATTCATAGCTGCTGGCACCGTCGGCCGTGAACGGGCCCCAGCGGCCGTCTGCGCCCACCGTCTTGCGCCAGGCGGCAGCGCCCACCCGTTCGCCGGTGGCCGCGTTGGTGGCGTAGACCTCCACCGTGGCCCCGGCCAGTGGCAGGTTGGTGGGATAGCCGCCCTTGCCGGGGTCGTTGCCCAGGCCCAGGCCGCTGACCTGGCCGTCCAGCACCACGCGGGCTTCGGGCTGCACCTGCTTGAAGGCTGCTGCTTGCCCGGTGATGAAGCGGTAGGCAGCCTGAAAAGCCAGCGGGCCGTAAGAAGTTTCGCGGTGGTCGATGCCCGGGAGCACGATGTTCTGCGCGCCGTTCAATTCCGGGCTGGCGAAAGTCACGTTGGTGGGCTGGCCGGGCATGCCCAGCCAGACGCCGTCGGGCTGGGCGAACTTGTCGTTGCTGTCGGAACGCACGGTCTGCCATTTCGGCCCGGGCGTGACTTCCACACCCGGCGCGCCCTGGTTGTTCAGCGCAGTCAGGAAAGGCCCGGCACCGTTGAATTCGTTCATCGGCCGCACGGCAGCATGGGCCTGCACACCGTGGTTGGGCGTGCCGCCCAGGATGGCGTGGCTGACCTTGGCCGCGCCGCCCATCGCGATATAGCTGCGAATGGCATTGCCGCCGCGCGAATTGCCCATCAACACGACCTGCTGGGCACCGGTGCGGCGCAACACCCGGTCGATCTCGGCGGCGAGGAACTGGCGGTGTTCGGTAGTGGATGTGCGGCCGGGTTGCGCCACGTCGTCCAGGTCGCGGGCCAGCGGGTACGGCAGGTCGATGGCATGCAGGCGCGCGCGTGGCCAGCCATTCGATTCGAAGCGCCAGAGCGTCGTCAGCCACAGTGCCGCGGTGTCGCCATTGCCGTGCACGAAGACGATGGGTGGGTAGCGGTCGGGCGCGGTGGACGCCGGCGTGGCAGCCGGTGCCACCGCGGACGGCAGCGGGGCGCAGGCGGCCAGCGCCGCCGCAGCGGCCAGCAGCAGCGCGCGGCGGGTGACATCGGTGAGGCCGGTGAGGCCGGTGAGGCCTTTCATGGCACTTGAATTCATCGCGGTTCCTTTTCCTGCGCAACGGGTTCGGCCATGCGTGAACGCACCCAGACCAGCGCCGCACCGGCTGCGGCCACAACGCCGCCCAACACGATCAGCATCCAACCCAGGCCGTCATCGCTGCGTTTCACGAAGACCCCCAGGCAGACGGCCAGCAGGCCGCCATAGATCAGCACCCAGATCAGTTTGTCGATGGTGGTGGTGGACATGTGGGGGATCACGCGGCCGGTCACGCGGGCGGTCAGAACCACGCGTCCTGCATGTCGCGCGGCAGCGCCTCGCGGCGGGCGACGACGCCCAGCCAGGCGTCGATCTTGGGCAGTTCGTAGGCAAAGAAGTAGCGCATGGCCGCCAGCTTGCCAGATGCCAGGTCGCCCTGCTGTTCGGCGGCGGCCACAGCCACGTCCAACCACAGCCAGGCCAGCACCACATGGCCGAAAGCCTGCAGGTAGGGCGTGGCATTGGCCAGTGCTTCTTCGGGCACACCGGTGGACCAGGCGCTCTTCGTGGCCGCACCCAGGCGCTGCAAGGCACCGGCCAACGCGTTGGCCTGTTCGGCCAGCCCTTCCACATGGCCAGCCTGCTCGGCCGTGGCGCTGATGCGCGTGGCCAGCAGCTTCAGGCCGGCCCCGCCGTTCATCACCACCTTGCGGCCCAGCAGGTCCAGCCCCTGGATGCCGTGGGTGCCTTCGTGGATCATGTTCAGGCGGTTGTCGCGCCAGTGCTGTTCGACCGGGAAGTCGCGCGTATAGCCATAGCCGCCCAAAACCTGAATGGCCAGCGAATTGGCTTCCAGGCACCACTCGCTGGGCCAGCTCTTGGCGATGGGGGTCAGCACGTCCAGCAGCGTGCCAGCCTCGGCCGCAGCGGCCGTGTCACCGGTGTTCAGTTCATCGACCAGGCGGGCGCAATACAGCTCCAGCGCCAGGCCGCCTTCGACGTAACTTTTCTGCGCCAACAACATGCGCTTGATGTCGGCATGTTCGATGAGCGGGACGGGCGGCTGTGAAGCATCCTTGCCGGTGCCGGCGCTCTTGCCGGCGCTCTTGCCGGCGCTCTTGCCAGTGATCGGCCGGCCCTGCGTGCGCTGCCGCGCGTAGGCCAGGCT
Organism: Betaproteobacteria bacterium; assembly: GCA_031383435.1. Classification (GTDB taxonomy): domain Bacteria; phylum Pseudomonadota; class Gammaproteobacteria; order Burkholderiales; family Burkholderiaceae_C; genus Rubrivivax. The sequence continues at coordinate 5,358 of JANMZP010000030.1, read as the reverse complement.
GGTTTCATAGCCGGCGTAGCCCAGCATCACCGCGCCCAGGCCGACGCCGATGCGGGCCTCGTTCATCATGTGGAACATGCAACGCAGGCCTTCGCCGGGCTGGCCGACGAGGTAACCCACCGCCCCACTTTCACCGCGCACCGGGAACTTGCCTTCGCCGAAATTCAACAGCGTGTTGGTCGTGCCGCGATAACCCAGCTTGTGGTTCAGGCCGGCCAGCGCCACGTCATTGCGTTCCCCGGTCAGTTCGCCTTCGGTGTTGACCAGCTTCTTGGGCACGATGAACAGCGAAATGCCGCGCGTGCCGGGCACCAGCTTGCCGTCGGCACCGGGTATCTTGGCCAGCACCAGGTGGATGATGTTTTCGGTGATCTCGTGCTCGCCACCGCTGATCCACATCTTGTTGCCGCGCAGGCGGTAACGCGGGCCGAGCGGATCGCTTTCGAAGTCCGCACCATCGGCCACCGCGCGCGTGGCCACGTCGCTCAGTGACGAACCAGCCTGCGGTTCGCTCAGGCACATGGTGCCGAACCAGCGGCCGGCGAATTCGTTCTTCGCGAAGACTTCGCGTTGCATCGCGGTGCCGTGGGCCATCAGCAAACCGGCGTTGCCGGTGGTCAGCATGGCGTAGCCGCCGATGGCCACGCTGGCCTGGCTGAAGAAGCTCTTGGCCGCCATCTGGATGACGCAGGGTAGCTGCATGCCGCCCACGTCATAGTCTTGCGCGGCGGCCAGCATGCCCGACTCGACATAGGCGGCCAGTGCGTCGTGGGTGGCTTGAGGCAAGTGCACGCGGTCGCCGTCAAAGTGCGGCTCCGTCGTGTCGACCAGCCGGTTCGCCGGTGCGAACTTGTCGCGCGCGATGCGCTCGCAGGTGTCCAGCACCTGGGCGAACGTTTCGCCCGAATGGTCGGCAAAGCGCGGGCGGTCCAACAGGGCGTTGACGCGCAGCCAGTCGTTCAACAGGAATTCAAGGGTCTCGCGCATGGCCATGGTGGGGTCAATCCTTTCGCGGCACCAGGGCCATGGTGGCCGAGGCTTTCATCACCAGCGTACGCTGGCCTTGTGACTCGGCACCTGACTCTGCATACACCTCGGCTTCGGTGAAGCTGAGTGTGCGGCCGGCCTTGATGACCACCGCCTCGCAGACCAGCCGTTCGCCCTTCGCCGGGCGCAGCAGGCTGGCCTTCAGTTCGGCGGTGATGACCCAGCGGCCTTCGGGTGCCTGCGTCTGCGCGGCGGCCCCCATGCTGTGGTCGGCCAGCGTGGCCAGCACGCCAGCATGCACCTGCCCGGTGTGCTGAAAGTGGCGCGGCTGGATGGCCAGCACGGTGGTGATGCGGCCCGCCGCCACCGCCACCGGCTCCACGCCCAGGTCGACCATGAAAGGCGAGGCCTGGAAGAAGCCGCGCACGGTGGCGAGATCAACCCGCATCCGCTCAGGGCCCGATCAAGCTTCCCGCCACGGAACCGGCTTTGCCGGGCCGTTGGCGGACGGCCCCCTCGGGGGGTAGCGAGCGCCAGCGAGCTTGGGGGCTCACAGAACCTCGAAGATGCCTGCCGCGCCCATGCCGCCGCCGATGCACATGGTCACGCAGACCCGCTTGGCACCACGGCGCTTGCCTTCGATCAGCGCGTGGCCGGTCAGGCGCTGGCCGCTGACGCCGTAGGGGTGGCCGACCGCGATGGCACCGCCGTTGACGTTCAAGCGGTCCATCGGAATGCCCAGCGTGTCGGCGCAGTACAGCACCTGCACGGCGAAGGCTTCGTTCAGTTCCCACAAGTCGATGTCGGCCACCGTCAGGCCCAAACGCTTCAACACTTTCGGCACCGCGAAGACCGGGCCGATGCCCATTTCGTCAGGCTCGCAACCGGCCACCGCGAAACCCAGGAAACGGCCGATCGGCTTCAGGCCCTTGCGTTCGGCCACGGTCTCGTGCATCAGCACGCAGGCCCCGGCACCGTCGCTGAACTGGCTGGCGTTGCCGGCGCAGATCAGGCCGCCCGGCAGCGCCGAGCGCAGGTTGCAGATGCCTTCATAGGTGGTGCCGGCACGGATGCCTTCGTCGTTCGCGACGCTGACTTCCTTGCTGCGCAAACCCATCACCGGGTCGACCACGCCGGCCGTCACCGTGATCGGCGCGATCTCGGCCTTGAACAAGCCGGCTTCCAGCGCGGCGGCGGCCTTTTGCTGGCTGCCGGCGCCGTAGTGGTCCATGCGTTCGCGGCCGATGTTGTAGCGCTTGGCCACCTGCTCCGCCGTCTGCAGCATGTTCCAGTAGATCTCGGGCTTGTTGGCCTTCAGCCAGCTGTCTTGCAGCATGTGGGTGTTGGCCTCTTGCTGCACGCAGCTGATGCTTTCCACCCCACCACCGATGAAGACGTCGCCCTCGCCCGCGATGATGCGTTGCGCGGCCATCGCGATGGTCTGCAGACCGCTGCTGCAGAAGCGGTTGACGGTGACGCCGCTGGTGGTGATCGGCAGGCCGGCGCGCAGCACGATCTGGCGTGCGATGTTGCTGCCGGTGGCGCCTTCGGGCGTGGCGCAACCCATGATGACGTCGTCCACCTCGGCACCGTCGATGCCTGCGCGTTCGACAGCCGCCTTCACGGCATGGCCGCCCAGCGTGGCACCGTGGGTCATGTTGAAAGCGCCCTTCCAGCTCTTGCAAAGCGGCGTGCGGGCAGTGGAGACGATGACAGCTTGGGTCATGATGGTTGTCCGTTCAGATCAGGTGAATGACTTGCCTTCGGCCGCCAACTTGGCCAGCAGCGGCGCGGGCTGCCAGAACGACGCATCGTCCAGCGGGTTGGCCGCGAACTGCTTCATGGTCTGCACCACGTTGTACAGGCCTTGCTGGTCGGCGTAGCACATCGGCCCGCCGCGGAACAACGGGAAGCCATAGCCGGTGAGGTAGACCATGTCGATGTCGCTGGCCTTGCTGGCGATGCCTTCTTCGAGGATCTTCGCGGCCTCATTCACCAGCGCATAGACCAGGCGGTGAACGATCTCGTCGTCGCTGATCTTGCGCGGGGTGATGCCCAGGCTGGCGCGGTGTTTGTCGACCATCTCCACCACCAGCTTGGACGGAATCGCATCGCGCTTGCCGGGCAAATAGTCGTACCAACCGGCAGCGGTCTTCTGCCCGTAACGGCCCAATTCGCACAAGAGGTCGGCCGTCTTGCTGTAACGCATGCCGGGCTTGTCGACATAGCGGCGTTTGCGGATCGCCCAGCCGATGTCATTGCCCGCCAGGTCACCCATGCGGAAGGGCCCCATCGCGAAGCCGAACTTCTCGACCGCCTTGTCGACCTGCTCCGGCGTGGCACCTTCCTCGATCAGGAAACCGGCCTGGCGGCTGTACTGCTCGATCATCCGGTTGCCGATGAAACCATCGCAAACGCCGCTGACCACGCTGGTCTTCTTGATCTTCTTGCCCAGGGCCATCACGGTGGCCAGCACGTCCTTGGCGGTCTTCTCGCCGCGCACCACTTCCAGCAGCTTCATGACGTTGGCGGGACTGAAGAAGTGGGTGCCAATCACGTCCTGCGGGCGCTTGGTGAAGGAGGCTATTCTGTTGAGGTCCAGCGTGCTCGTGTTGCTGGCCAGGATGGCGCCGGGCTTCATCACTTCGTCCAGCGTCTTGAAGACCTTTTCCTTCACGCCCATCTCTTCAAACACCGCTTCGATGACCATGTCGGCCTGCGCGATGTCGGCGTAGTTCAGCGTGGTGGTCAGCAGCGCCATGCGGGCGTCGAGCTTGTCCTGCTTGAGCTTGCCGCGCTTGACCTGGCTGTCGTAGTTCTTGCGGATGGTGGCCACGCCGCGGTCCAGCGCGTCCTGCTTCATTTCCAGCATGACGACCGGAATGCCGGCGTTGAGAAAGTTCATGCTGATGCCGCCGCCCATGGTGCCGGCGCCGATGACGGCCAGCTGCTTGATGGGGCGCGGTGGCGTGTCTTCCGGCACGTCGGGGATCTTGCTGGCGGCGCGCTCACCGAAGAAGGCATGGCGCAGCGCCTTGCATTCGGGTGTGAGCATCAGCGCCATGAAGATTTCGCGCTCGGCCGCCATGCCGTCGTCGAACTTCATCTTCACGCTGGCTTCCACCGCGTCCACGCACTTGGCTGGCGCCGGGAAGTTCTTGGCCATGCCTTTGACCATGTTGCGCGCAAAGCCGAAGTAGGCGTCGGCGTTGTCGTGGCGGGCCTTCAGGTCACGCACGCGCGGCAGCGACACACCGCTGGCCTTGTGCTCGGCGGCTTTCACGCCGGCAAAGGCGCAGGCCGCGCCGACCAGGTCTTCAGCCACGATCTGGTCGAAGAGTTTCTGCCCCGGCAACGAAGCCAGCAGATCGCTCTTCACCGCGTCGCCGCTGACGATGAGGTTCAGTGCCGTCTCCACGCCCAGCACACGCGGCAGGCGCTGCGTGCCACCGGCGCCGGGGATGAGGCCGATCTTCACTTCGGGCAGCGCGACATCCACACCTGGGGACGCCAGGCGATAGTGGCAGCCCAGCGCCAGTTCAAGGCCACCGCCCATGCAGACACCATTGATGGCGGCCACCACCGGCTTCGGCGTGTCTTCCAGCAGCTTGATCAGGCTCAGCAGGTTGGGTTCTGCAATCGCCTTCGGGCTGCCAAATTCCTTGATGTCGGCGCCGCCCGAAAAGGCTTTGCCACCGCCGGTGATAACCACAGCGACGACGGCCGGATCGGCCACCGCCTGCGCGATGCCCGACGCCACGCCAGTGCGTGTGTCGTAACCCAGGCCGTTGACCGGCGGGTTGTCCAGCGTGATGACAGCAACGCTGCCGCGGACTTCGTACTTGGCGCCCATGGCGTCTCCTTGGGTCGGGGTTGGGACTGGAGGAAAAGAACGGTCGTTCGATTCTAGGTCGCGGCTGCAGCGGGCCGTTGTCCCTGCGGTGACATGAGCGCCTGCTGGCAAGGCCTGGCGGGCGGCGTCAGACCTCCAGCCATTCCTTGCGAATATAGGCATTCGCGCGCAACTCTGCCGGCGTGCCTTCAAAGACGATCTGGCCATGGCCCATGACCAGGCAGCGGTCAGCGACTTCGAGCGCGATGGTCAGCTTCTGCTCGACCAGCAACACGCTGATGCCGCGGCGCTTGAGTTCACGCAGGTAGCCGGCCACCAGCTCCACGATCTTCGGCGCCAGGCCTTCGGTGGGTTCGTCGATCATGATCAGCTCGGGCTCGCCCATAAGCGTGCGGCAGAGTGTCAGCATCTGCTGCTCACCGCCGCTCAGCACGCCGGCTTCGGTGTGCTGGCGTTCCTTCAGGCGCGGGAACATCGTGTACATGTCGTCGAAGGACCAGCGCTGGCCGGACGGCGCC
>JANMZP010000236.1:0-3259 GCA_031383435.1 Betaproteobacteria bacterium | reverse complement strand
CACCGTCACGCGGGTGACGATGATCTCGGTGTAGCGCCGGTCGTCCATGACCTGGCTCAGGCCGGCGGCCAGGGTCATCAGTGTCTTGCCGGTGCCCGCGGTGCCGGTGAGGGTGATGAAGTCGCAGTCCGGGTCCATCAGCAGGTTCAGGGCGAAGTTCTGCTCGCGGTTGCGCGCGGTCACACCCCACACCGAATTCTTCTGGTGCGTGTATTCGCGCAGCGTGCGCAGCACGGCCGACTTGCCGGTGATTTCCGTCACTTTCGCGTGGAGCGGCGCGGCCCCGGGTGCTTCCAGGTAGACGAATTGATTGATCAGCAGCGCGGGCACCAAGGGCCCGCTGATGCGGTAGAAAGTGAAGCCGCCCTGGTTCCAGCTTTCCATCGTTTTGCCGTGACGGTCCCAGAAATCAGGGGGCAGCTGCAGCACGCCGGTGTAGAGCAGGTCGCCGTCTTCGAGCGTTTTGTCGTTGAAATAGTCTTCGGCGGGCAGGCCGAGGGCGCGCGCCTTGATGCGCATGTTGATGTCTTTGGACACCAGCACCACATCGCGCTGCGGTTGCTGCTCACGCAAGGCCTGCACCACGCCCAAGATCTGGTTGTCAGCCTTGCCTTGGGGCAGCCCGGCGGGCAGGGTGACGTTGACCAGGTTGGTCTGGAAGAACAGCTTGCCCGCGGCCTCGCGGTGGCCGGTGTGCGCCAGCGGCAGGCCTTCCCCCAACCCGTCCATCAAGCCGTGGGCCTTGCGCGCACTCATGTTGGCGGCCAGTGCGTCGAGGTCGCGGCTGACCTGGCGCGCGTTGCGGGCGACCTCGGTCATGCCCTTCTTGTGATCGTCGAGTTCTTCGAGCGTGATCATCGGTAAGTAGACGTCGTGCTCGTCGAAGCGGAACAAGCTCATCGGGTCGTGCATCAACACGTTGGTGTCGAGCACGAACAGCTTGGCCGGGCCGGTGCCACGTGGCTTGGCAGGGCGTGCTTTGGGCTCCGGGCGTTTGCTGCTGGCGGGTGCTGCAGCGGTGCTGGGCGTTGGGCTGGCCGCTCGCGTCGGCGCGGGTGACGCCGGGCCGTGCAGATTCAGCTCAGCCGCAGCCGCAGTTCCGGCCCCGGCCTCGGCGCCGCCGCGTGGGGATCGTTTCGCCGGTTTGGCAGCAGCCTGGGATTCGAAATCGGTGACAGACAACAAAGAGGCACGTTTGGCAGGCGGCTTGGGCAGTGGCATGGGGCGGCGACGTAGGAAGTGACACGACAGCGTATCGGAAAACGGCGGAAAACAAAAAAGCCGCACAGGGCGGTGTGCGGCTTTCGTGGCGGCGGGGCGCGGATCAGACTTTTTCTTTGAGGGCCTGCGCGGCGGCCAGCACTTCCTCGACGTGACCCGCCACCTTCAAGCCGCGCCATTCGCCACGCAGCACGCCGCCGCCATCGATCAAGAACGTGCTGCGTTCGATGCCCTTGACCTTCTTGCCGTACATGATCTTGTTCTTGACCACACCAAACATGTGGCACAGCTTCTCTTCGGTGTCGGCAATCAGGTCGAAGGGCAACTCGAGGTTCTGTTTGAACTTCTCGTGCGACGCCATGTTGTCGCGCGACACACCGAACACCACCGCGTCGGCGGCGATGAATTCCTTGTGGTGGTCACGGAACTGCATCGCTTCGGTGGTGCAGCCCGGCGTGTTGTCTTTCGGATAGAAATACAAAACCACCGTCCGTCCGGCGTAGGCTTGAGGGGTGAACTTCACTCCGCTGGTGGCGAGCGCTTCAAAGTCCGGAAGGGGTTTGTTGAGGGCTGGCGTCATGGGAGGGGTAGAGTGTTGCGCCGTCGCTTCGACGTAGCCCTCGATTATAGGGGGGCGTCTGTGCGCGGGCGCATCGGGCCGTCGGGTGCCGCGCCAGCGCAGCGCGTCAGCGCTCGAACAGCAGTGCCGCGACCACCGTGCGCCCTTCGGACAGCAGCACGTTGTACGTGCGGCACGCCGCAGCGGTGTCCATGGTTTCGACGCCGATGCGCCGCTCGATCAGCGGCCGCAAAACGCTGGCGGGCGGAAAGCGCAAGCGCGCGCCGCTGCCAAAGATCACGAGCTCGGGTGTCTGCTCGGCCAACACCTTGAAATGGTCCGCCACCAGGGCTTCGAAACAAGCCACGGGCCATGCCGTGACCACCCCCATCCAGGGCACCACCACGCTGTGGGTGTACTGAATGCCGTTGACCAGCACGCCACCCTGCCCATGGCGCGCGATGGCGTTGGTTCCTTCTATCCGTTCGGCGTGCAGTTTCAAGGTGAGCTGCTGGTGGTCACTGAGCCTAAAATTGTAGGAGTTGCGCCGTGTCTTCGCCGCGCTGGAGCCCCGTTTTGAAAGTTGTTGCCAAGTCGAGCAAGCTCGCCAATGTCTGCTACGACATCCGTGGCCCGGTGCTCGACAAGGCCCGGCAGATGGAAGAAGAAGGGCAAAAGATCATCAAGCTCAACATCGGCAACCTCGCGGTGTTCGGGCTGGAGCCGCCCGACGAGATCGTGCAGGACATGATCCGCAACCTGCCCCACAGCGCCGGCTACACCGACAGCAAGGGCCTGTTCGCGCCGCGCAAGGCGGTGGTGCACTACTCGCAGGAAAAGCTCATCCAGGGCGTGACCGTCGACGACGTGTACCTCGGCAACGGTGCCTCCGAATTGATCACGATGAGCATGAACGGCCTGCTCAACGACGGCGACGAAGTGCTGGTGCCAGCGCCCGACTACCCGCTGTGGACCGCGTCGGTCGCGCTGTCGGGTGGCACGCCGGTGCACTACTTGTGCGACGAGCAGTCCGGCTGGTACCCCGACATGGCCGACATCCGCAGCAAGATCACGCCGAACACCAAGGCCATCGTCGTCATCAACCCGAACAACCCGACCGGCGCGCTGTACCCCGAGAGCGTGCTGCGCGAGATCGTCGAGGTGGCGCGCCAGCACCAGCTGATCGTGTTCGCCGACGAGATCTACGACAAGACGCTGTACGACGGCGAGACGCACACCAGCATCGCCTCGCTGGCCGACGACGTGCTGTTCATCACTTACAACGGCTTGTCGAAGAACTACCGCTCCTGCGGCTACCGCGCCGGCTGGATGGTGGTGTCGGGCGCGAAGGCGCATGCGCGCGACTACATCGAGGGACTGAACATGCTGGCCTCGATGCGGCTGTGCTCGAACACGCCGGGCCAGTTGGCGATCCAGACTGCGCTCGGCGGCTACCAGAGCATCAAGGACCTGGTCGCG
>JANMZP010000208.1:0-9461 GCA_031383435.1 Betaproteobacteria bacterium | reverse complement strand
CTCGTGGTCTTTATCAACGAAAGAGCGCCACAGCAGCACCGGCAAGATGGCCGTGAAGACGATGACTTCCTTGAACGCGCTGGCCCAGAAGGAGCCGAAAGACTCGATCAGCCCCACGCCCACCGCACCGGCCAGGGCCAGTGGAAAACTCGTCAGGCCGGCGAATACGGCGGCCACGAAACCTTTCAGGCCGATCAGGAAGCCACTGTCGTAATAGACCGTGGTGCTCGGCCCGATCAACAGGCCCGACAGCGCGCCGATGAAAGCCGCCAGCGTGAAGCTGAGCGTGCCGGCACCGTCGGTCGAAATGCCCATCAGGCGCGCCCCAGTGCGGTTGACGGCGGTGGCGCGCAAGGCCTTGCCCGACAGCGTTTTGTCGAAGATCACGAAGAGCCCGACGATCAGCGCGGCCGACACGCCGAAAATGATCAGCGTCTGCCCGGTGACGGCCAGCGCGCCGAAGCTGAAGCGCGCGTCCCAGAAAGGCGGGTTGCGGAAGCCTTCAGCGCCGAAGAAGAGCAGGCCCAGGCCGGTCAGTGCGAAGTGCACGCCGACGGAAACGATCAGCAGCACCAGCACGCTGGCATCGGCGAGCGAGCGGTAGGCCAGGCGGTAGACCAGCGGGCCCATCGGTGTGACCAGGGCCAGCGTCAACGCGGCCTGCACCAGCAGCGGCGGCTTGACCGGTGCCAGAAAAATCACCAGCCCGGCGGCCAACGCCGGCAGCAGCAGATGGCGCCCCAATTCACGGCCCAGACGCGCCGGTGCCCAGCGGTCGCGCACGGCCTGCGTCACGTCCATCGCGGTGGCCAGCGTGGCCATCAGCAGCAGCAGCCACACGGTGCCGGGCACGCGGCCGTCCTGGAACAGCGCCATCGTCAACGCCCCGAAGGCGACGTATTCGCCCTGCGGGATGAAGACGATGCGCGTGACGGCGAACACCAGCACCAACGCTAACGCCACCAAGGCGTAGATGGCACCGTTGGTGATGCCGTCCAAACCCAGAATGCTGGCGATGGTGAAGTCCATGCTGGTGTTTCCGCTTCAGTCTGGGTAATGAATCACGGCTCGAGCTTCCACTCGCCATTGACGACCTTCATCACCACACCGGTGTCAGCGCGGTAGCCCCAGTGGTCGGTCGGCGTGAAGTCGAGCACGCCGTGGGTGACGGCCAGCGCGGGCGTCGATTCCAGCGCGTCCTTCAAGGCGGCGCGGAATTCCGGCGTGCCCGGCTTGCCTTTCTTCAGCGCAATCGGAATCACCCGCTCGAGCATCAGGAAGGTGTCGTAGCCATGGGCACCGAACTGGTTGCGCGTGCCCGGGCCGTAGATGGCTTCGTAGGCGGCGTTGAACTTCACGCCCAGTGCCTTGCTGGGGTGGCTGTCGGGCAATTGCTCGGCCACGACCACCGGGCCGCTGGTGACCAGCGTGCCTTCAACGGCCTTGCCGCCCACGCGCATCAGGTCCTTGCTGGCGGCGGCGTGGGTCTGGTAGACCTTGCCCTTGAAGCCGCGTTCGACCAGGCCCAGTTGCGGCATGGCCGCGCCGCTGCCCGAGGCCACGACGACCATCGCGTCGGGGTTGGTGGCGACCAGCTTCAACGCCTGCGCGGTGACGCTGGTGTCGGCCCGGGCGAAGCGCTCGGTGGCCAGCAGCTTGATGCCGGCCTTGTCCAGCAGCGGCAGCAGGGCTTGCAGCCACTGCTCGCCGTAGGCGTCGGTGTAGCCCAGGAAGCCGACGGTCTTGATGCCGTGCTTGACCATGTGGCCAACCATCGCGTTGGCCATCACGCTGTTGCTTTGCGGCATGCGAAAACTCCACGGGTCCTTGCCGGGCGGCAGGCCGATGGGCGACAGTGCCAGCTGCACGGTCTTGCTTTCGGTGGCCACTTCCGACATGGCAATGGCCACCGGCGTGACGCCCGAACCGACGATGAGGTCGACCTTGTCTTCACTGACCAGGCGGCGCGCGTTCTGCACGCCCTTGGTGGGGTCGGTGGCGTCGTCCAGGATCACCAGTTTGACCTTCTCGCCGGCGATGGTGGCCGGCCACATCTTCAGGCCGTTGCTCATCGGGATGCCCAGGCCGGAGCCCGGGCCGGTCAGCGACAGGCTGGCACCGACGGTGATGTCGGCGAACGCGCTGGTGGCCGCCAGCAAGGCAGCGGCGGCGGCAACGAAGGTCTTCTTCAGGATCGTCATGTTGGTCTCCAGACGGTGGGGGGTGATTTCGATTTCAAGAACGGGCTCAGGAACACAAGGCGCGGATGTCTTCGGGCACCGGTATGGCCTTGATGCGGTCGGCATTCTCGGGGTCGCGGATGCAGAAGGCACGCACTTCGGTGCCTTCGCACAAGAGCGTGTCGCCGCGCTTCACCACATGGCGGTGGCGGAAGGTCTTGGCCGACCATTCTTCGACGCTGGTGTGGACTTCAATGGTTTCGCCGTAAGTTGCCGGGCGTTTGAATTTCGTGTGGATTTCCAGCAGCGGCGTGCCGATGATGCCGCGCGTCTTGACCAGTTCGCGCCAGGGCGGCACGCCGCAGGCCATGAAGAAAGCCAGGCTGGCTTCGTCCATCCAGCGGCTGAAGTTGGGGAAGAAGACGATGCCGGCCGGGTCGCAATCGCCGAACTGCACGTTGACGGCATAGACGTGGGTTTTGCTCATGTGGCCTGCGTGTTCTCGATCAGCAAAGCGATGCCTTGCCCGCCGCCCACGCAGGCCGACGAAATGCCCCAACGCGCGCCGATTTCTTTCAACTGCCGCGCCACGCTGATGGTCAGCCGCACGCCCGTGGCGGCCAGCGGGTGGCCGATGGCGATGGCACCGCCCTTGACGTTGAGCCTGTTCAGATCGAGCCCCAGTTCGCGAGCCACGGCCAGCGTCTGCGCGCCCTGTGCCTCGTTGATCTCGAAGCGCGCGATATCACTGAGATGCAGCCCCGTGCGTTCCAGCAGCAGGCGGATCGCCGGTGCGGGACCGATGCCCATGATTTCCGGCGGCACGCCGACGACGGCTGCAGCCGCCAGGCGGCCCAGCGGGGCTTGGCCCCAGCGCCGCATCGCATCGCCCGAGGCGACGATGGCGGCGGCCGCCCCATCGGTCAGCGCCGAACTGTTGCCCCCGGTCTGCACGCCGTCCTTGAACACCGTGCGCAGCTGGGCCAGCACCTCGGGGGGCGTGGGGCGCGGGTGGGTGTCGCGGTCGGCCACCGTGGTCTTGCCCGACAGCCTGATGCCGCGCGGTTTGTAGCCGGCGAGCTCGAAGACTTCATTCGTGACGGGCACGATCTCGTCGTCGAACCAGCCGGCTTCCCGCGCCGCCACGGCCTTGGCGAAAGACGATGCCGCGAAGGCGTCCACGTCCTGGCGGCTGATGTTGTATTGCCGGGCCAGGTTCTCGGCGGTCTGGATCATGTTGATGCCGGCGGCGCTGTCGCTGAGCGCTTCCCAGAGGTAGTCCTTGAAGGCCACGCCAGTGCCCAGCTTGAAGCCGCCGCGGTGGTCGAAGGCGGCGATGGGGTTGCGCGTCATGCTCTCGGTGCCGACCACCAGGGCCAGGCTGGCCGCACCCAGCATGATTTGTTCGCCGGCCTGGCGGAAGACCTCGAAGCCGGTGCCGCAGATGCGCTGCGCGTTCAGCGCCGGCACATCCACCGGCACGCCGGCGTACAGGCCGATGTGGCGCGCCACGTAGAACTGGTCGAAGCCGCCCGGCGCCATGTTGCCGGTGACCACGCTGTCGATGTCGGCCGGGTTGATGCCCGTGCGCTTGAGCACTTCACGCGCCGCCTTGATGCCCAGGTCGATGGGGTTGGCGTCGGCGAAAGCGCCCAGGTAATCCACCTGCGGCGTGCGCAGGCCGTCGAGGATGTAGACCTCGTCGAAGCGGTTGAAAAAGCCTTTGCTCATGGTGCTGGGTTCCTCATTCGGCTTTCTTGACTTTGGCCGCCCGGCCTTCGAGGAAGGCACGCACCCGCAGCTTGGCCGCTTCGTCGCCCTGCGCGATGCTGGCCATCAGCGATTCCACGAACAGCCCGTCGCTGGCCGACAGGTCGGCAATGCGCGGCAAGGCTTGTGTGATGGCGTAGTTGCTGAGCGGCGCATTGCTGGCGATCTTGGTCGCCAGTTCCAGCGCCTTGGCCAGGCCGGCACCGTCGGCCACGCGGTAGTTGCTGATGCCGAAGGTCTGGCCTTCGTCGGCGTCGAAGACGCGGCCGGTCAGCATCATGTCGGTCATGCGCGCCACGCCGATCAGGCGGCTGATGCGCACCGAACCGCCACCGCCGACGAAGATGCCGCGCGTGCCCTCGGGCAGGCCGTAGAAGCTGCTGTCTTCGGCCACGCGCAAGTGCGACGCACTGGCCAGTTCCAGGCCGCCGCCGACCACCGCGCCGTGCAGCACGGTGATGACGGGCACCGGCCCGAACTGGATGGCGTCGAAGCAGGCGTGCCAGGAGCGTGAGTGGTGCACGGCTTCGAACACGCTGCGCTCGCTGATTTCGCTCAAGTCCAGCCCGGCGCAGAAATGCGGGCCTGCACCGCTGATGACGGCCGCGCGGATGTCGGCCAGTTGCAGCGGCAGGTGGACCCACAGCGTGTGCAGTTGCGCCAGCAAGTCGTCGCTGACCGAATTGCGTTTGGCCGGGCGGTTCAGGCGCACGTGCAGCACCCGGCCGGCGCGTTCCAGCAGCAGCAGGTTCAGGCCGGCCAGTGGCGCGGGCAGGGGGTGCAGGGCTTCGAAGGCGATGGTCATGGCGGTGTGGTGTCGATTGGGGGGGGCGCAGCGTCGCCGCGTTCAGGGCCGGATGACGCGGTCATCGGCGGGCGCTGCGTACAGCGCTTCCACCTCGGCCGCCCGGCGGGCCAGCACCAGGCGCTGGTTGACGTAGCCCTTGTCGGTGATTTCACCGGCGGCGGCGCTCGGGTTGTCGGGCAGCAGCAAGGCGCGGGTGGGCGTTTGCGACGAGCCGCCGTGTTCAGCCTTCAGCGTCTGCAGCGCGCTGCGCACGGCGGCCTGCAGGTCGGCCGCAGGCAGCGCACGGCCGGTTTCGCTCAGGAACACCAGCGCGCCGATTTCGCTGCGGTCGTGGCCGGTGATCACCACGTCTTGCGCATAGGGTGCCAGCGCCGACACCACCTTCACGCGCAAGGTGCCCACGCTGACCCAGGTGCCGCTGGTCAGCTTGAAGTCTTCGGCCACGCGGCCGTTGAAGACCACGCCTTGCAGCGGGTCGGCCTCGTCGGCCAGGTGGCCGGCGTCGCCGATGCAGTAGTAGCCGTCTTCGTCGAAAGCCGCTTGCGTGGCTTCGGGGTTGTTGCGGTAGCCGGGGAAGATGTGGTCGCCCTTGATGCGCATTTCCAGCTTGCCGCCCGGACCCGGCACAGGGATGAACTTCAGGCGGGCCCCATGCAGCGGCAGGCCGATGACGCCCGGACCGTCCATGCGCCAGGTGCAGAAGGTGACGGCTGGCGCGGTTTCGGTGCTGCCCCAGGAGGTGGTCAGCCACAGCGGGCCCATATCAGAACCCACGCGCACTTTGGCGGCCACCGCTTCCAGGCGTTTCCAGGTGGAAACCGGCATGCCGGCACCGGCGTAGAACAGCATGCGCAGCTTGCCGAAGAAGCGGTGCGCCAGGGCCTCGTCGGCTTCCAGGAAGGGCAGCATCATCTCGTAGCCGCGCGGCACGTTGAAATAGACGGTGGGCTGCACCGAATGTTCAGGTTCACGCAGGTGCGCGATCGTCTTCTCGACGGCACCTGGCAGCGGCCGGCCGTCGTCGATGTACATCGTGCCGCCGGTTCGCATCACGATGTGGATGTTGTGGTTGCCGCCGAAGGTGTGGCTCCAGGGCAGCCAGTCCAGCAGCACCGGCTTTTCCACGTCCAGAAAACGCAGCGTCTGCGCCAGCATCTGCTGGTTGGCGCACATCATGCGGTGGGTGTTGATGACCACCTTGGGGTGGCCGGTGGAGCCGCTGGTCAGCAGGTACTTGCCGTGGGTGTCGGGGGTGATCGCGGCATAGGCCTGCAGCACGGCCGGCGTTTCGGTGGTGGCGGCCAGCGCGGCGTAGGGCAGGGCACCGGGGAACGCGCTGCTGCCCTCGCTGAAGACCACGGCGGCGCTGAGGCCGGCACCCGCCAGCGCCGGGCCGTAGACCGCCGCGTCGGACGCGTAGACCACGCCCGGGTCCAGCGTCTGCAGGACGTTGTGGATGCGGCTGTAGTCGCCCGCCGCCAGCCGGCAGTAGCCGCTGGAAACGGTGCACACCGCGCGCCCGATGTGCATGCCGGCCAGCAGCATGACCAGGTGGTGCAGCGCGTTGTCGGACAGCACGACGATGGGCTTGTCGGCCGGCACGTTCAGGTTCAGCAGGCCCTGGGCGACAGCGCCCACTTCGCGCCGCAGTTCGCCCCAGGTCAGCCTGCGCCAGCCGCCTGGCGTGGCAGCGGTCGGCCCAGTCGGCTCGGCCGGTTCAGCAAACGCCAGCGCGTCCGGTGTTTGCGTCGCCCACTGTTCCAGCCACTCGCCCACGCAGCGTGCATAGGGCGCCAGCGCTTCGGGCGAACGCAGCTCAAAGGCACCGCCGCCCAGGTCGGTCTTCACCACCTGGCGCGGGGCCAGCATGCGCGGGTCGTCAAGAAAGGGCGTGCTTGCGGCGTTCACCATCGGGGTCTCCATCGACATCTAGCGGCATCAAGCGCCATCAAGCGGCGTGAACCCGCACGAATCTGCATTCGGCGACTTCCATACACATGTGTATGTGTCTGGTCGAATCGTAGGTCGCCGCCCGCGCTTTGGCATCCGGGTTTGCCCCGGGTTCCATACACAACTGCATGGCGGCATCGTCATGACATGACAGTCCCCCGCCCCACGCTCACGCCCGACAACTGGATCGAGGCCGCCACCAACGTGCTGGTCGATCAAGGCATCGACCACGTGCGGGTGGACACCCTGGCTGGCCAGCTGGGTGTCACGCGCGGCAGCTTCTACTGGCACTTCCGCGACCGCGAAGATCTGCTGCGCCGCGTGCTGCAGGCCTGGGCCGAACGCTGCACCGCGCAGCTGACACGGCGCCTGGAAAGCGCCCGCGACGACCCGCGTGAACAACTGCGGGATGTGATCTCACTGCCCTTTCGCGGCCGCGCTGCAGCGCGCGCCGCGCGCATCGAACTGGCCATCCGTGCCTGGGCGCGACGCGACGACATGGCAAGACTGGCGGTGGACGAAGCCGACGCCAGCCGCATCGGCTACCACGCGCAGGTCTTCCAGGCACTGGGCTTTGCCGAGGCCGAGGCCCGCATGCGCGCCTTCGTGCTGTACAGCTACGAGGTGGCCGAATCGCTGCTGCACCGCCAGGGCACAGCCGCCGATCAGCAGGCGCGGCGGGCTTTTGTCGAGCAACTGATGCAGCAGCCCTTGCCCCGTTGACTGGGGCTAGACCGGGGGGGGCCTGCGGTGGCTGCGCATTAGCATGCCGGCACACCGACCTGCCACCCGACGGAGACCTGCATGACCCGAAACTTCTTGCTGCGCGGCCTGCGCGCCGGCCTGCTCTGTGCGTTGGCGCTGACCAGCGCCGCGCAGGCCCAGACCCAGCCCAAGCGCACCGACCTGGGCAATGACGCGGCGCGTGTCTTTCTGTGGGTGGGCAACAGTTTTTTCTACTACAACAACAGCATGCATGGCCACTTCGGCGGCCTGGCGGCGGCGGCTGAACCCAAAGGCGGCTATCGCGGTGTTTCACTGACCATCAGCGTCTCGGGGCTGGACTGGCACGACATCGAATCGTATTTGCGGCCCAACGGCATCGGCCGCTACTCCTTCATGGCAAACAACGAAATCCGCTTCAATGCGGCGGGCCGCCAATTCGACGGCGTGATCATGATGGACTGCAGCCAGTGCCCCATCCACCCGCAGCTCAAACCGGTGTTCCACGAATTCGTCAAGAAAGACGCCGAGATCGTGGTGAAGAACGGCGCGCGGCCGGTGCTGTTCATGTCCTGGGCCTACAAGGACAAGCCCGAAATGACGGCGCAACTGGCCGAGCAATACACCCTCGCCGGTAACGCGAATGACGCCTTGGTGATCCCCGCCGGCCTGGCCTTTGCCCGCGCGATAGCCGGGCGGCCCGAGCTGGAGCTGTACCAAAACGACCTGCGCCACCCCACGCTGGCCGGCACCTACCTGGCGGCCTGCACCAGCTGGGCCGCACTGAGCAAGCGCTCGCCGGTGGGCAACAGCTACACCGCCGGCCTGGCGCCTGAATTGGCGGCCTATTTGCAGAAGGCCGCCTGGGACACCGTGCAAACCTATTACGCGCGCTGAGCGCCGCTGGAATCCCATATGCCGATCTTGAATTTGCGCCCCCACCGCTGGCTGTTGTGCACCTGGGCGCTGGGTACCGCACTGGCCGCCGGCGAGAGCCTGGCAGCCGACATCCCGACGCCGAAAACCGGCAGCTATGTGGCCCGCGACTTCCGCTTCCACAGCGGTGAAGTGATGCCCGAATTGCGGCTGAACTACACCACCGTGGGCGAACCCACGGGCGAGCCGGTGCTGGTGTTGCACGGCACGGCCGGCAGCGGCACCGCCATGCTGGGCCAGAACTTCGCCGGTGAACTGTTCGGCCCCGGCCAGCCGCTGGACGCGCGGCGCTATTTCATCATCCTGCCCGACGCCATCGGCAGCGGCAAATCGGCCAAGCCTTCCGATGGCCTGCGCGCGAAGTTCCCGGCCTACAACTACGACGACATGGTGCTGGCGCAGTACCGCCTGCTCACCGAGCACCTGGGCATTCAGCATCTGCGCCTGGTCATCGGCAATTCGATGGGCGGCATGCAAACCTGGATCTGGGCGCAGAAATACCCCGCCATGATGGACGTGGCCGTGCCGATGGCTTCGCTGCCCACGGCCATGTCGGGCCGCAATTGGATGATGCGAAGGCTGATCACCGATTCCATCCGCAACGACCCCGAATGGCAGGGCGGCAATTACACGAAACAGCCGCGCAGCGCGCACGTGGCGGCGGTGTTCTTCAACCTGGCCACCAATGGCGGCAACCAGGCCCTGTTCAAGGCCGCGCCCAGCCGCGCCAAGGCCGACGCGCTGCTCGACCAGCGCCTGAATGCGCCGGTGGCCGGCGACGCCAACGACCTGCTGTTCCAGTGGGCCTCTTCAGGCGACTACGACCCGTCGGCCGGCCTGGAGAAAATCCGCGCGGCCGTGCTGGCCATCAATTCGGCCGATGACGAACGCAACCCGCCCGAACTGGGCGTGCTGGACCGTGAAATGAAGCGCGTGAAGAACGGCCGCGTGCTGCTGATACCGGCCAGCGATCAAACCGCCGGCCACGGCACCACCGCGCAGGCCCGCTTCTGGAAGCAGTCGCTGGCCGACTTGCTGCAGACCGCGCCCCAGGTGCAGCCATGAGCCGCGCCCTGACCGTGTCGGCGCTGGCG
>JANMZP010000157.1:0-35645 GCA_031383435.1 Betaproteobacteria bacterium | reverse complement strand
GGTCCATGAGACCTCGAGTCTTTGACAACTCTTGGCACTCGCCTTCAAACGCCCACGCTTATCGGCTGTATGTTGTTAAAGAACTCTGCTTTCCGCCCGAACTGTGTTCAGACCTCCTGCAGCGCTGACCTGTGATCAGCGGAGCCTTCGATTATGACTCGCTTTCTTCAAGCTTGTCAACCTATCGGGCCGTCTTTCTTTGCTTTTCTTCTTCCGCCTCGCCCGCAAATCGCTTCGCAGCAAGACTTCCGTCTACTCAGCGCAGCCTGTGATTATGACAGGTGTTTTACAACCTCGTCAACCTCACACTGCTTGCAAGCTTTTCAGCCCACGCTGCTCAGCCACCAAGCTCCTTCACCTGGCAACCGCCCTTATCGAGCACAGCCTTCGACTGTAGCACAGGAAATGGCGGTTTACCCGCGAAGGCTGAACGGCGCAGTTATCCGCTGCGAACTCGCCCCGTCCACCGGCCGCGCTATCGGCTCAGCCGGCTCCGTGTCGCCAGTTGCCAGGCCTGCGCTGGATCGTCGGACTCCAGAACGCCAGCGACCTGGCTGCGCAGGAGGCGGGTGTCGGCGCGCAGCACCTGTTGCTTGATCGAGGAGATGCGGGCCGGGTGCATGGAGAAGCTGCGCAGGCCCATCGCCAACAACAATTCCGTGAAAGCGGAGTCGCCGGCCATTTCGCCGCACACGCTGACCCCGCGCCCACGTGCTGCAGCCGAGGTGATCGTTTGCTGCAGCAACTGCAGCACGGCCGGATGCCAGGGGTCGTACAGGTGCGCCACCGCTTCATCGGCACGGTCGATGGCCAGGGTGTACTGAATGAGGTCGTTGGTGCCGACCGAGACGAAGTCGAAATGCTGGAGGAACCGATCGATCAGCATGGCTGCAGCGGGCACTTCAATCATGGCACCGACTTCAACCCGACCGAAGGCGCGGCCGGCTTCGTCAAGCTGCTGCCGCGCCCGCTCCAGCGCGTCAAAGATCATCTTGATTTCACCGATCTGCGCGACCATCGGGATGAGGATGCGCACCTTGCCGTAGGCGCTGGAGCGCAGGATGGCGCGCAATTGCTGGCGGAACATGCCCGGCTCGGCCAGGCTCCAGCGGATGGCGCGCAAGCCGAGCGCCGGGTTCAGCCCGTGCTCGTGCCGCAGGTCCTGCTGCGAAAGTCGGTCCAGCGGCTTGTCGGCGCCGATGTCCACGGTGCGTATCGTCACGGGCAGACCTTGCAGCGCCAGCACCGCGCTGCGGTAGGCCTCGAATTGCTCGTCCTCTCCCGGCAGCGCGCCTTCCCGGTTCATGAACAGGAATTCGCTGCGAAACAGGCCGACGCCCACGGCACCGGCCTCCAGCGCGCCGGCGGCGTCGCCTGGCAGCTCAATGTTGGCCAGCAGTTCGACAGCCTGGCCGTCCAAGGTGACGGCCGGTGTGTTGCGCAAGCGGTCGAGGCGGGCGCGCTCCAATTCGCTTTGGCGCTGGCGGAAGCGGTATTCCTCCAGCACGATGGGCGACGGGTCGACGATGACAACGCCCGCGTCGCCGTCAATGACCAGCCAATCGTCCTGGCGGATCAGGCGGCTGGCCTCGCGTGCGCCGACGACTGCCGGGATGTCCATGCTGCGCGCGACGATGGCGGTGTGTGAGGTGCGCCCGCCGACATCGGTGACGAAACCGGTGAACACGCTGCGCTTGAACTGCATCATGTCGGCGGGTGCCACGTCGTTGGCCACCAGCACCAGCGGGTCTTCGCCGGCGAAGTCGCGCGCCGCCTGGGCCGCGCCGCCGGGTAGGCGTGTCAGCGCCCCCACCTGCCCCGCCAATTCACGCAGCAGACGCTCGACAACCTGTTCGACGTCGGCCTTGCGCTCGCGCAGGTAGATGTCGTCCATGTCGTCGAACTGGCGGGCCAGCACTTCCAGCTGCGCAGACAAGGCCCACTCGGCGTTGTAGTGCCGCTCGCGTATCCACACCTTGGTCGCGTCGATGAGTGACTCGTCGTGCAGCAGCATCACATGGACGTCCAGCAACGCGGCCAGCTCGTGCGGGGCCTCAGCGGGCAGTTCGTGCTTCAAACCTTCAAGCTCCGCCGAGACCGCGTTGCGGGCTTCTCGAAGACGGGCTATCTCGGGTTCGATGCGGTCTGCTGCAACGAAGTAGTGCGCCACATCCACGCGACTGGATGCCACCATGACCGCGCGGCCGATGGCCACGCCGCGCGACACCGGGATGCCGAAGACCTGGATGCTCATCGGCCTGCTCGCCTACCCGCCTTCGCCGAACTTGCTCTCGATGAGCTGGCGCAACTGTTCCATGGCCTGCGCTTCATCGGCGCCCGCAGTTTCGATCTCGATCTCGCTGCCCAGGCCGGCGGCCAGCATCATCACGCCCATGATGCTTTTGGCATTCACCCGACGGCCATTGCGGCTGAGGAAGACCTCGCTCTGGAAGCCGCCGGCCATCTTGGTGAGCTTGGCAGACGCGCGCGCGTGCAGGCCCAGCTTGTTACTGATCAGGATCTTGGTCTGGATCATGGCTGGACGGACGTTTGGGCTGGTCTTGGCGACGGGGAGAGGCGACTTGCATGATGCCCTGGCGACCGCCGTCCGCTGCGCGTTCGACCAGTTCGACCAGCGGCAGATGGGCGTAGCACAGGCTGCGCCACAACATGGGCACATTCACGCCAGCGACGACACGCGCCCGCTGGCCGTCCGCCACATTCAGGGCGGCAGTGCAGGGCGTGGCACCGAAGACGTCGCACAGGATCAGCACCTCGGTGGCGAGCGTGGCCGCCAACGCGGCGTTGATCTGGGCCTCGGCACCCCGGATGCCCTGGCTGGGCTGCACATCGATCGCCATCACCTCGCCGCTGCATTCGGCATAGGTGTGCCCAGCGATGGCCTGCAATGCAGAGGCCAGCGGAGCGTGGGCAACGATCAGGATGGAGACCATGGCGATTTAGCGCGGATTATGGTGATCGCCGCGCCCCACGCCCACAAACCACCCGTAAGCGGCGGCACTGCAGCCGGCGTAGACGGCGAACGCAGCGCGAAAGGCAGCGTCGTCGGCCAGGCCGTGGGCCCGCAGGGCGTCGATCAGCAAACCGATGCCCCACTGCACGCAAAAGACGCCGCTGAAGATGACCAGGTTGAAAGCGGACAACGCGCGGCCGGCCTGCTGCACGGGAAACGCGGCACCGACGACAGGCTGGCTGAGCGTGATGAAGCTGGTGGCCACGCACCACGCGGCCCAGTGCAGTGCGCTCGCCGAGGCACCCAGCAGCAGGTTCATGCCCAACAACAACAACGAGGCCGCCAGCCCCCAGCGCATCAGGCGCAGCACCGACACGCCGGCCCGCACCAGCCGCGGCATCACCGCGCCCCAGGCCATGAAGGTGAACAGCATCGCCGTGTTGATGCCGAGCAGGCCGCGCGCGGCTTCGTCGGCCGTCCAGCCGCACACCCGCGTCAGCCAGGGCCCGGCCCACAAGGCCTGCAGGGCGATCAAGCCGCCATAGGTGACGAAGGCCACCGGCGCCAGGCGGCGGAACAGCGGGTGGCGGACGATGTCGGCGTAGCCACCCACAGCGTCTTCAGCGCCTGGCGGGGTCTGCGGCCGGTCAGCCGGCACCAGCCACGCCACGCCGGCCATTGCCAGCAGCAACAAGCCCGCCAGCACCCAGAACAGCCCGCGCCAGCCCAGCGCCGGCAGCAGCCATTGCACCGGCACCGTGGACGCCACCATGCCCAGCGAGCCCGCCATCAGCATCCAGGCATTCGCCCGTTGCTGGGCGGGCGGCGTGAAATGCTGGCGGAAGCAGGTCAGCGCGGCCATCAGGCAAGCACCCAGGCCGGCACCGATGCAGACGCGTGCGGCGATCAGGGCGGCGCGGTTGGGGGCCAGCGCGAAGGCACAACAACCCAGCACCGCCAGCGCCAGCATGGTCAGCAAGGTGCGGCGCGGGCCGACACGGTCCAGCGCCCGACCCAGTGGCAACTGGGTGGCCGCAAAGCCGAAGAAGAAAGCGCCGGCCAGCAGGCCCAGGTCGGCGGCCTGCAAGCCCAACTCGGCACTGAAAACAGGCGCCAGCGTGGCCGTGATGGCACGCAGCAGGGCGGAAAAAAAGTAGCTGAAGGCGAAGGCCAGGAACACCATGGCGGGCGCCCGCCGCGCAGCGGTCATGGCAGGAAGCGGATCGACGTGAAGTAGGCCTCGACCGCCTCTTCAGGCGGCGCAGCACCCAGCACACTGGCCTGGAAGACCTGGGTGCCGCGCGCGAAGACCAACAAATGCATGTGCACCGGCAGACCGTCGCCACGCTGTCCGTGCAAGCGGGTGCGGCCGCTGCCCGGGTGCGGCGTGGCGCCGGGTACGGCCTGCGGGGTCGATGCGGACGCCTGCACGCCCAGGTTCGCGGCCGCGCCCGCCTGCAAGGCCGCCAGCGCGGGCGCAACGCGGGCGGGGTCGGCCACATCGGCCACCGCCAAAGCCCAGGTCAGGCCGGCTGCATCGCAGACGTGCAAAGCCAGGCGCACCGGCGGCCCGGCCAGCGCCACGCGGCGCTCTTGCGCATCGGGCTTGCACGGGAAGAGCAGTTGCGCGTTGCTGCCGTCAGGGCGCACATCACGCCAATTCAGGGCCGGCGCGCAGGCGGCCAGGGCAACAGCCATCGCCACAGTGGCAGGGCGCAGGGTGGGGGAAGTCATGGCCCGGATTATCCCGAGCGCTGCCAGAGAATGCCGCCATGCCCGCCGACACCCACACACCCGCCGCGATGAACCCCGCCCTGCCTTTCCCACCCGGTGCCCTGGCCGGCGTGCGCGTGCTCGACCTGTCGCGCGTGCTGGCCGGCCCCTGGTGCACCCAGACCCTGGCCGACCTGGGGGCCGAGGTCATCAAGATCGAAAGGCCGCCCGGCACCCACCACCCCGGCGGTGACGACACGCGCGGCTGGGGCCCGCCCTTCCTGCAAGACCGCGACGGCCACGACACCGCCGAGGCCGCCTACTTCCTGGGCACCAACCGCAACAAGCGCTCGGTCACCATCGACATCGCCCACCCCGAAGGCCAGGCGCTGGTGCGCCGGCTGGCAAGCGGCTGCGACGTGCTGGTCGAGAACTACAAGGTCGGCGACATGGCGCGTTACGGCCTGGACGCCGCCACGCTGCGCGCGCTGTTTCCGCGACTGGTCTATTGCTCCATCACCGGCTACGGCCAGACCGGCCCCTACCGCACCAACGCCGGCTACGACTACGCCGTGCAAGGCCTGGGCGGCCTGATGAGCGTGACCGGCGAGCGCGACGACCGCCCCGGCGGCGGGCCGCAGAAAGTGGGCGTGGCGGTGGCCGACCTGTTCACCGGCATGTACGCCACGGTGGCCATCCTGGCGGCGCTGCGCCACCGTGATCTGACCGGCGAGGGCCAGGTCATCGACATGGCCTTGCTCGACACCCAGGTGGCCATGCTGGCCAACCTGGGCGCGAACTACCTGGTCACGGGCGTGGCCCCGAAACGGGCAGGCAATGCGCACCAGAACATCGTGCCGTATCAGGTGTTCGAGGTGGCCGATGGCCATTTGATCCTGGCGGTGGGCAACGACGCCCAATTCGAACGCTTCTGCGCGGTGGCCGGCTGCCCCGAACTGGCCGCCGACCCGCGCTACGCCCAGAACGCCAACCGCGTGCGCCACCGAGAAGCCCTGATTCCGCTGCTCGCCGAACGGTTGCTGCAGCGCCCGCGCGCCGACTGGCTGGCCGCGCTGGACGCCGCCAAGGTGCCTTGCGGGCCGATCAACGACCTGGCGGATGTCTTCGCCGACCCGCAGGTGCAGGCCCGGGGCATGACGACCACCGTGGCCCACCCGCACGCCGACGCGCTGCACCTGGTGGCCAGCCCGATGAAGCTGTCGGCCACGCCGGTCACGCTGCGCCGCGCGCCGCCGCTGCTGGGCCAGCACACCGACGAGGTGCTGGCCGAACTGGGCATGGCCGACACCGAACGGGCCCGGCTGCGAACGCTGGGCGTCATCGGCTGAGACACACATCGCAACAACCTAGACTGATGAACAGGCGGCCCCGAAATCGGGGGTGGCGTTGGCGACGGCAAAAACGCAACCTTCGCGCCTCGCGGGCCTGCACCTGAATTCAAACAGCGCAGCGCCACAACACAAACAGGGCCCGGACACCGCGGCCTGGACGCCGGCCCACCGGCGCGTTGGAGCCAGCATGAATCTTTCTGACGCTGCAGACGCTGCGTTGGCAGCGCGCCCGGGCACGCTGCGGTCGGCCCTGGCCACCACCCCGGACCCCGCCGATCTCGATCCGCCTGCGCTGCTGGCGCAGTTGGGTGCTGAAGTGGCCCGCACGCTGTCTTCGGCGCTGGAACGGGTGACCACGCTGGTGACCACCGGCCAGATCGACCGCGAGGGCCTGCGCGCCCTGCGCGAGGAAATCGACGGCGCACGGCGCACCGGCATCATGGGGCAGCAACTGGTGCGCCTGGCCGCCAGCGACCTGCACCGCGCGCACGAACCGGTCGACCTCGCGGCGCTGCTGCGCGACGCCCTCAAGTTGCGCCACCGCGAGGCCCAGGCCCGCCAGCTTGAAATCAAGCAGACGCTGGGCGAGGTGACCCTGCTCAGCGACGCCGCGCTGGTGTTCTCGCTGATCGAAACGGTGCTGGACTGGAGCTTCGAGCACGCCCACTCGCGCATCGTGTTCCGGCTGGACACCCAGACCACGGCCGCACCGAAAGCCAGCCACGGCCGCCTGACCTGCGCCTTCCTGCGCCGCCGCCCTGACGCGGCCCGCGCCACCGCCCGCCCGGGCACCGCGCACGACCCCGAAGACACCGCCCTGAACACCCTGGCCTGGCGCTTGTTGCAGCAGACCGGCATGGTGCTGGGCTTGACGCTGAAGCGGCGCGACACCGCCGACCGCTGCGAACTGCGCCTGACCTTTCCGGCCAGCCCGGCCCCGGCTGCCACGCCAGCCCCCGATGTGCCGGGCCTGGAAGCAGAGGACATCGGCCTGCAAGCGCCGTTCACGCAAACCCTGGTCGGCCGACACATCGTGGTCTTGTCGGCGCAGCGCGAGTTGCGCAACACCGTGCGTGATGCGCTGCGGCCGACCGGTTCGATGGTCGATTTCGTGACCACGCTGGACGAAGCGGAGCGCCTCTTCGACGACGCCCTGCCGCACGCCGTGGTCTATGAAGCCGGTCAGGGCGGCTCGCGGTTCAACGCCCTGCGCAACAGCCTGCTGCAGGAAGTGCCCGCGCTGGCTTTCATCCAGATCACGCCCGATGGCCGCGCCTTCGAAGTGCTGGAAGCCGACGGCCACCCCTATGCCAGCGTGGGCCTCGACGGCCTGACCGGATCGCTGCCCGCCGCGCTGCTGTTCGAGCTGTCACGGCACGGCTGAAGGCACGGCCCAGGCGGCGTCGCCGCGCCCACGTCAGCAGCCGAAGTCAGCGCCCGAAGACCTTGCTGAGGATGGCGCTGCCGGTCTGCAGCGGGTTGGCGCGGATGCGCTTCTCCTCTTCGGCCACCATCAGGAACAGGCCGTCCAGCGCACGCCGGGTGACGTACTGCTGCACGTTGGCGTCGTCACCCTTGACCAGGCCGAAGGTCGCGGCCTTGGCGGCCACGGCGTTGTAGCGCTCGGCCAGTTGCACCCTCTCGGTGGCTTTGGTGACGATGGGCAGGAAGCGCTCGCCCAGCGGGGCGCGCGTCTTGGCGGCAAAGAAGTCGGTCACCGATGTGGTGCCCCCCCGCACCAGCTTCAGCGCGTCTTCCACGCTGATGGCCTTGACGGTGCTGACGAACAGCGTTCGCGCTTCGGGCATTGCGGCCTCGGCAGCGCGGTTCATGGCGGTGACCAGTTCATCCACCTTCTTGCCCTGACCCAGCTTGCGCATGAGATTGGCGGCGTCTTTCAACTGGCCCGGCAGTTCGATGCGCACCAGCGGGTTGCCCAGAAAACCATCGTTGCGCCCGAGTTGCCCGACGGCGGCGATGGCACCGCGCTCCAGCGCCGCGCGGATGCCCGTGGCGGCCTCCGTTTCCGTGGTCGCCGCACCGGCCCCGGCCGGCAGCAGGGCCAGCAGGCCGACCGCGCCGGGTGTCGAAATCGCTACCGTAAACTCGCGCCGATTCATGAAGCCGCCCTTGTTGTTGTCACTGTTGAAGAGGCCCGATCTTGCCCGCCGCCACGCGCTGCTGGCAATCGCCCTCGGTACGGGCGGCCTCGCCGCTTGTCAACGGCAGGCTGCGCCCGCCACGCCGGCGGCCTTCGACTACACGCTGCTCGACGGTGTGCGACGCCACAGCAGCGCACTGCATGGGCAGGTGGTGCTGGTGAACTTCTGGGCCACCACCTGCGCCATCTGCGTGCGCGAGATGCCGCGCCTGGTGGCCGCCCACCGCCAGTTCAGCCCGCGCGGCCTGCAGACCCTGGCCGTGGCCATGCGCAACGACCCGCCGGCGCTGGTGGCCGACTATGCGCAGTCGCGCGGACTGCCCTTCGGTGTGGCCATCGACAACACCGGCGCCATCGCCACGGCCTTCGGCGGGGTGCGCGGCACGCCCACCACGCTGCTGCTGGACCGCAGCGGGCGCATCGTCTGGCGCCAGGAAGGCGAGCCCGATTTCGACGCCCTGCACGGCCGTCTGGAAACGCTGCTGGGCGCGCCCGGGCCGGTGACGGCATGATCGCCCGCATCAGCGGCGTTCTGGCCGGCAAGACGCCGCCCCAGGTGCTGGTCGACGTGCACGGCATGGGCTACGAAATCAGCGTGCCGATGAGCACCTTCTACAACCTGCCCGCGCTGGGTGAAAGCGTGGTGTTGTTGACCCATTTCGTGGTCCGTGAAGACGCCCAGCTGCTCTACGGTTTTCTCACCGCCGCCGAACGCGCCACCTTCGCCGAAGTGGTGAAGATCAGTGGCGTGGGCCCGCGCACCGCGCTGGCCATCCTGTCGGGCCTGAGCGTCAATGAACTGGCGCAGGCGGTGGCCCTGCAAGACAGCGCGCGGCTGGTCAAGGTGCCCGGCATTGGGAAGAAAACCGCCGAGCGTTTGCTGCTGGAACTGAAGGGCAAACTGGGCCCCGATCTGGCCCTGCCCAGCGCTGCGCTCAGCGACAACCAGGGCGACATCACGCAGGCCCTGCAGGCCCTGGGCTACAGCGACAAGGAAGCCCAGGCGGCCTTGAAGGCGCTGCCTGTGGATGTGGGCGTCAGCGAGGGCATCAAGCTGGCGCTGAAGGCACTGAACCGCTGAACCGCTGTTGCGCTGAACCGGCGAACAGCCGCTCAGCCCGTCAGCCCGTCAGCGCGGTCAGCGCGGTCAGCGCCGTCACAGCTTCTTTTCCAGCCGCAAGCCCAGCACCCGCTCGGTCGGGCCGTTGCTGCTGACCACCTGCTGCAGGCCACTGGCCACGATGGTGTTGCGCGTGACGTGGTGGCGCGGCACCAGGTTGGACAGGCTGAAGCGCAGCTTGGTGGTCGGGTTCATCGTCCACAGCACGAAGGTGTCGAGCACCCGCGTGGTGTCGATTTCGGCGCGCTGCTGGTCGCTCTGCTGCACCGCATAGCCGGGCACCGCGCTGAGGTTCAAGCCCAGCAGCAGCGGCAGGCCGCGCGGGCGGTAGTCGCCGCCGATGTTCAGGCTGAGCTGGGGTTGCTGGTCGATGCGGTTGTCGGGCCCCGCGATGCCGCTGACGCTGGACCGGTACAAGCCCAGATTGCCGCGCAGCGAGATGGCCGGGACACCGGCCATCAGCTCTTCCAGCCTGAACTTCGCGTCCAGTTCGATGCCGCGCGTGTCGGCGTCGCCGATGTTGCGCGGCCGGCTGACCCAGCGCGGGGTGTTGGCCCAGCTCACCGTTTCCAGCGCCGTCACGTTGCGGATCAGGTCGTTGATGTGGCGGCTGAAGGCGCTGATGGAGAACACCCCGCCGCCGGGCAGGTGGCGCTCCAGTGCCAGGTCCAGACCGCGCGCCAGTTCGGGCCGCAGTTCGGGGTTGCCCGCGCGGTCGGCGGTGATGGCGGTGTTGCCGCCGGGCACCGGGTTGGTGGTGTTGAAGCGCGGCATGGCAATCAGGTTGCCCAGTGAAGGTGGGCGGTAGCTGCGCGTCAGACTCCAGCGCAACTGGTCGCGCGCCGGGGCGTTGAAACGCCACACGGCGTGGGCCAGCGGGGTGACCACCGTGCCGGTGTTGGACACCGTGTATCGGCTGGCATTGACCATGCGGTCGCTGCGCGTGCGGATGCTTTCCCAGCGCAGACCGGCGTAGGCCGAGACCTCGGGCAGCGGTTCCCATTCGTCCTGCACATAGGCCGCCAGGCGCCGGGTAGACGCCTGCAGGTCGCCGTCAATGTCCACCGTGGTGGGCTGGCCGCCGATGCTGGCGTTGCTGGCCTCGGCGCGCTGCAGGCCGTTCTCTTCGCGGCGCACGCCCTCGGCTTCCAGGCCGGCCACCAGGCTGTGCTGATCGAACAGGGTGTACGACAGCTTGCCGTTCAGGCTCCACGAGCGGTCGTTCACCGTGGTCTCGTTGCGCTGGGTCAGCAGCGGCGGGGTGCTGAGCCGGCTGGTCTGGCTGAACAGGCTGACGCTGGTCGACTGGAAACCACCGAGCTGCCCGCGCAGGTCCAGCCGCGTGCTGTCGCCCAGGCGCTTGCGCAATTGCAGCGCCAGGCGGGCGTTGGCGCTGCGGTTGCGTGATTGGCTCTGGCTGTCGTCATACGGCACCACGCCGATGGTCTGGGTCAACTGGCCCGTGCTGTGTGAGCGGCCTTGCGACAAGGCCACGAAAGGCTGGATGCTGAACGCATCACCCCCACCCAATTGCCACTGCACCCGGCCGTTCAAGTTGGCCGCGTTGCGCTGGTCGTGCTGTTGCGATTCGCGGTGCGGGTTCAGTGTCACCGCGCCCGTCGTCAGGTCGGTGGTGACGGTGTCGCTGCGGTTGAAGGTGGACTGTTCCACCGCCGACGCCGACAGGTTGACGTTCCAGGTGCCGGTCTGGCCCAGCACGTCGCTGCGCGACCAGCTGGCGTTGGGGCGCAGGCCATGGCGTTCGTTCGACAGGCCCAGGCGCAAATCGTCACCGCGCTGGCGCAGCGGTTCGCGCAGCACGATGTTGAGGGTGCCGGCGATGGCCCGCGCGCCGGTCTCGGCGGTGGGGGCGCGCAGGATCTCGATGCGCTCGATCTGCTCGGGCGACAACTGGTCGACGGAAAAGCCCGGCGGCATGCGGTCGCCGTCGATCAGGATCTGCGTGTAGCCGTTGCCCATGCCGCGCAGGCGGATCGGCCCCCCGCGCCCGGGCCGGCCGCCGATAGTGACGCTGGGCAGGCGCTTGAGCACCTCCGACAGCGACAGGTCGCCGTACTGTTCGATGTCTTCGCGGGTGACGATGATCTTGGCCGCAGTCGACAGGCGGCGCTGCTCGCCGGCGTCGCGCTTGCCAGTGACTTCGATGCGGTTCTTGTCGTCCAGCGCCAGCGGCTTGCTGTTGGCCGGGGCTTGGGCTGGTGCTTTGGCCGCCGGCTGGGGCTTGACGGCAGCAGTGCTTGACGCGTCCGGCGGTGCCTCGGGGGTTTGCTGGGCCAGCACGGGGCTGGCGCACAAAGCCGCCAGAAGCACGAACGAAGGGGGGCGGCCTGTCATGGCCGCGATTGGAGTGTCGCCCTGTAACGCGCATGTTGCTGGTCGGCCAGCATGGCGCGGCGGCCGCCCAACGCTCATGAACTGGCGCGCAAGGCCGCCCCCTCGGCCTTCAGGGCTTGGCGGCGGCAGGTGCCTGCGCGGCCACCTGCATGGTCACCTTCACCTCGCCGGCTTTCTCGAAACGCAAGGTCAGCGGGAAGCGGGCGCCGACCTTCAGCGTTTGCGTCAGCCCCATGAACATCACATGGCTGCCACCGGGTTTGAGCTCCACCGTGGCACCGGCCGGAATGGCGATGGCGTCGATCTGCCGCATGCGCATCACGTTGCCGTCCATTTCCATGGTGTGCAATTCCACCATCTTCGCCACGCCGGCGCTGGCCGACAGCAAACGGTCATTCGCACTGCCGCCGGTGATCTTCAGGAAGCCGCCGCCGCCCGATTGGCCGTTGACGGTGGGCCGCGCCCAGGCGGCTTCAACCTGCGGTGCCGTTTGGGCGTGCACAGTCAGAACAGACAGCAACAGCAGGCTGGCAGCAACACCTTGGATCGCAAACATGGCTTACTCCTTCAGGAGCGCCGATTGTCGGCCCGCGCCCGGCCTCACAACTGCCCTCGTCATAATCGGTCGATGGCCATCAAGACCGACGATTTCGGCGCATTTCCTGTTCCCGCCGGCCCGGCCCCTGGCGCGCCGCGGGTGGTCAGCGCAGCGCCTTCCTCACCCAACGAAGAAGCCATCGAACGCGCTTTGCGTCCGAAGGGCCTGCAGGAATACGTCGGCCAGGTGAAGGCCCGCGAACAGCTGGAAATCTTCATCAGCGCGGCGCGCGGCCGCAACGAAGCGCTGGACCACGTGCTGCTGTTCGGCCCGCCCGGCCTGGGCAAGACCACGCTGGCCCACATCGTGGCGGCGGAACTGGGTGTGAACCTGCGCCAGACCTCGGGCCCGGTGCTGGAAAAGCCGAAAGACCTGGCCGCCATCCTGACGAATCTGGAGAAGAACGATGTGCTCTTCATCGACGAGACTCATCGGCTTTCCCCAGTGGTCGAAGAGATCCTCTACCCCGCGCTGGAGGACTACCAGATCGACATCATGATCGGCGAAGGCCCGGCCGCGCGCAGCATCAAGCTCGACCTGCAGCCCTTCACGCTGGTCGGCGCCACCACCCGCGCCGGCATGTTGACCAACCCGCTGCGCGACCGCTTCGGCATCGTCGCGCGGCTGGAGTTCTACACGGCCGAAGAACTGACGCGCATCGTGACGCGGAGCGCCGGTTTGCTGAAGGTGCCCACCGACGCCGCCGGCGCACTGGAAATTGCCCGGCGCAGCCGCGGCACGCCGCGCATCGCCAACCGTTTGCTACGGCGGGTTCGTGATTACGCGCAGGTCAAGGGCGATGGCACCATCAACGCGGCGGTGGCCGACAAGGCGCTGAAGATGCTGGACGTCGATCCGCACGGCCTGGACGTGATGGACCGCAAGCTGCTGGAAGCCGTGATCCACCGCTTCGACGGCGGGCCGGTGGGCCTGGACAACGTGGCCGCGGCCATCGGCGAAGAGCCGGGCACCATCGAAGACGTGATCGAGCCTTACCTCATCCAGCAGGGCTATCTGCAGCGCACGCCGCGCGGGCGCATCGCCACCGCCGCGGCCTTCCGCCACCTCGGGCTGGCAGCGCCAGCGTCCTCGCGCACGTCGGACGAACTGTTCGACGCGCCGTGATACGCCCGCGCCGAGATCGGCGCTACTCTTCGGTGTACCAGTAGCGCCGCTTGCGCGGGGCCGTGATGACCGGGTTCAGGCGCTGAGCTTCGATGGCCGAGCCCTTCGCATTCGGCGCGCCGATGATGAAAGGCACTTGCACTGCCGTGCCGTCCGATTTGGTGACAGTGACGATGCCCGCCACGGGGCTGGGCGGCAGACCACCGCCGGTGATCAGACTGCCACTGGCCGCGACACAAAACAGCGGCATGGCGTAACTTTTGGTGATGCCCAGGTTGGCGCTGCAAACACTGCCCGACGGCGATGAGTTCGGGCGGTTGGTGCCGAAATAGGCACTTCCGGCTATCGACGTGGCGGCATTGACCACCTTCTCGCCTTGCGCCAGTGGCATGTAGCAACCGTTGCCCTCCAGACTGACCGTACTGCCTGCGGCTGCCAGGGTGCTGAACGCAAAGGGCGTGGCGGAAGTGGGTGCGCCCTTGGCCGTCCGGCGGTCGAAGATTTGGAAAAAGTGGTCCTGCGTGGCACTCAACAGCGGCTTCTCCCGGTCGCCCGACCCGAACAGCAGCGCCGTGAAATTGCGCGTTTGCACCACGTCGGGTGGAAAGAAGAACTTGCGCCCGGTGCTGGTACCACCGCTGAGGTCGGCGACCTTGTACAGCGTCCAATCCGCAGGACTGGTATTGGCTGGCGTCTCGAAGTCGATGCGGTAGACCTGACCGCCGAGATCCACCGCGTAGGCGCGGTCGATCTTGCCGTCGTTGTCCACATCCATCAGCGTGATGTCGGCCGGAATGCTGCGCGTCAAACTCGCCGCCGTCGAACTGTTAGACAGGCTGCTGAATGCCCTCAGCAAAGTGCCGTCGAAAGCGTCCAGCACATAGATCACGTTGCCCATCGTGGTGTTGCCACCGCTGTCCTCGGCTGCCGCGTCATAGCCACCGCCGAAGATCAGCACAGGGTTGCTCCAGCCCTTGACACGGCCCACCCGGGGTTCGGACCACGTCTGCCCGAGCAGCGACATGCCGCTGCTGGCGTTGCTGACCTTCCACAGGAACTTCGGGGCTGTGGGCGTGGTCACGTCCAGCGCATACAGACTGCGGCCGCCGCGGCGCATGCCGACATAGATGATGACCCGGTCCACCGCCGTGCCGCTGGACTTCTGGTAGATGCTGATCGGACCATCAACGGCGTAGTCGCGCGCTGTCGCGCCCAGCCCGGGAGGCGTATTGGAGAGGTCGATGACAGGGCTGTTGTCGCGCAGGCGTTTGAGCTTGCTGTAATGCTCCTGCGGCACAAAGCTCCACAATTCATCGCCACCAGCACTGCCCGTCTGGTTGCCGTTGACAGCGCGCAACTGGCCATCGTTGGCGCCGTAAAAGACCACCACACCCGTGCTGCCACCGTAATTCACCACAGCAGGCCGCGAATGCAAAACGTCGCCGTGGACCGAGGGCCTGACCGTCGTGGTCGGGGTCGTGACGGGGCCGATTTCGTCACCTGCGTTGTTCTCTCCGCGCAGCCAGTTGATGATGGCCGTGCGTTCCGCCGTCGAAGCAGCGCCCAGCATGCCCTGCGTCACCAGGCTGTTCGCGTCGGTGAACTTGGTGCTGTTGTCGGACGGTGTGCTCAACACGGTACCGCTGGCACAGCTGACGCAGGTGTAAACGGGGCGGCCCAGCTGTGAGGTCGCGTACACGGTGCGCAGACGCTGGCCCACGGCACCCTTCTCGACCACGTCACCGTCGGGCGCATCGCTGACTGACGGCGGCGTGCCCAGGCTTTCGGCGGTCCAGTAGCTGCTGCCCGTGGTCCAGAAAGACTGGGCCGTCGGGCTGATGAATCCCGTCGAGGCGCTGACTGCGCCGGCACCGGTGGCGTCGACCAGGGAAAGGCTGTTGGTGGCGTCCAGCGAAAATCGGTATTGCTTCAGGTTGCCGCGCCACCGGGGCTTGCCCGCAGCGTCGGGCCTGAACATGCCCATGTAGACCTGGTTCAGATAGGTGCCGCGCGCATTCACCGACACCGGCAAGCTGGCCGAAGCAAAGACGCTGTTGATGGCTTGGATCTGATTGAAAATCTGGATGAGCGACGACAGCAGCACGTCAGCGCTGGTGGCCTCGTAATAGTTGCCGCCGCCATAGTTGGCGATGCTGTTCATCAGCGCCGGAAAGTTGCCGTCGCTCGGACCTTTCTTCACCGCCACGGCGTGGGTGACGATGCCCTGTTGATCATCCTTGCCGCTGACATCGACCTTGCGCATGAAGCGCGCCATTTCGTCCGACCAATTCGCCGCGTCATTGCCCAGCGCTGCATTGACGATCTGGGCCTTCAAGGCAGCACGCTCAGCGGCGCTCAGGTTCGCCAGATCGGTGTCGATGCGCGCGTTCATCAGCGCCTCGACCTGCTTTTCGGGGTTGGAGTTTTGCGGCGAACCGTTACCGATGACGATGACGTAGTTGCGCCCGCAAGAGTTACCCGAGGGGCTGACGTAGCGGCCGTTCGAATAGGCCAGGCCGTCGTATTTGCTGCCCAGATTGCCATTCAGCGGTGCCATGGCCTTGTAATACAGGTAGGCCTCGTACATCACTTGGCCGAAGTCGGCGTTGCTGCCCTTGTCGCCGTTCTTGGTGAAACTGGCGATCAGGGTCTTGAGCAAAGCCTTGTTGTTGCTGGTGACGGGCAGGAACGCCTTGCGCGGATAGCCACCGCTCTTGGGCGACTCGTTCATCAGCAGGATGCCCACATTGAACAGGGCGTTGGCATTGCTGGCTGCACTGGTGTTCACCGGCAGTCCATCGATCAGGTTGTAGAGCGCGCACTGTTCGATACCCAGCTTGGTGCCCTGGTCCACAGGCCCGACGGCCGTCTTGACGCCGTTGCTGTTGTAGTAGCAGTTGGCAGCACCCGGGATGCTGGTGGACCAGTTGGCGGACGAATCCAGGATGAACAGCACATTGGGCAGGTCGCCGGTGGAAGGGACACCGGTGAAGATGTCGATGTCCGAAGGCGCGCCAGCCCGGGACTGCAGACTGGTGGACAACAAGCCCAACAGTACGCAAGGCAGCAACAGCAGCCGGCTGCGAAACCACTGGGACCCGCCGAGCGTGGCCCGGCCCGACAGTCCGTCAGCGTCAAGTTTTTTCATGGGCATCCGTTGCTGGTATCGGTGACCAGGCCGCGCAGCGACACACCCTGGTTGATCGACACGAGGGCGCCCGTCGTCGCATCGCTGGCGACCGCGCGCACATTCCATTCACTGTCGGCACACAGCGAATCGGCGCTGCTCACCGTCGAGTTCTCGATGCCCGCCGAGTTCATCGCGTTCGAACGCAGGCAGGGCCGGTCTGCAGCGCTCGCAGCATCCAGTTCACTGAGACTGACGATGCGCACGCGGTAGCAAGCCGGTGCTGGCGACAGCCTGGCGGTGATGTCGGCGACGCCGTCACCATCGATATCGACCGCGATGGGCTGGGCGGCCACCGTGGCCGGTTGCTGGCTGAACTGAGCGCTGCTGATGGTGCTTTCAAGGGCCGACTGGGCCGCCGACAAGGCTTGCTGCCGCGCCTGCATGTTGCCGACGACGCGCATGTTGGCGCCACCCGCTTTCAACCCCCAGGCCGCTAGCAGACCGAGGGCCGCCAGCACCACCAGCGCGACCAACAGCGTCAGGCCGCGTTGGGCATGCGGCCGGTTTCGAAGGGCGCAAGACACCGTTTTCATGACGACTCGCGTTGGCCTGCCACGTTGTTCAATCGGACGACGGTGGAGTAGGCGCGCCGCACATAACCGTCCTGGGCCATCGTGAAGCTGCCCAAACCGCCCAGGGTGAAAGTCTGGGCTGTGGCCGTTGGCGGGCCAACGGCCTTGTCCACCGAGCGCACCACCAGATGCATCTTGACGGCCACCACGTTGCTCCACAACGAGGCTGCCCCACTGCCGGATACCGTTGTGGCGTAGGTGTCGGCTGCGCCGTCGCCGTCGGTGTCGAAGCCGTATTCGAAGCGCATCAGTTCGATGCCCTCGACCAGGGAGGTGACGCTGCTTCCGCTGCCCGCGAGGTCCAGGCGCTTGAGCGTTGGGACGTGGTCGCCGCTGCCGCTGCAGTCGTTGCAAGGAGCGACGAAATACAGACGCGGCACGTAAGCGTGCAGGGTGTTGGCAGCGCTGCAGACCCGGTTCTGCAGCACGAAGGCGGCTGCGCTCTTGCTGAATACCAAGGGCTGGGCGGCCGGATCGTTGACGCAGAAAGAAGCCTGCACGTAATACTGATCATTACCGGTTCCGAGTGCCGCCACATTGGTTGTGGTGGTGGCCAGACGGCGCACGGCGAGGGCGTCGGTGCCGGACTGGCGCGTCGCGGCGCAACCCAGCCCGTCGGTGCTGGCATAGCCCTGCAAGGCCGCAGGGACCGCCAACGGAAGGGCTGTGAAGTCGGTTGCTGCGATGGCGCAGGGGTTCGGGTCGGTGCTGGCCGCACCCTGGATCGAGGCTTCGGCGTAGTAACCCGCCAGTTGCAGGTCTTCGCTCAGCAGTTCGACCGCGTAGCGCGCGTTTTCAACCTGGGCGCTGACGCGCTGCAGGTTGACGCCCTGGGTCGAGCTGTCGACCAACAGGCGCAGCATGACCACGGTGGCGAGCAGTCCCAGGGTCACGCCAACCATGAACTCGACCAGGGTCATTCCGCGTTCGCAACGGACGGAGCAACGATGGTTGAGGAGCGACACGCTGCAGTTCCTGCTCAGCAGCGCGCCAGGGACGGCGGCAGCGCCGGATCGCGCAGACGGGCGATACAGACCGTGCTGGAGACGACGCGCCGCAAAGCCTCGCCGCTGTAGCTGGTGTCGCCCGCCCCACAAGGTGCCGCAGGCGCACCGGTGGCGACCAGCCCCTGCCACGCGACCGAGACGGTGTAGCGGTTGCTGGTGTCCGCCGCGCGGGCGATGCAGCCCCGGGCCACCAGCATCGAGCCCATCAACCTGCTACCCCGGGACTCGCTGACACCCCGGATCAGGTTGCCCCATTCGCACAAGTCCAGCGCGGCACCGCCCAAGCTGCCGCAACTCGCGACCGCACCCGAGCCGATGAGGCCGGCGCTGACGTAATCATCGGCATGGCTGCGGTTGTTGTTGATGCGGGACACCATGTCGTCGAGCAGCGACAGGGCCTGCACACGCTGCAGTGTTTCGAACTCAATCTCGCTGGTGCGCGACTGCAGGCGGGCAAAGCCGACGATACCCAATGCACACAACAGCAGCCCCACCAGCACTTCGACCAGCAGCACGCCCCTCTGCGTCGCGAACGCCGAGGCGCAATCTCCACGGCGGCTCACACGCAGCTCCCGGAACGCACCTTGGTACGGCCAGACAAATCCAGCTCGACGCAGCGCGACACGCTGCCACCCGTGACGGTGACTCGAACGGCGGTCGAGGGCACATCGATGCGGCCGTAGGCATTGAAGACCACGTTGTCCGGTGTGCCGCTGAGCGTCACGGCGCGGCTGCTCGACCTGCCGCGCCCCCCCAGGACCAGGCTACCGGCGCTGACTGTCCAGCCATCCAGCCAACCGCCGCTGGCAGGACGCAATGTGACGCTGGCATTGCGCTTGAGCGCCTCACTGCGGGCCAGAATCAGATCGCTGGCCAGGTCGCTGGCCAGCCCCTTGACCGTCTGTGCCTGGCCGAAGCTCATCAGTCCCGGTGCGCTGAGCGAAGTGACCACCGCCAAAACGACCAGCACCGTCATCAGCTCGATGAGGGTCAAGCCGGAATCGGGTCTCAGCCGAAGCTGCTCGCGCTGATGCCGCATCACCAGCACCCCGCTACAGCCGCCGTTTTCACGCCGGCCTGATCGATGCGGAGCGTGCCGCACTTGTCGGCGGACTGCGCTCCACGAGGTGTTGCGGTCACGGTGAACACCGGCGGTGGCCCGGCGCTGTTCGTCAGCGTGATCGTGTAGCCGACGCTCACGTTGTCGGGCAAGGCAACCCCCACGCCAGCCAGCGTGGCATAGGCCCGGGTATCCACCAGGAACTGCTGCTCGCGCGCAGCCACTGTCTGCAGGTAGGCCACGGTTTCGGCACGCCGATTGGTGCGGACGTGTTGGGTGTAATTGGGCAAAGCCACGGCCACCAGGATGCCCACGATGGCCACGATGATCATCAGCTCGACCAGGGTGAAACCGCACGCGCACGACCGGGGCACCGCCAGATTCGAGCCGGGTTGCCGGGGCATGCCATTGAGAATCCATCGGGAAATCACTGTCCAGCTCCGGTCGGTGTGGATCGCAAATCGAAAGGCCTGCAGTAGCCGCTTGAGAACAGCACTCCACGCTCTTATCGACAGCAGCCGCGCACGGCTTGAGAACGACCCTGGCCCAGATCGCAAGCAGATGTTTCGAAGCCGAGGTTGCGGGGATGAATTGCCACATTCAGTTGCGCTTCAACGCTCAAATCGATCAGGCACAGACCGATAGCGTTTGTGTTGGCCCATACCGCAGGCCTTCCAAGGTTCGCAGTCATGTGCCCACTTTCTGGTCCACGCCGCGCGCGCGGACTCACCTTGATCGAGTTGATGATTGCCGTGGCCGTCGGTGCCGTCCTGCTCGCCATGGCTGCGCCCAGCTTCCAGCAGGCCCTGGGCAAGAACCGCCTGAGCAGTGCGGCCAGTGAAGTCACCGGCGCGGTGCAACTGGCGCGCGCCGAAGCCATCCGCAACAACCGCCGCGTGACGCTGTGCCGTTCCGAAGACGGCAGCGCCTGCAGCGCCAGCAGTTCCACCTGGCCGGGCTGGATTCTTTTCGTTGACACCGACAGCGACGGCGTGCGCGACAGCAACGAACCGGTGATCAAGGCGGGCACCTTCGACAGCCCGCTGCGCGCGCTGTCCAGCGCCAACCTCACCGCCGCCGGCGAGCGCATCACCTTTCGCGGCGACGGCACTGCGCGGGCCAGCAACGGCCAGTCGCTGCTGACGGGCACCTTGTCGGTGTGCCTGCCGGCCAGCGAACCGGCCGACAACGTGCGCGACGTGAGCCTGGCGTTCGGCAGCCGCACGGCCGTGCGCCGTCGCAATGCGGCCGGTGCCTGCAACACGCCGGGTGATTCATGAAAGGGCTGCGCATGAAGCCGCAACGCCAGCCGCAACACCAGCCGAAGCCCGGCCAGCGCGGCCAGCGCGGCGTCAGCCTGATCGAGGTCATGGTCTCGGTGCTGATCGTCAGCCTGGGCCTGCTGGGTGCTGCGGCACTGCAAGCCACGGCACTGCGCAACAACCAGGGCAGCTACGAACGCACGCAGACGTCGATCCTGACGCAGGGCATCTTCGACGCCATGCGTGCCAACCTGGTGGGCGTCAACGCCAACAGCTACAACACCGGTGGCTACATCTGCACCGCACCCAACACCGCCGGCCTGGCTGGCAGCGACATCGCGCGCTGGCTCAGCACCGTGCAAACGCAGATCCACAGCGGGGCCTGCGGCAGCATCGACTGCGCCGCCGGTGCCTGCACGGTGGGCGTGCGCTGGGACGACAGCCGGGCCACCGGCGGGCTGGCCGCGCAGACGATCTCGACGAGGGCGCAGCTGTGATGAAGCGGCATTCACGGGCCGAGCGCCGGGCCGCTCCCGAGCCGGCCCGAGCCCCCTCGGGGGGCCGACGGGCGTACTCGCCAGTCGGGGGGCGCCATTTCGGGGGTTTCGGCCTGGTGGAAATGATGGTCTCGCTGGCCCTGGGCCTGCTGGTGGTGGGCGGCGCGATGGTGCTGTTCATGGCCACGCGCCAGGCCAACGGCAGCACCGACAACCTGTCGCGCGTGGCCGAGTCGGTGCGCACCAGCTACGACCAGATGGCCCGCGAGGTGCGTGAAGCCGGCGGCACGCCCTGCGACGCGCAACTGCTGGCCGGCAATGTGCTGAACGCCGCCCAGGGCGGCACGCCGGCCTGGTGGGCCACCTGGGGCGAAGCCCTGCGCGGCTACACCGGCGCCACGGCCTTTGCCGGCGCGGCTTTCGGCAGCGCGGTGGCCCAACGCGTGAACGGCACCGAGGCCATCGCGGTGCGCTACGGCGCGGCGCTGGACACCCTGAACATCACCGCGCACGCCACCGCCACGCAAACCTTCACCACCAACGTCAACAACCACGGCATAGCCGCCGGCGACCTGCTGCTGGTCTGCAACTACCGGCAAGCCGCCATCTTCCAGGTCACCACCGCCAACATCGCCAACGGCACTTTCGTGCACGCCACCGGCAGCGGCACGCCGGGCAATTGCGGCACCGGCCTGGGCCTGCCCACGCTGTGCGCGCCGGGCAGCTCGGTCTACCAATTTTCAGCCGGCTCGCTGGTCGGGCGCTACACGGCTTCGGGCTGGTACATCGGCAACAACGGGCGCGCCGACAGCGGCGGGCGTTCGCTGTACCGGGTGACGCGGCTGGGCGCTGAAGAAGTCGCCGATGGCGTGCGCGACCTGCAACTGCGCTACCTGCTGGACGGTGCCAGCGACTACGTGGCCGGCGGCGCGGTGGCCGACTGGACCCGCGTCACCGCGGTGCGCATGGACGTGACCTACGAGGGCCCCGAAGCCAACGTGGCCACCAATGGCAGCGCCACCAACGCCGGCCGCCTGATGCGCACCGTCGGCTTCACCATCAACCTGAGAAACCAGCAGCCATGAGGACCACCGTCGCCTTGCATCAACGCGGTGTGTCGATGATCGTCAGCCTGGTGTTGCTGGTCATCGTCACCCTGCTGGCCCTGGGCAGCCTGCGCGGCGTGATCTTGCAGGCGCGCATGAGCGGCACCACCACCGACCGCAGCCTGGCCTTCGAAGCCGCCGAGGCCGCGCTGCGCGACGCCGAGCGGCGCGCCGCGCTGATCGACAGCAGCAGCTTCCCGGTCAGCGGCTGCGGCACCGGCTACTGCGCCACGCCGGCCGCCACCGCCACACCGCGCTGGCTGGACGACACTTTTGCCGGTTGGACAAATTCCGCCGCCGCCGTCCCCACCGACGCCGCCACGCCCGCTGTTTTCGTTGAAGACATGGGCAACGCGCCGAACTGGGCGGGCTGCGAAAACGAAATTCCGCGCCAACCCAATTGCAGCACCCGGCGCTACCGCGTCAGTGCCCGCAGCACCGCCGACGGCCGCGCCACGGTGCTCGTGCAAAGCCAGTTTGCGGCACCCTGAAACCGACATCCCACCGGCAGAATCACCATGCGCCCACGCCCACGCCTACGCATCTGCTTCGCCCTGTTGGCCGGCGGGCTCGTCACAGCCCCTGTCCAAGCCGACCTGAGCATCGGCAACAACCCGCTCTACCTGGTGGCGGCCAAGGCCAACGTGCTGATGGTGCTGGACAACAGCAACAGCATGGACGAAGGCCCGACCGGTGCGGCCAAGGGCAGCAACAGCGCCGAGAGCAAGAGCGAGATCGCGCGCAGCGTGATCCGCAGCATGACCGACACCTACCGCAGCCGCGTGAACATGGGCCTGATGAGCTACCAGCTCAACACCCCGTCCAGTTCCTACTTGCACGACTCGCCCTATGACGTGAGCTTCAACCCGGCCCACTACGACCCGACCTGGACCGGCAGCCGGGCCAGTGCCACGAAAAAGCGCTTCCGCATGGCCAACCCGTCGGCAGCGGGCGAATACGTCCACTACAACGTGGGCCTGCCCTTCTACGACAGTTCCAACCAGGGCACGGCCTTCTGCTATTCGAACAAGGCCGATGCGTCGAACAACTTTGTCGACGGCAACGGCTGGGACGCCTACCGCTGCTTCACCAGCAAGACCGGTTCATCCAACACCCTGCCGACCTGGGGCAACGCTGCCTCGGAGGCCGCCAATGGCTGGTCGGGCTACTGGTTCGGCGGCACCTTTTCGTCCACCGACAGCGACTACGCCCAGGGCATCACCGACTTCGGCCGCTACATCAGCTGGAAGGCCGTTGGCCCGACCTGGTTTCGCAACGACTCACCGGGCCGCGGCTACCTGCATGTGCCGCTGGGCGACCTGGGCTCGACCCAGGCCGCCACCATCAAGACCAAGCTGGCCTGCAACGTGCCGGGCAACCCCGGCACCTGCACCAGCAGCGGCATCCAGAACGCCGGCCTGACGCCCATCGAAGGCACGCTGTACACCGCGCTCGACTACTACCAGGGTGCCTGGCGCACCGCCGGCGAAGGGTATGTCGCCAGCTGCTACCCACTGCCGCAGTCCTGCGGCAAGAACTTCGTCGTGCTGCTGACCGACGGCCTGCCGTCGAACGACAAGAACGGCAACATCGTGTCGAACCCGACCACGGCGATCGCCGCCGCGACGACGGCCGCCGCCGCCCTGAAGGCCAAGGGCATCGAGACCTACATCATCGGCTTCGCGCTGCCCTACGGCACCGACCCGAACACCCTGAACCAGATCGCCGTGGCCGGCGGCACCGACAAGGCCTACAACGCCGACGACCAGGCCAGCTTGCAGGCTGCCTTTGACGACATCTTCACCGACATCTTCAAGAAGTCGTCGGCCTTCGGTTCGGTGTCGCAGAACTCCACCTCCATCAACACCGGCAGCCTGGTTTTCCAGGGCCGCTTCGACAGCACCGACTGGTCGGGCGAGATCGTGGCGCTGCGCCCCGAGACCACCGGCACGCTGACCAGCGTGTGGAACAGCAGCGACGCCGGCCGCCTCCCGGCCGCCGCCAGCCGCAAGGTCTTCACACTGGTGCCGGGCAGTGGCGGTGTCGAATTCAAGACGCTCGCCAACCTGAGCGGCAGCCAGCAATCGCTGCTGGCCGCCACCAACTGCAGCAGCACCCTGACGGGCAGCAGCTGTGCCCAGGCCCGCATCGACTGGCT
Source organism: Betaproteobacteria bacterium (assembly GCA_031383435.1). GTDB lineage: Bacteria > Pseudomonadota > Gammaproteobacteria > Burkholderiales > Burkholderiaceae_C > Rubrivivax. The sequence goes on along the minus strand of JANMZP010000157.1, from coordinate 11,395 downwards.
GCGCGGCGACCGCACGCGCGAAGACCCGGCCGGCCCGCTGCGCCGCCGCTCGCGCGTGTTCGGCGACGTGATCAGTTCGGCACCCTACTTCGTGAAGGCCGCCAACACGCTGTATGTCGGCGCCAACGACGGCATGCTGCACGCCATCGACGCCACCACCGGCAACGAGCGTTTCACCTACATCCCCAACGCGGTGTTCAGCAAGCTGGTCAAGTTGACCGGCCCGAGCTACGTGCACGACTACTACGTGGACGGCGAACTGGCGGTGTCGACCGAATTCGAAACGCCGGGCAAGTCGATCCTGGTCGGCTCGCTGGGGCGCGGCGGCAAGGCGCTGTATGCGCTGGATGTCAGCGCGCCGGCCAGCTTCAGCGCCAGCAAGGTGATGTGGGAATTCACCGACAACGACCTGGGTCTGGCACTGGGCAAACCGGTCATCGTGAAGCTGAACAACGGGCGCGCGGCGGTGATGATCGGCAACGGCTACAACAGCAACAGCGAACGCGCCTTCCTGTTCCTGATCGACCTGATCGACGGCACCTTGATCCGCAAGATCGACACCGGCGCGGGCAGCAGCAGCGCCACCAACGGCCTGGCCACGCCGCGCGGCTGGGACCTGGACGGCAACGGCACGGTGGACCTGGTCTATGCCGGCGACCTGCTGGGCAATGTGTGGAAGTGGAGTCTCGGCTCGGCAACGCCAGCCGACTGGGCCAGCAGCCACAGCGCCAGCAGCGCGCCCGCGCCGATGTTCGTGGCCAAGGACAGCAGCGGCAACCGCCAGCCCATCACCGGCATGATCGGCGCGGGCATCAACGCCCGCAAAGGCGACATCAACTTCGGCAAGCGCTTCATCTTCTTCGGCAGCGGGCGCTACATCACCAGCAGCGACGTGACCAACAGCGCCGCGCAGTCGTGGTACGGGCTGATCGATGACGACGCGGTGGTCACCGGCCGCAGCGAATTGAAGACCCGCGCCGTCGAACTCGAATCGACCATCGGCACCAGCGCCGTGCGTTCGTTCTCACTGGCCGTCAGCGGCGACATGGCCGGCAAGCGCGGCTGGTTCATCGACCTGGTTTCACCCACGCTGGGCAACACGGGCGAGCGCATGGTGGGCGAGCACAAGTTCTTCGGCACGGTGCTGCTGGCGTCCAGCATGGTGCCCAGCACCGATGCCTGCACGCCAGGCGGTTCGGGCTACCTCAACGCCATCGACCCCTTCACCGGTGCCAATGTGGCCAACCTGTTCTTCGACGCCAACAACGACCTGCAGTTCAACGACGGCGACCGCATCGGCACCACCCCGCGGGCCATCGGGTCGATCAGCCCCGGCATCAACCTGCCCAGTGACGCCATCCTGATCGGTAACCGCCTGATCAGCAGCGGCACCAGCGGCGACATCCGCAGCCTGAGCGTGAACAACCCGGTGCGCAACGGCCGCATTTCCTGGCGTGAAGTGGTGAACAAATGAAGCTGTTGTCCTTGCATGTGGCGCGGCGCGGTGGCCGCGGCTTCACCTTGATCGAACTGATGATCACGGTGGCCATCGCGAGCATCTTGTTGTCGGTGGCATTGCCCAGCTACCAGTCGCAGGTGCTGCGCACCAAGCGCGCGTCGGCCGCCGGCTGCACGATGGAACTGGCCGCGTTCATGGAACGCGTCTACGCCAGCAACATCCGCTACGACCGGAACGCCGGCGCCAGCACGGTGCTGCCGTCCACGCCCTGCCGCAGCGAACTCAGCAGCAGCTACAGCTTTGCCTTCGCGGCCTCGCAGCCGCAGGCCCGCACCTTCACCATCAACGCCGCGCCGACCGGCGTGCAAGCGGCCAAGGACACCCGTTGCGGCACGCTCAGCATCAACCAGGCGGGCACCAAAGGCGTGTCGGGCACCGACGCCGTGACGCAGTGCTGGCGGTGAAGGTGAGCCCCCAAGCTCGCTAACGCTCGCTACCCCCCAGGGGGGCCGTCCGCCAGCGGCCCGGCAAAGCCGGTTCCGCGGCGGGAAGCTGGGTCTAAGTCAACGCCGTTGTGGGGTCGAGGTGGCTGGCGTCGTTCCAGCCCACCAGGCTGAAGCCTTCGGGCGTCCACAGCAGGCGGTTGATGGTGGCGTTGGCCACCTGCCAGGTGCGCGCTGCGCGCAGGTCAATGTGGCAGGCGGCGCGGTACAGGCAGTCCAGCACGCCGCCGTGCGCCACCACCGCCAGCGTCTGCCCGGCGTGGCGTTCGGCCAGGGCCTGAACGGCCTGCACGCTGCGGTCGTAGAAGGCCTGCAGCGGCTCGCCACCGCCCGGCGCGAAATCGGGTTCGCGCAGACGCCAGCGCAGCGTGTCTTCAGGCCATTGCGCTTCGATCTCGGCGTAGGTGCTGCCCTCGAAATGGCCAAAGCCGCGCTCGCGCAGCGCGGCATCTTGTTGCACCGCCACGCCGATCAGCGCGGCCAGTGGCGCAGCGGTCTGGCGGGCGCGTTGCAGGTCGCTGCTGACGATCGCCTGGATGCCATCAGCCTGCAGCGTCAGCGCCAGGCGCTCGGCCTGCCACAGGCCTGTGGCGTCCAGCGGAATGTCCAGCTGGCCCTGGATGCGGGCGTCGGCGTTCCAGGCGGTCTGGCCGTGGCGCAACAGGAAGACGCGGGTCGGGTCTTGCATGGCCCTGGCCGCAGTCAGGCGCGCACGGTTTCAGTGCCCGGCCGACAGCAGACGCTGGTTCAGGGTGTAGGTGCCGCTGAAGGTGGCTTCACCCAGCACGCGGCCGACCAGTTTTTCGCGCACCTGGACCCCGCTGAACAGGCCTTCCAGCGGCAGGCGCGGCGCGGCCACCGCATACAGCGTGAACACGTAATGGTGGATCAGCGCGTCGTTGAACGGCGGGTAAGGCCCGTCGTAGCCGAAGTAGTTGCCGGCCATGTCGGGGTTGCCGGCGAACCAGCCGGTGTAGTCGTTCAAGCCGTGGCGGCCGCCCAGCAGCGCGTCGGGCCCGGGCTTGCCGCGCGGCGTGAAGCCCTGGCTGAAGGCACCCTCGGCGATCTCGGTGACGCGGGCCGGCAGGTCGATCAGCACCCAGTGGAAGAAGTCCTGCCGCGCCAGGTCGGCCGGCACTTCACGGCCGGGCTGGTTGACGTCGTCGCCGCGCGTGGGCACGTCGAAGTCGTGGCAGATCAGCACCAGCGACTGCGCCCCGGCCGGCACTTCGCTCCAGGCCAGGTGGGGGTTCAGGTTGTCGCTGAAGGCGGCACCGCCGGCCCCATCGGGCTGGCCTGCGGCGTAGCGGGTGGGGATGCGGTCCCCATTGGTCCAGCTGTCACTCCAGAGTTTCATGAGCGGGCTTTCTCTTGCAGGTCTGGCGGGTCTGACCGGGCTTGCGGTTCTGGCGGGGCGGGCTCAAACGCCCCACACCACACGGGCGTCGGCGGCGTGTGCGCGGCGCAACATCTCGACCATCGGCCACAGGCGTTGGCGCAGGCCCACGGCGCGCACCGCGCCGTCGCGCTCGGTGGCATCGGCGTTGGCGTTGGCGTTTTGGTTCGCCGCGGCACCGGCGGCAGGCGCTTCGGCGGCCGCGATGGCAGCTTGCAGGGCTTGCAGGGCCGCCGGCATGTCGGCCGGTTCGATCACCCCTTGTGCAGCGGGCTCGCGGCCCAGCAGGCGCAACACCAGATCGCCCTGCGGTGCCAGCATGATCAGGTCACCGGTGGCCGGGCTTTTGAACTTGTAGATCATGGCAACAGGGCGTGCATCAAAGCTCCTCGGGCCTCAATTGTGACCGCTGCCTGAAACCCGCCACCGCAGGGTGGCAGCCTGCCGTTCAGCCGCCGACCAGCCGGATGCGGGGCGCGCTGGGCGGCGGTGCCGCCTGGCCATGTTTCACGTGCGCTTCGAAGCTCAGGGTGTCCAGCGCCGGGGCCACCAGGAAGCCCTGGAATTCGTCGCAGCCGGCGTCTTGCAAAAACTGCCGCTGGGCTTCGGTTTCCACGCCCTCGGCGATGACCTTCTTGCCCAAAGCGCGGGCCATCTGCAGGATGGCCCGCACGATGGCCGCGTCGCTCTCGTCAGCCGGCAGGCCCATCACGAAACTGCGGTCGATCTTCAGCTTGCCGATCGGGAAGCGTTTCAGGTAACTGAGGCTGGAATAGCCGGTGCCGAAGTCGTCGATGGAGGTCTGCACGCCCAGGCGTTCCAGTGCGTGCAGGCGGGTCAGCGCGTCTTCGGCGTCGTGGACCAGGATCGACTCGGTCAGCTCCAGTTCCAGCAACTGCGGCGGCAGGCCGCTGACGGCCAGCACGCCGGCCACGCGGTCGACGAACTGCGCCTGCTGGAACTGCAGCGCCGACACGTTGACGGCAATGGGCAGCGACAGGCCCTTGCTGTGCCACAGCGCGGCCTGACGCACGGCCTGGCTCATCACCCAATCGCCCAGGGCCACGATGAAGCCGCTGTCCTCGGCCACCGGGATGAAGCGGCCGGGCGGGATTTCGCCCAGCTCGCGGTCGTTCCAGCGCAGCAGCGCCTCGGCCCCGACGGTGGTGCCGGTGCGCAGGTCGACCTGCGGTTGGTAGTGCAGGCGGAAGCGGCCGCTGACCAGCGCCTGGCGCATGGCGTGGTCCAGCCGCAAGTGCAGGCGGCGGTCGCCCTCGGCGCGTGCCTGGTGCAGCCGGTAGGCGGCGCGGCCGCCGTGCTTGGCCGCGCGCATCGCGGCTTCGGCGTGGCGCGACAAATCGTCGATACGCTGGCCGTGCGACGGCGCCAGCGCCAGGCCGATGCTGCAGGTCAGCGTGAAGGGCGCACCGTCGACATTGCAGGGCTGCGCGACCACGTTCAGCACGCGCCGCGCGGTGGCTTCGGCGGCGGCCTGGTCGGCGTCGGCGACCAGCACCGCGAACTGGTCGCCGCCCAGGCGGGCCAGCACGTCGTCGCGGCGCAAGCAGGCCTGGATGCGCTGGCCCACGGCCAGCAGCGCGCGGTTGCCGGTGTCGTGGCCCAGGCTGTCATTGATGTGACGAAAGCGGTCCAGGTCGATGTACAGCAGCGCGAAGCAGCTGCCGTCGCGGCGGGCGGCGGCGGCCGCCTGGTCGATGCGCGCGGCCAGCCCGGCGCGGTTCAGCAGGCCGGTCAGCGCGTCGTGCAAGGCCAGCGCTTCAACCCGCTCTTCGGCCAGCACGCGGGCCGTCAGGTCGCGGAAGGACCACACCCGGCCCTGCATTCGGCCGTTGCTGACCAGCGGCCGCGTCACACGTTCCAGCACCTGGCCGCTGCGCAGCTCGATGCGGTCGCCGGCGCTGCCCAGGGCGGCGCGCTGCAAGGCTTCCAGGCGTTCGGCGTAGCCCATTTCGGTGCCGCTGGCACCCGGGCGCGGCACCACCTGCCCGGCCATCCAGGCCTGGATGGCGCGGTCGCTGTCGGGGTCGTTGCCGGACTGCAGCAGCGCCGGCGGCACGCCCCAGATGTCGGCGAAGCGCTGGTTGAAAGCGCGCAGGCGGCCGTCCATGCCGGTGACGAGGATGCCGTCGGCGGTGGCTTCCAGCGTGGCCTGCAGTTCGCCCAGCAAGAGGTCGCTTTCGTCTTGCGCGGCGTGTTCAGCGGTGTGGTCGCACAGCGTGACCAGGGCGTGGCTGGGTGCCGCGTCGGGCGGCTCGCTGCCCGACAAGGCACCCGCGCGGACCAGCCCGATGCTGCGCAGCGCGTGGTGCACCCGGCCATCGGCCCCGGCGAAGAGGGCTTCAGACAGCAGGTTCCCGGCCCGGCCGGCGGCCGCATCGGCCCACCAGGCGGCGTCTTCGGGCGAGTTCGCCAGATCCAGCGCCGCGCAACCCAGCAGCGCCGACAAGGGCCGGCCCAGAAAAGCCGCGGCCGCGGCGTTGGCCGCCACCACGCGGGTGTCGGCCAGTGCCACCACCCAGGCGGCGTGCGGCAGGCCGTCCAGCAGCACGCCCCAGCCTTCACCGGCCGCCTGGGGCGGCAAGGGGCTGGGCACGGGTGGCAAAAGGCGCATCACGCGGCCCGTGCCTCGCTCCGCGCGTCGCGCGCGATGGGTTCGAAGTAGTAAGCCACGCGAGGCCGCGGGTCCAGCGACTGCAAGGCCGCGCTGGGCACCTTGGCCGGAACCAGGCTGCGGCGGATGCCCAGGTCGCGCACTTGCTCCAGATCCAGCAGCTCGGTGGCCGCAGACGCTGAAGCCAGGGCCGCCAGGTTGTGCACCAGCACGCGCGGCTTCAGCGGGCGGCTGGAATTCACCCCCACCACCATGGCGTAACGGTCGTCGGTCAGCTGCACCAGCGAGCCCGCCGGGTACACGCCCATCAGGCGGATGAAGGTGTTCAGCACCGTGCTGTCGTAGCACTGGCGGCCCTGCGCGAAGAGCATGGCCACGGCCTGGTGCGGCGTCATCGCCGGCGCGCTGGAACCGGGATTGCACAGCTGGTCGTAGCGGTCGACGATGGCCACGATGCGCGCGCCCATGGCCATCCGGTCGCCGCCGATCTGGGTGGGGAAGCCCGAACCGTCAGCGTGTTCATGGTGCTGCGCCAGCACGGCCATCGCGCCCGGTGCCAGGCCCATGCGGCGGCCTTGCACCATGCCCTTGACGACGTGGTCGCGGTAGGCCGCCATCTCGCTGCTGTTGAAACTGTCTTCGCCGTGGCGGTAGCGCTCGGCCACGTCCTGCTTGCCCACGTCGTGCATCAGCGCGCCCACGCCCAGGTCGGCCAGTTCGTCGCCGTCCAGGCCCAGCGCACGGCCAATCAGCAGCGAGATGACGGTGACGTTCAGCGCATGCGCCGCGGTGCGGTCGCCGCCGCCTGAAACCAGGCGGATACCCACGTCCTCGGCCGCCAGCATCTTGTCCAGCATGGCCTGCGCCAACAGGCGCGACGTGCTGCAGGCTTCCTGCGGCCGGGCGGCCAGCGCTTCCATCGCGCCGCGCCAGGCGTTCGACGCCTCGCCGTACTGGCGTTCGCAGACGCGGGCCGATTCACGCTGGGCGGCCAGCCAGTCGGCGCGCGACAGCGCCGCGCGTTCCGCACTGCTCAGCGCGGCTGCGGGCGGCTGCGCGGCTTCGGAAGCGACACCCGCGGGCCTGTCAGCGGCAGCCGTGCCCGCAGCCGCATCGGCATCGGCATCGGCATCGGCATCGGCCGCGTTCGGCGCCACGCCGTCGGGGGTCTCGGCCGAGGCCGGAGCCAGCACGCTCTTTTCGGGCACCCAACGCACGCGGCCCAGGCCCAGGCCCAGGCCACGCAGCGTGCGGATCTGCTCGGGGCCGGCGATGCGGAAGCTGGACAGCGGGAAAGGGTGCGACAGCCAGCCACCGTCGAGTTGGATGTACATGCCGACGCGCAGCTCTTCGACAGCAATGGGGGTGGCGGCCATGGGGATCTCGGTGAATGGGCTGGAGGGCGGCAATCCGTGCCCGCCCGATGGCTGGTTTTCGGGCGTTGGCGGTTCAACTTGAGTGGACAGGGCCCGGCCGGCGCTGGACACGGCGCTTTTCGTGTGCAATGCATCCCCTGGCAACCGTTCACACAAGGGACTTTCATGCGCACCCAAGTCGCCATCATCGGCGCCGGCCCGGCCGGCCTGCTGCTCGGTGCGCTGTTGCACCAGGCCGGCATCGCCAGCGTCATCATCGAACAGCGCAGCCCGGGCTACGTGCTGGGCCGCATCCGCGCCGGCCTGCTGGAACAGGGCACCACCGAACTGCTCGTCCAGGCCGGTGCCGGCGCGCGCCTGCAGCGCGAAGGCATCGTCCACGACGGCGTCGAACTGGCCTTCAACGGCACCCGTTTGCGCGTGGACTTCCAGGCCCTGACCGGCCGGCGCATGACCATCTACGGCCAGACCGAAGTCACGCGCGACCTGATGGACCAGCGCGCCGCCTTGGGCCTGCCCACCGTGTACGAAGCCGAACAGGTGCAGCCGCACGGCTTCGACGGCACGCACCCCTGGGTGACCTACCGCAAGGACGGTGTCGAACACCACCTGGCAGCCGACTTCATTGCCGGCTGCGACGGCTTTCACGGCATCAGCCGCGCCGCGCTGCCGACCGGCGCGGTCAGCACCTTCGAAAAGGTCTACCCCTTCGGCTGGCTGGGCATCCTGTCCGACACGCCGCCGGTCAGCCACGAACTGATCTACGGCCAAGGCGAACGCGGCTTCAGCCTGGCCACCATGCGCAGCAACACACGCAGCCGCTACTACCTGCAGTGCCCGCTGGACGACGACCTCAAGGCCTGGACCGACGACGCCTTCTGGGCCGAACTGAGATTGCGCCTGCCGCCCGACGCGGCCGCGCGCCTGGTGACCGGGCCGTCGATCGAGAAAAGCATCGCGCCGCTGCGCAGCTTCGTCGCCGAACCGATGCGCTTTGGCCGCCTGTTCCTGGCCGGCGACGCGGCCCACATCGTGCCGCCCACCGGTGCCAAAGGCCTCAACCTGGCGGCCTCCGACGTCGCCTTGCTGTCGCATTCGCTGGCCGATTTCTACGCCGGCGCCGGCGGCAACACGCTGGGCCTGGACCACTATTCCCAGCGCGCGCTGGCCCGCGTCTGGAAGGCCGAACGCTTCAGCTGGTGGTTCACCTCGCTGATGCACAACTTCCCCCGTGACGCCACCGACAGCGGCGGCTTCGGCTCGCGCATGCAGCAGGCCGAATTCGACTACCTGTGCGGGTCTGAAGCGGCGCAGCGGGTGCTGGCGGAGAACTATGTGGGGCTGCCGCTGGCGGTGTGAACGCGCTGGCATCATGGCCCTCTGACCACATCAGGGGGGCCACATGCCACCAGACGCATGGGCACACACACAGGTCGATACGTTAACCGGCGTACTGAAGTCGCATGGTTTGGGAGAGCACCTCCAAGCCGTCGGTGCGCTCGCGGCAACACACGCGGCATCTTTCGGTTCGATGTGGGCGTCTCTCGCGGGCTGCTGGCACGACCTGGGTAAGTACCGCTCGGGATTCCAGCAGTACATCCGCCAGAACACCGAAGCCCACATTGAGGGTCGCTTGCCATCTGGCAGCGACAAGTCCCACTCAGCGGCTGGTGCTTTGCACGCCCTCGCTATTTTTCGCACGCGCTGGGGTGGCGACGGCGAAAAGGTCGCTCGGGCACTGGCCTACGTCATAGCGGGCCACCATGCCGGCCTGTCGAATTGGACCGCTGACGGTGAAGCAGGCGGACTGGAAACGCGATTGCTGGGTACAGGCGGGACGGCAAGTGCGCGCGAATACGAGGAGGCCTTGCAAGGCGCGCGCGCGGCCAACCCGTCAGCCGCAAAGTTGCTTGCGTGCCCGGAAACACTAGACCTGAGGCTCGCGCTGGGCACCGTGCCGGGGATCCGATCCAATCAGCCCTTGGCCCTGTCGATGTGGGTTCGCATGCAGTTTTCTGCGCTCGTGGATGCCGACTTTCTTGACACAGAGGCCTTCATGGACAGCAGGCGCTCGAAGGCGCGTGATGGCTACGCGCCACTGTCGCAATACCTGTCGCAACTGGATGCCCGCCTGCAGTCGATGACAGCCGAGGTCCATGCATCAGGCCGCGCCGATGACGCCGTGATGCGGGCCCGTGCCGGTGTGTTGCAGCAGTGCCGCAACAAGGCAACGCTGCCCCCGGGCGTCTTCACTCTGGCCGTACCCACGGGCGGCGGCAAAACGCTGTCTTCACTGGCGTTTGCCCTGCGGCACGGCGTGGCGCACAGCAAACGTCGGGTGATCTACGCCATCCCGTACACCAGCATCATTGAACAGACCGTTGACGTCTTCGCCAGCATCTTCGGCCGCGATGCCGTGCTGGAACACCACAGCCAGGCTGAGGGCGGCAAGGACGAGCAAGGTGACGCACGCGAGACCACGCGCTCACGGCTCGCCAGCGAGAACTGGGACGCGCCATTGGTGGTGACCACCAACGTGCAGTTGTTCGAGTCGCTGTTCGCGGCCCGCACCTCACGCTGCCGCAAGCTGCATCGCCTGGCCGGCAGCGTGATCGTTCTGGATGAAGCGCAACTGTTACCGCCCGATTTCCTGCAGCCCATCCTCGATGCACTGCACGTGTTGGTGGCCCACTATGGCGTGACGCTGCTGCTGTGCACTGCCACCCAACCGGTGCTGACAGACGCCCCGCGCTTCGACCCGCGCTTGAGCCTGCGCGGCCTGCCCACGCCAACACCGCTGATCGACGATCCGGCCAGCTTGTACGCCGGCTTGCGCCGAACCCGGGTGCACTGGCCGGCCGACCTGACCAAACAACAGCCCCTGGACACTTTGGCAGACGAGCTTTGCCGGCATGAATGTGTGCTCGTCGTGGTCAACACGCGCAACGACGCGTCCGAATTGCTGAAACTGCTGGATGCACGCAGCGACATGCCGCCCCTGCACCTGAGCGCCGCCATGTGCGGCCAGCACCGTGCCGACACGATTGCCGATATCCGGCAGCGTCTGCAACAGCGCCAATCAGGCCAGGACGCAAGACCCCTGCGCGTGGTCAGCACCCAACTGATTGAAGCCGGGGTGGACATCGACTTCCCGGTGGTCTACCGCGCCCTGGCGGGCCTGGATTCCATTGCGCAAGCCGCTGGGCGGTGCAACCGGGAAGGTGCCTTGCCGAACGGCATGCTCGGCCAGGTGCACGTCTTCGTGCGCGACATTCCCAAGGTACTGACCGCCGTGCGCAACGGCGCGCAGGCCACGCGCAGCGTGCTGGCGGCAGGTGCAAGCGATGCGCTGCTGCCGCAGGTGTACGAACGCTACTTTCCGATCTATCACGGCAGCTTTGCCAGCCGCGACCGCCACGGCATCGTCGATTTGCTGTCACGGGACAAAGCCAGCTTCGCGTTCCAGTTCCGAACGGCTGCCGAACGCTTCAAGCTGGTGGATGACAGCGACCAGGCCAGTGTGATCGTGCCTTACCGCAGCCCCGGCAGCGACCGCAGCGCCATCGACGCCGCCGTGCTGGCCTTGAGCAACAACCAGGCCGACCGCTGGCGGTTGCGCCAGCTGCAGCGCTACACGGTCAACATCCGCACGCGAATGCTGCGCGGGTGGCAACAGCGGGGCGACGTGACCGAGGTCTTGCCAGGCCTGTACGTGTTGAACGACCCGCTCTGCTACGACCAGCGCCTGGGTTTGATTTCCAACGGATTACCGATGGACGCTTCAAGCTTCGTCGCCTAATCTCGCATTCAGGGAGCGAACAAGACATGCAGCCATGCCAGCGTTACTGCCTGGACGTAAGGGGCGATTTCGCCTGCTTCACCCGGCCCGAGATGAAGGTCGAACGGGTGTCCTACGACGTCATCACGCCGTCTGCAGCGCGGGCCCTGTTCGACAGCATCCTGTGGAAACCGGCCATACGCTGGCAGGTGCGGCGCATCGAAGTGCTGGCACCGGTGCGCTGGATCAAC
>JANMZP010000143.1:0-2798 GCA_031383435.1 Betaproteobacteria bacterium | reverse complement strand
GCAATCTGCACGATGCCCTTGGTGTCGGCGCTTTTCAGCACCGGCACCACCAGGCCATTGGGCGTGTCGGCCGCGAAACCGATGTTGAAGTACTTCTTGTAGACCAGTTCGTCGCCGTCCAGGCTGGCGTTGAAAGTCGGGTGCTTCTGCAACGCGGCCACGGCGGCCTTGATCACGAAGGCCAGCATCGTGAACTTGATGCCCGCCTTCTCGTGTTCCTTGTTCATCTGCACTCGGAAGGCTTCCAGCTCGGTGATGTCGGCCTCGTCGTTGTGCGTGACGTGGGGAATCATCACCCAGTTGCGGTGCAGGTTCGCACCGCTGATCTTCTGGATGCGCGTCAGCGGCTTGCGCTCGACGGCACCGAATTTCGCGAAGTCCACCACCGGCCAGGGCAGCAGGCCCGGAATGCCGCCGCCGGTGGCTGCGGGCGCGGCGGCAGGGGTCTTGACTTTCTGTGCTTCGGTTCGCGTGTCGCCGGCCATCACGCCCTTGACGAAGCCTTGCACGTCGGTCTGCGTGATGCGGCCTTTCGGGCCGCTGCCCTGCACCTCGGCCAGCGGCACGCCCAGTTCACGGGCAAAGCGGCGGATGGATGGCGAGGCATGCGGCAACGCGCCCTTGGCGGCAGTCGGTTCGTGGGCGGGCATCACAACCGGCGCAGCGGCAGCGGCCAGCGCAGACGCCGCTGGCGCCTGCGCTGGCGCTGGCGCTGACGCCGGTGCGGCTGCCGTGGCAGTCGCAGCAACCGGCGTCGCAGCAGCGGGCACGGCCGCCGCCGCACCCAGCAACATCACCACCGGCGTGCCCTTCCTGACCTTGTCGCCCACCTTGACCAGCAGGCTCTGCACGACGCCGGCATTGGACGACGGAATCTCCATCGACGCCTTGTCGCTCTCGACCGTGATCAGGCTTTGCTCGACCTTCACGCTGTCGCCCGGCTTGACGAAAACCTCGATGACGGTGACCTCGTCGAAGTCGCCGATGTCGGGCACCACCACCTCGATGGCGGCCGTGGCGGCAGCGGGTGCGGATGGCGCGGCGGCCACCACCGGCACCGGCACCGCAGGGGCTGCAGGCGCGGCTGCAGCAACCGGCGCCGCAGCCGACGCCGTAGCACCGGCGGCTTCCACCAGCAGCACCAGCGAGCCTTCGCCCACCTTGTCGCCCAGCTTGACTTTCATCTCTTTCACCACGCCGGCATGCGACGAGGGAATCTCCATCGACGCCTTGTCCGACTCCACCGTCAGCAGGCTCTGGTCCACCGCGATGGTGTCGCCGGGCTTGACCAGCAGTTCGATGATTTCCACTTCCTTGAAATCACCGATGTCCGGCACTTTCACTTCGATCAACGCCATGTCGTGTCTCCGTGCTTCTTGTTATGCGTACAGCGGGTTGATCTTGTCGGCCTGGATGCCGTACTTCTTGATCGCTTCAGCCACCTGGGCCATCGGGATCGTGCCTTCGTCAGCCAGCGCCTTCAAGGACGCCACGACGATGTAGTGGCGGTTGATCTCGAAGTGCTCGCGCAGCTTGCTGCGGAAGTCGCTGCGGCCGAAGCCGTCGGTGCCCAACACCTTGAACGTTCGGCCGATCCCTTTATCTTTAGGGATGTAGGCGCGGATCTGCTCGGCGTAGTTCTTCATGTAGTCGGTCGAAGCAATCACCGGCCCGGCGTGCGGGTTCAGCTGTTGCGTCACGAAAGGCACCTCCGGCGCGGCCAGCGGGTGCAGCAGGTTGGTCCGCTCGGCGGCCTGGCCATCGCGCGCCAGTTCGTTGAAGCTGGGGCAGCTCCAGACATTGGCGGCCACGCCCCATTCGGCTTCTAGCAGCAGCTTGGCGGCCTGGCTTTCGCGCAGGATGGTGCCGCTGCCCAGCAGGTTGACGCGGGGTGCGGACCCGGCAGCGCCTTTCGGTAGCCCGTTGGCCCCCTCTTCAAGCAAGTACATGCCCTTCAGGATCTCGTCCTCGGTGCCCGCCTTCAAGCCCGGCATCGGGTAGTTCTCGTTCAGCAGCGTCAGGTAGAAATAAACGTTGTCCTGCTTTTCGACCATGCGCTTCAGGCCGTGGTGCAGGATGACGCCCACCTCGTGCGCGAAGGTCGGGTCGTAACTGATGCAGTTCGGGATGGTGCTGGCCAGGATGTGGCTGTGGCCGTCTTCGTGCTGCAGGCCCTCGCCGTTCAGCGTCGTGCGGCCGCTGGTGCCGCCCAGCAGGAAGCCGCGCGCCTGCATGTCGCCGGCAGCCCAGGCCAGGTCGCCGATGCGCTGGAAGCCGAACATCGAGTAGTAGATGTAGAAGGGCACCATGATGCGGTTGTTCGTCGAATACGACGTCGCCGCAGCGATCCAGCTGCTCATGCCGCCGGCCTCGTTGATGCCTTCCTGCAGGATTTGGCCGTCGGTCTGTTCCTTGTAGTACATGACCTGGTCTTTATCGACCGGCGTGTACTTCTGGCCTTCGGGGTTGTAGATGCCGATCTGGCGGAACAGGCCTTCCATGCCGAAGGTGCGCGCCTCGTCAACCAGGATGGGCACCACGCGCGGGCCGAGTGCCTTGTCGCGCAGCAGTTGCGTCAGGAAGCGCACATAGGCCTGGGTGGTGCTGATCTCGCGTCCGGCGGCGGTGGGTTCCAGCACGCTCTTGAAGGTTTCCAACGACGGCACCGTGAAGCTCTCGTCGGCCTTCACGCGGCGCTTGGGCAGGTAGCCGCCCAAGGCCTTGCGGCGTTCGTGCAGGTACTTCATTTCCGGCGTGTCGTCGCTGGGCTTGTAGAACGGGATGTCGGCCAGCTGGCT
>JANMZP010000138.1:0-7963 GCA_031383435.1 Betaproteobacteria bacterium | reverse complement strand
CGAAGATCGCCACGATGATGTGCTTGACGTTGAGGTTGTTCCACTCGTCCCAGACCCAGAAGCCGATGCCGACACCGCCAGTCAGCATCTCGGCCGCGACGATGACCAGCCACGCGGTGCCGACGGACAGGCGCACGCCGGTCAACATGTAGGGCAGCACGGCGGGGAAGAGGATCTTGGTGATCACCTTCCATTCGCTCAGGTTCAACACACGCGCCACGTTCAGGTAGTCCTGCGGCACACGCTGCACACCGACGGCGGTGTTGATGATCATGGGCCAGATGCTGCAGATGAAGATGGTCCAGATGGCCGCCGGGTTGGCCGCCTTGAAGACCAGCAGGCCGATCGGCAACCAGGCCAGCGGTGACACCGGACGCAGCAGGCTGACCAGTGGGTTGACCATGCGGTTGATGAAGGTGAAGCGCCCCAGGATGAAGCCCATGGGGATGCCCACCACAGCCGCCATGCCGAAGCCCACCGCCACGCGTTCCAGCGAGAACAGGATGTTCCAGCCGATGCCCTGGTCGTTCGGGCCCTTGCGGTAGAAGGGGTCGGCGAAGAGCTTCACCGCCGCTTCGAAGGTGGCTGCCGGCGTCGGGAAGGTGGCGCTGTTCATGGTCAGCAAACCCCACACCGCGACCAGCAGCGCCAGGCCGAATACCGGTGGCAGCAACGTCAGGCTGACCGAGCGCCAGTCAACGGGCGTGCGAGGCACCACCGGGCGGGCGGCGGACTGCGCAAGGGCCACCTGGGCCGCGACGGCGTGGCTGGCTGGCGCTGCGCTGGCTGTCGCAGCCTTGGCCGGCGGCGCGTCCAGCGCGGTGTGGAAAACAGCAGCAACCATGGTGCGCCCTTTCAAGCCGCCGCAGCGGCCTTGATCTTGAAGCCGTCGGCGTACTTGGCCGGGTCTTTGCCGTCCCAGACCACGCCGTCGATGAGCTTGCTGCTGCGCATCTCGCTCTTGGGCAGGTTGACCTTCAACTGCGCCGCAGCTTCCTTGTAGAGCGCGATCTGGTTGATCTGCTGGGCCACGCCCAGGTAGTCGGGGTGGTCCTTCAGCAAGCCCCAACGCTTGTGCTGGGTCAGGAACCACATGCCGTCAGACAGGTACGGAAAGTTCACCGCGCCGTCGTTGAAGAACTTCATGCTGTTGGGGTCGTCCCAGGTCTTGCTGTCCTTTCCAGATGCGCCGTTCTGGTAGCGGCCCAGGATGCGCTGGTTGATCGCATCGACGCTGGTGTTGACGTAGCTCTTGTCGGCAATCGTCTCGGCCATCTTGTTCTTGTTGGACAGGTTGGCGTCGATCCAGCGGCCCGCTTCGATCACGGCCATCACCACGGCGCGCGCGGTGTTGGGGTACTTCTTGACGAATTCGCCGGTGGTGCCCAGCACCTTTTCGGGGTGGTCTTTCCAGATGTCCTGCGTGGTGGCCGCCGTGACGCCGATGCCGTCGATGATGGCGCGGTGGTTCCAGGGCTCGCCCACGCAGTAGCCGTCCATATTGCCCACGCGCATGTTCGCCACCATCTGTGGCGGCGGCACGGTGATGACCTTGGCGTCCTTGATCGGGTTGATGCCCACCGACGCCATCCAGTAATACAGCCACATGGCGTGGGTGCCGGTGGGGAAGGTCTGCGCGAAGGTGCGAGCTTGCCCATCTTCGCGCTTGTCGGCGGCCATCACCTTGGCCAGGCCGGCACCGTCCACGGCGCCCTTGTCTGCCAGCTTCTTGCTCAGCGTGATGGCCTGGCCGTTGTTGTTCAAAGTCATCAGCACGGCCATGTCTTTCTTCGGCCCGCCGACACCCAAATGCACGCCATAGACCAGACCGTAGAGCACGTGGGCCATGTCGAGTTCGCCGTTGACCAGCTTGTCGCGCACGCCGGCCCAGCTGGCTTCCTTGGTCGGGATGATCTTCACGCCGTACTTCTTGTCCAAGCCCAGCACGCTGGCCATGACCACGCTGGCGCAGTCGGTCAGCGGGATGAAACCGATGCGGACTTCTTCCTTCTCCGGCTTGTCGCTGCCGGCGGCGTAGACGGCCGCTTGCAGGCCGGGCATGAGGCCGACAGCGCCAGTGGCGGCGGCCGCCTTCACGAGGGTGCGACGGGCCATGTCGATGCGTCCTGGGGTGGTGGTTGGGGTCATGGTCACTGCAAGTTGAGGGCCGATAAAGCGAAAGGGCGTCCGCACGTCAACGTGCTGCAAACGGCACGCATCGGTGAGGACGCCCTTGTCCCGTCGGCCCTGCACACACATGGCGCAAGCCCGACGCTGTCGAGAAATCGGCTTTGATTTCTCTCTGCTGCAAGCAACGCAAACCGCGTGCCAGCGCAGCGGCCGCGCTTTCGGCACAGGGCGAGTTGCTGCTTGAGGGTTTGCACCAAGTCGCAGCACGCGGCGCGCGGTGCTGGTGCGCCACCGCCCGGGGCGCTACATCAGCAGGTCGGCGGCGTCGACGATGCGTTGCGCGATGTCGGCCATCTTCAAACCCTTGTCCATTGCGGCCTTGCGGATGCGCGTGTAGGCCTCGGGCTCGGTGATCTGGTGGCGCTGCATCAGCAGGCCTTTGGCGCGGTCCACCACCTTGCGGTCAGACAACTGCGTGCGGGCTTCGGCCAGTTCCTGGCGCAGCGACTCTTCGTGTTCGAAGCGGGCCAGTGCCACTTCCAGCACCGGCTTCACGCGGTCGGGTGCCAGGCCCGCCACCACGTAGGCCGTCACGCCCGAGGCGATGGCGGCGCGCACATGGCTGGTGTCGCTGTCTTCGGTGAACAGCACGATGGGCCGGCGCGCGTCGCGCGTGGCCATCACCACATGTTCCAGCGTGTCGCGGGCCTGGCTTTCGGCGTCGACGATGATCATGTCGGGCTGGATCTGCGCCAGGCGTTCAGGCAGAAAAGTGTCCACCGGCAGCACGGCCACGATGTTGTAGCCGGCTTCCAGCAAACCGATGTGCAGGCTGCGCGAGCGCTCCATTTCGAGTGCTGTGGCCTCGTCGTCGGGCTCGCCGCCGAGCGGTTCGGATGCCACGATGACGATGCGGGTGGCTGCGGTGAGGGGCATACCCCCCGGTCTTGCAACTTTCGCGCCGCCGCTGTCCGGTCGGCTTCGGGGCCGGCATCAACATCGGCTTCGGCACGCCGCCCGCCCTACACTCGCGCGGGTGAAAATTCTCGGATTCGAATCGTCCTGCGACGAGACCGGCGTGGCCCTGGTCGAGGCCGATGCCGATGGCCCCCCCCGCCTGATGGGCGAGGCCTTGTACAGCCAGATCGACATGCACGCGGCCTATGGCGGCGTGGTGCCCGAACTGGCCAGCCGCGACCACATCCGCCGCGCGCTGCCGCTGACGCGCGAGGTGCTGGCGCAGGCCGGCTGCACGCTGGCCGAGGTCGATCTGGTCGCCTACACCCGCGGGCCCGGGCTGGCCGGCGCGCTGCTGGTCGGCGCCGGTGTGGCGGTGGCACTGGCTGCGGCGCTGGGCAAGCCGGCGCTGGGCATCCACCACCTGGAAGGCCATCTGCTGTCGCCCTTCCTGGGCGAAGAAGCGCCGCAGTTCCCCTTCGTCGCCCTGCTGGTCTCGGGTGGCCACACCCAACTGATGCAGGTGGACGGCGTGGGCGACTACCGCCTGCTGGGCGAGACCATCGACGACGCCGCCGGCGAGGCCTTCGACAAGAGCGCCAAGCTGCTGGGCCTGGGCTACCCGGGCGGGCCGGCGCTGTCGCGCCTGGCGGCTTTGGGCAACCCGACCGCGTTCGCGCTGCCGCGCCCGCTGCTGCACAGCGGCAACCTCTATTTTTCTTTCGCCGGCCTCAAGACCGCCGTGATGACGCAGGCCCGCAAGCTGGGCCCGGTGATCAGCGAACAAGCCCGCGCCGATCTGGCCGCTTCGACGCAGGCGGCCATCGTCGACGTGCTGGTGGCCAAGTCGCTGCGCGCGCTACAAGACAGCGGCACGCAACGCCTCGTGGTGGCCGGTGGCGTGGGCGCCAATCTGCGCTTGCGCGAAAAGCTGGACGCCGGCGCTGCCAAGCTGGGTGCCCGCGTGCACTACCCGCCGCTGGCGCTGTGCACCGACAACGGCGCGATGATTGCGCTGGCTGCCGCGCTGCGCTGGCAGCGCGGCCTGGCGCACGGCGAGAGCACCGGCGCGTTCGACGTGCGCCCGCGCTGGCCGCTGGCCGAGCTGCGTTGACGATCGGTTGACCGTCGGTTGACCGTCTGGTTGACCGTCACCTGCGCGGCACTGCGAGCCCCCCGCTTGGGCAGCGCCGGTCGCTTTCGGCCACCGTGGTGGGCACGATCAACATGGTGGCTCCTAGAATCGATTTTCAGGTGCCGCACTGCTGCGGTGTCCATGCCGGAACAGATGGATTCGGCGTTTCGTTTTTCAAGTCTGGCTTCTTTCCATCGCACCCAACGTGAATCCAAACCGACGCGCCATGCTCGCACTGCCGTGCGCCCTGGCACTGCCTGCATTTCCGGCCCAGGCCGCCGCCGAACCCATCCGCATCGCGCTGATCGAAGCGATGTCCGGTTCATTCGCCAACGCCGGCGAAGCCGTCTTCCGCAACCTGCTGTGGGCCACCGAGCGCGTCAACCAACGCGGCGGTGTGCGCGTGGCTGGTGTGCTGCGGCCCATGCAACTGGTGCGCCACGACAGCAAAGGCACGGCCGAAGAAGCGCTGGCCTTGCTGCGCGGCGCTTTGGACGAGCGCATCAGCTTCATTGCCCAGGGCAACAGTTCGGCCACCGCGGCCGTGCTGGTCGATGCGCTGGACAAGCACAACGCCCGCGAACCCCAGCGTCGCGCGCTGCTGCTGAACTATTCGGCCGTCGACCCGGCGCTGACGAATGAGCGCTGCAGCTACTGGCACTTCCGCTTCGACGCCCACGCCGACATGCGCCTGGCCGCGCTGACCGACGTGCTGCAGGGCGACCGCAGCGTGCAGCGCGTCTACCTCATTGGCCAGGACTACAGCTTCGGCCAGCAGTTCGCCAAAACCGCACGGCAGATGATCAGCAGCAAGCGGCCTGACATCGAGCTCATCGGCGATGAACTGCATCCCGTGGGTCGCGTGAAAGACTTCCTGCCCTACGCGGCGAAGATCAAGGCCAGCGGTGCGCAGGCCGTCCTGACGGGCAATTGGGGCAACGACCTGACCTTGCTGGTGAAGGCGCTTCGCGAGGCGGGATCGGACGCCAAGCTCTACACCTTTTACGGCAATGCGTTGGGCGCGCCGGCGGCCATGGGCGAGGCCGGCGTCGGGCGCGTGCTGGCCGTGGCCGAATGGCACCCGAACGTCGGCGGTCCGGCGTCCGAGGCTTTCTACGGCGCCTTCACCCGCCGCTTTCCCGACCCGCGTGAGGACTACGTCCACGTTCGCATGGCCGTGCTGGTGGAAATGCTGGCTGCGGCCATCGAACGCGCCGGCAGCACCGAAGCCGCGGCCGTGGCGCAAGCGCTGGAAGGCGCACGCTTCGACGGCCGCATGGCGGGTCTGGCGGGCTTGACGCTGCACCCGGCCGTGATGCGCGCGGCCGACCACCAGTTGCAGCAACCGCTGGTGGTCAGCGTGATGGAACGCGCCGGCACACCCGGTGTGCTGCATCAGGTCGAAGGCTCGGGCTACGGCTTTCGCACCGTGCGCAGCTACGACGCGGCGGCGCTGGCGCAAACGCCGCGCTGCCGCATGACGCGGCCCGAGTGAATGCCCGGGCCATGCTGAATGCAGCCCGAATGAAACCGACCGAGAACCCCATGCGCGACGCCATCCAGCACCTGCCCGGCTCCAAGATCCGCCTCGTGGCCAATGCCGGGCTGGGCCGCAGCGACGTGCTGCCTTTCTGGTTCGGTGAAAGCGACGAGGTCACGCCCGAGCCCATCCGGCAGGCTGCGGCGGATTCGCTGGCGCGCGGCGAAACTTTCTACTCGCACAACCTGGGCCTGCCCGAACTGCGTGCGGCGATTGCCGGCTATTGCAGCGCGGCGCACGGCCCGGTGGATGTCGACCGCGTGGCCGTCACCTCGTCGGGCGTCACCGGCCTGATGTTGGCGATGCAACTGCTGCTGGACGCGGGCGACGAGGTCGTGGCCGTGGTGCCGGTGTGGCCCAACCTGACCGCGCAGCCGGCCATCCTGGGCGCGCGGGTGACCCGCGTGGCGCTGCGCCCGGTCGAAGGCGCCTGGCGGCTGGACCTGCAGGAACTGCTGGCGGCGGTGACGCCGGCCACGCGCCTGCTGCTGGTCAATTCACCCAACAACCCGACCGGCTGGACCTTGACCCGCGCCGAGCAGCGAACGCTGCTGGACCATTGCCGCCGCACCGGCACCTGGATCGTCGCCGACGAGGTCTACGAGCGGATCTACTTTGAAGGCGCAGAAGCTGCACCGGCCGCGCCCAGCTTCCTGGACATCAGCACGCCCGACGACCGCCTCATCGTCGTCGGCAGCTTCAGCAAGAGCTTTTTGATGACCGGCTGGCGGCTGGGCTGGCTGGTGTTGCCGCAGGGCCAACTGGACGCGGCCGGCAAGCTGCTGGAATTCAACAGTTCCTGCGCGCCGGTCTTCGTGCAGCGCAGTGGCCTGGCCGCGCTGGCCCTGGCCGACACCTTCGTGCCCGAACTGGTGGCGCGCTTGAAGGTCTGCCGCGACACGCTGCTGGACGGCCTGCTGGTGCTGCCCGGTGTGCAGGTGGCCAAGCCGGTGGCGGGGCTGTACGCCTGGTTCCGCATCGAAGGCGAAGACGATTCCCTGGCCTGCGCCCAGCGCCTGGTGGCCCAGCACGGCCTGGGCCTGGCGCCCGGCGGGGCCTTTGGCGACGAAGGCGAGGGCTGGCTGCGCTGGTGCTTTGCCTCGCGAGACCCGGCGCGCCTGCTGGACGGCCTGCACCGCCTGCGCGGTGCCTTGCGGCTATAATTCCGGGTTCCTTGCGGGCCGGGTTGCTGGCTCAGAAGGAAATCAAGCACGGCGCCGGTCGGTTTCACTGGTGTCCGCAAGTAACCCGGAAACCCTCAGGCATGACGGCCCACTCCCATCACGGGGGCGTCTGCGTGGCGGTTTTCCACGATCCCACTGGAAAACAAATGCCCCTGACCCTTGCCACCGTCGCTGAAGTCGTCAAGACCCACGCCCGCGGTCCTGCCGATACCGGCAGCCCTGAAGTTCAAGTCGCGCTGCTCACCACGCGCATCAACGAACTGACCCCGCACTTCAAGTTGCACCTGAAAGACCACCACGGCCGCCGCGGCCTGCTGAAGATGGTCAATGCGCGCAAGCGCCTGCTGTCCTACCTGAAGGACCGCGACGCCGAGCGCTACACCGCGCTGATCGCCAAACTCGGCCTGCGCAAGTAATTCGAACGACGGGGTCGCTGCCGCGTGGTGGTGCCCCCGCATCGAATGTTCCAACAACGGGCCGCATTGGCTGTGTCATTCCACCGGTTTCCCGCGCAGGGCAGCCGGTGGAATGGCATTGCGCTGCCCACTCACACAGAGGAAGACATCGCATGAGCCTGTTCAACAAAGTCACCAAGACCTTCCAATGGGGCCAGCACACGGTCACCCTGGAAACCGGCGAAATCGCGCGCCAGTCCACCGGCGCCGTGATCGTCAGCATGGAAGGCACCGTGGTACTCGCCACCGTCGTCGCCAAGAACGAAGTCAAGGCCGGGCAGGATTTTTTCCCGCTGACCGTCGACTACATCGAGAAGACCTACGCCGCCGGCAAGATCCCCGGCAGCTTCTTCAAGCGCGAAGGCCGCCCGAGTGAGCTGGAAACACTCACCAGCCGCCTGATCGACCGCCCGCTGCGCCCGCTGTTCCCGGAAGGCTTCTTCAATGAAGTTCAGGTCGTCGTGCACGTGCTGAGCCTGAATTCCGAAGTGCAGGCCGACATCGCCGCGCTCATCGGTTCCAGCGCCGCCATGGCCATCAGCGGCCTGCCGTTCAACGGCCC
>JANMZP010000154.1:0-2542 GCA_031383435.1 Betaproteobacteria bacterium | reverse complement strand
CCGCTGCCCGTGCACATAGCGCACGAAGCAGCGCGCGCCGTTGCCGCAGTGTTCGACTTCCTCACCGCTGGCCCCGTTGACGATGCGGTAGCGGAAGTCGATGCCGGGCGTGCTGCTTCGCTCGACGATCAGGATCTGGTCGGCACCGACGCCAAAGCGGCGGTCGCCGATGTGCTTCAACTGCGCCACGCTGAGGTCCAGCGGAAATTGCACGCGGTCGAGCACCACGAAGTCGTTGCCCGCGCCTTGCATCTTGGTGAAGGGAACCCGCATCGCGCGATTATCGGTACACCGGCGGCAGGCCATCGGGCCGCGACTTGAAGCGCTTGTGGACCCAGAAATACTGGGCCGGCATCGTGCGCGTCTGCGCTTCGATGAAGGCATTCATCGCGGCCGCGTCGGCCACCGGGTCGGCGGTCGGCCAATCCGTCCAGGCCGGCATGAAACGCACCCGGTAGCCCCGGCCGCCGGGCAGCATGTCCACCACCAGCGGCTGCACCACCATGTTCAGCGAACGCGCCATGCGCGAGGGCGCCAGCAGCGTGGCGGCGGGCTGGCCGAAGAAGGGCACGAAGGCCGCGTCACGCAGGCCGAAATCCATGTCCGACGCATTGAAGAAGGCCACGCCTTTCTTGATCGCCCGCACCACCGGCATCGCGCCCTGCTGGCGGTTGAACAACAGCGCCAGGCCGAACCGCGCGCGGCCCTTGTGGAAGGCGGCGTCCATCACCGGATTGCTTTGCGCGGTGTAGATGTCGCAACCCATGCGCGTCTGGAAGATTTGCGTGGCCGCACCGGCCACTTCCAGGCCGACGAAATGCGGCACCAGCCACATCACCGGCCTTTCGCTGCGCTCGGCCAGGTGCACATCGCCTTCAACGTGGATCAAGCGCTGCAACCGCGCCTTGCTGGCGTACCACAGCAGGCCGCGTTCCAGCAGGCTGCGGCCGGTCCACATGAAGTGTTCGCGCACCAGGCGGCGGCGTTCGGCGTCGCCCAGTTCGGGCATGCAGAGTTCCAGGTTGGTCAGCGCCACACGGCGTCGGGCGTGGCCGAAGGTGTGCAGCAGCAAGCCCAGGCCCTGGCCCAGCGGTGCCAACAGGGCCAGCGGCAGCCAGTGCAGCAACCAGACCAGGGCCAGCGCCAGATGGGCCAGCAGGTTTTGCGGTGCGAGCGGATGGCTTGGGGGGTGCGCCATCAGGTCGGGCTCTCGGCCTGCCGGGGGTTCTTGTAGCGGTGGTAGCCCCACAAATACTGGCTGGGTTTCATGCGGATCACCGCCTCCATGCTGCGGTTGATGGCCAGCGCGCTGGCCGTGTCGTCACCGGCCTGCTCGGGCAGCGGCACCGGCAGTTCGATGGCCCGCACCACATAGCCCGCGCCGTGGGCCACGCGCTCGGTCCACAACACGGCCACGGCAGCGCCGGTTTGCTGGACGAGGCGCGCGGCCAGCGTCATCGTGTAGGCCGGGCGGCCGAAGAAAGGCACCCACACACCCATGCCTTCGGGCGGCACCTGGTCGGGCAGCAGGCCCACCGTTTCGCCGCGTTTCAGCGCCCGCATCATCAAGCGCACACCGGCCAGGTTGGCCGGTGCCGTGGCCAGCGCCGGGCGGGCGCGCGCTGTTGCTTCCAGTTCACGCAACCAGGCCTGGCGCGCCGGCCGGTACAGCACGGTGATGGGCTGGCGTGCGCCGAAGCGTTCGGCGTAGGCCTGTGCGCTGACTTCGAAACTGCCCATGTGCGGCGTCAGCAGCACCAGGCCCTTGCCGCGTGCCAGCAGCGTTTCCAGCAGCGCAGCGCCTTCCCAGCGCACCGGGTCGTTGATGGGCTGGGACCGCGGGCGCAGCCACAGGCGCGGCAGTTCCGTCACCAGGCGGCCGGCCTCGGCCACGGCGGCGCGGCGCTCGCCCAGCGTCAAACCCGCCAGGGCGGCGTTGTCGTTCAAGCGGCGGCGGTAGCTGGGTGACAGCGCGTAGCCGGCCCAACCCAGCGCCCCACCCAGGGCGTGCAAAAGCCGCAATGAGCGGCGCGCCAGCCATCGAATCAGGATCAGCATGCTTTGTATACTTGGCGCATCGCCTGAGTTAAAGAACAACTTGCGGGGCGACTGCGGGGTTGGAGCATAGCGACACCCCCGCCGGGAAACTGAGCCGATGTGCAAGCTTGCAACACGGCCGCCTTCTCAACAAACCCGCTAAAGCGTTCGCCGCGGAATTCAAGCACCACCGGCGACGCACCACGTGCAATCAACCGGAGCTTTTCCAAATGGCGAACGACTTTCTCTTCACATCCGAATCCGTCTCTGAAGGTCACCCCGACAAGGTGGCCGACCAGATCTCCGACGCCATCGTCGACGCGATCTTCAAGCAAGACCCGCGCAGCCGCGTGGCCGCCGAGACGCTGTGCAACACCGGCCTGGTCGTGCTGGCGGGTGAAATCACCACCCAAGCCAACGTCGACTACATCCAGGTCGCGCGTGACACCATCAAGCGCATCGGCTACGACAACACCGAATACGGCATCGACTACAAGGGTTGCGC
>JANMZP010000101.1:0-6596 GCA_031383435.1 Betaproteobacteria bacterium | reverse complement strand
TCCACAGGTGAAGCAAGCCAGACCGCCGCTGGCGCGATCGTGGAAACACGGCGCTGGAGGAAGGTCCGGACTGCACAGAGCAGCGCAGCAGCTAACGGCTGTCCACCGCGAGGTGAGGATCAGAGCAACAGAGACGAGTCGATTGGGGGTTCGCCCCGAATCGGGTGAAACGGGCAATCTCTGCGCGCAGCAATACCAAGTAGGCCGACGTTGACGTGGCTCGCGGAGTCGGCGGGTAGGTAGCACCGAGCCCCAAGGCGACTTGGGGCCCAGAGGAATGGCGGTCACGGTCTGAAGGCGCAAGCCGGAGGGCTGCACAGAATCCGGCCTATCGGCTCGCTTCACACTTTTCAACTTCAGCGCAGCCGCCCCGGCGGTGGCGCACGATCCGCATGAACCCCGAAGCCCAAAAGCTGTGGCCCGGCAAGCGCTGGACGCTGGCCATGATGCTGGCCTGCCTGGGCATGCTGGGGCCGTTTTCCATCGACACCTACCTGCCCGCGTTCTCGGGCATTGCGGCCACCATCGGTGCCACACCCGGTGAGATGCAGCAAACGCTGTCCAGCTACCTGCTGGGTTTCGCGGTGATGAACCTGTTCCACGGCGCGCTGTCCGACAGCCTGGGCCGCAAGCCGGTGATCCTGTTCGGCGTGGCGCTGTTCACGCTGGCTTCGGTGGGCTGCGCGCTGAGCAATTCCATCGGCTCGCTGGTCTTTTTCCGCGCCATCCAGGGCATGTCGGCGGGCTCGGGCATGGTGGTCTCGCGGGCCATCATCCGCGACATGTTCCCGCCGGCCGACGCCCAGCGGGTGATGTCGCAGGTGACCATCTATTTCGGCATCGCGCCGGCCGTGGCACCGCTGGTCGGCGGCTTCCTGTTCGCGCACTACAACTGGCATGCCATCTTCTGGCTGCTGGTGGTGCTGGGCGCGATGCTGTGGGTGGCCTGCTGGCGGTTGCTGCCTGAAACGCTGCAGCCCAGCGCGCGCCAGTCTTTCCACCCGGCCAACCTGATGCGCGGCTACTGGCAGCTGATGCGCAGCCCGCGTTTTCTGGCCTTGGTTTTTGCCAGCGGCGTGCCCTTCAACGGCATGTTCCTGTACGTGCTGTCGGCACCTGAATTCCTGGGCAGCCACCTGCACCTGGCGCCCACGCAGTTCTTCTGGTTCTTCCTGCTGACCATCAGCGGCATCATGGGCGGTGCCTGGCTGTCGGGCCGCATGGCCGGGCGCATCAAGCCGCGCCACCAGATCCGCCACGGCTTCCTGATCATGCTGGTCACCTCGGTGGTCAATGTGGCCTTGAACCTGTTGTTCGAACCGCAGGCCTGGTGGGCGATGGTGCCGTTGGCGGTGTTCGCTTTCGGCTGGGCGTTGATGGTGCCCGTGGTGACGCTGATGGCGCTGGACCAGGTGCCTGAACGGCGCGGCATGGCGTCGTCGGTGCAGGCTTGCGTGGGCAGCCTGGCCAACGCCGCCGTGGCCGGCATCATCGCGCCGCTGGTGATGCATTCGACCATTGCGCTGGCTGTCACCTCACTGGGCATGATGGCCATCGGCATCGTGGCCTGGGTCTGGGTCAAACCGCGGTTGGATTGATCGCGACGGCTGGGTGGCTGCAGGCAGCTTCCTCGGGCTCAAGCTGTGCTGCGGGCGGTCGATAAGGGGCCAGGAGGCCCACGCCATGACCACCCCGAACCGACTCTTTGCCGCCCGCAAATTCCCGCCCTTGCTCGTCACGCTGGGCCTGCTGATGCCGGCTGCGGCGCTGCCCTCAGCCGAGCACGCGGCCCCGGCGAAATCTGTCAAGGCCGAGAAAGCCGGGAAGGCCGAGCCGCAGGGCACCAAGGTGGCCACCGCTTCGCCCACGGTGCCGGCTGACGCCATGGACCAGCTGCGCCAGCGCCTGGCCGAAAAGCTGACCAACGGCAAGGCACCCGACGGTGCGGCACCAGGTGAAGTGCGGGTCAGCATGAAATCGGCACCGGGCACCGCCGCTGCGGCTGGCGGCCACGGCGGCGCGGTGAAGAAGGCTGGTGCCAAGGCCAAGCCCGACGACGGCCACGGCCACGCCGGCGGCGCTGCGCACTGGGCCTACAACGGCAGCGGCGGCCCACAGGCCTGGAGTTCGCTGAAGCCCGAATTCGCGGCCTGTGCCAGCGGCCAGCGCCAAAGCCCCATCGACATCCGAGGCGGCCTGTCGGTCGACCTGGAGCCGGTGCGATTCGAATACCAGGCCAGCCGTTTTGCCGTGGTCGACAACGGTCACACGGTGCAGGTCAACCTGCCGCAGGGCAACGCCATCGAAGTCGGCGGCAAGCGCTACGAACTGCTGCAGTTCCATTTCCACCGGCCGTCTGAAGAGCGCATCGATGGGCGGCAGTTCGAGATGAGCCTGCATCTGGTGCACAAGAACGACCAGGGCCAGTTGGCCGTGGTCGGTTTGCTCTTCGACAAGGGCCAGGCCAACGCCGTGATGCAGCAGGTGTGGAACAACCTGCCGCTGGAAAAGAACGACGAACTGCAGGCCGGCAGCACCATGGAACTGGCCGACCTGCTGCCCAACGACCGCCGCTATTTCACCTACATGGGTTCACTGACCACACCGCCGTGCAGCGAAGGCGTGAAGTGGATCGTGATGCGCCAGCCGGTGACGCTGACCAAAGAGCAGATCGACATCTTTGCGCGCATGTACCCGATGAACGCCCGGCCGGTCCAGGCCGCCTCAGGCCGCCGGATCATGCAGTCGAACTAGTCTTTCAATCGGCCGGCTGCCCACAGCAGCGGCCACAGCCACAGGCTGGCGAACCAGCGCGCCACGCGGGCGAAGGACAAGGGCGCGGTCTCGTGCTGCGCCACCTTCACGAACAGCACCACGGCACCGGTCAGCACATAGACCAGCAGCCCGCCGTACAGCGCCACGCGCGTGCCGTAGCCGCCGCCGACCAGGTCACCCAGTGCGGCACCGGCAAAGGCCGCGACCAACACCGACAGCAGCAGCGCCAGACCCACGCCCGCCAAGGCGTGGCGCAGTTTCCAGAGTGGGTCTTGCTGGGACATCGGGGCACCTTGGGTGTGAGCGCGCGCGCCGGCCTGGTCAGGCATCCATCGACAGCGCTTCGGGGCAGTGGTAGGGCATCAGCAGCCGGCCATCGGCACCCGGTATGGCTTCGATGCTGATGCGCGGCGCGTGCGACTGTACCGGGCCGAAGATGGTGGCGAAGGCCACATCGGCTGCGTCGCGCCCGGTGCCGAAGCGCACGAAGCCCATCGGGATGGCGGTGCCCGAGGGGTCGAAGATGTACCAGCGCTGGCCCAGGTAGACCTCGACGTAGGCGTGGAAGTCGGTCGGGCCCAGCACCGGGTCGGCACCGTAGTCGATGCCGGTGGTGAAACGCGCCGGGATGTTGACCGCACGGCACAGCGCGATCATCAGGTGCGCAAAGTCGCGGCACACGCCCACGGTTTCCAGCAGCGTGTCCACCGCCGAGGTGTTGCTGTTGGAGGTGTTCTGTGCGAATTGAACGTGTTGCAGCACCCAGTCGCGGATGCCCTGCACGCGGCTGTAGCCCTGCTGCCAATGGCCGAATTCGCGTGCCGCCAGGCGCAGCAGGCGGTCGCTCTGGCAATAGCGGCTGGGGTAGATGCAGCCCAGCACGCTGGTGGGCAGTTGCGAAACCGGAATCTCGGGGATGTTGCCCGGCTGTTCGACATGGTGGTTCAGGTCCACGGTGGCGCTGTAGAACACCTTCAGCGGGCCCGGCATGCCGCTCAGCCGCAAGTAGCGGTTCTGGCTGATCGGGTCGGTGTCCACCTGCAGCGCCACGTTCTGGCTGACCTGCAGGTTCTCGTCCAGCACGCGCTGGCAGCCGGTGTGGGCGGCGTGGATGTTGAAGATGAAATCGCAGCCCGGCTGGGCAATTTCATAGTCCAGTTCCAGCGACAGGCGCAGGCGGATCACCCGGCCGCCTGGCGCAGCCAGACCCAGCGCCCGGCGCCGGCTGCCACGGCACTGGCCAGGCTGCCCCAGGCGATGTCGGCGAGGGTGATGGACCAGGGCCAGGCCCTCAGCGTGGCCAGGTTGCTCAGGTCATACGTGGCATAGGCCACGAAGCCGAAAGCCGCCGCGGTCAGCAGCGGACCACGCCAACCAGCGCTGGCGTCAAAGGGCATCACCGTGAAGTGCAGCAGGCCCGCCGCGTAGACCAGATAGAAGAGGCCGGCGGCCCACCAGTTCGGCTGTTCGGCCATCAGGTGGCCGATGCCGGCGGCGTACAGCGGGCGGGCGATGAGGCCCAGCCAGATGGCGTCCAGCGCCAGCATCGAAAGCGCAATGGCGGCGTAGGAGAACAGGATTCGGGTCATGGTGGTGCGTCGGTTGCAGCGCGGCCAAAAGCGGCGCGCCAGCTGCGATGCTGAGGCCGCTGGCACTGCATGTCTGTGCGCCAGCCAGTGGGTGCATTGCGGCACCGCTTTCGGCCTGGCTGCCACGCAGAAAAAAGAAATCCAGTTCGGCTGTCCCCGCATTTCGACCGGGGCCCCGGCCATCAGTTCACCTCACAAAGCACTTTCATAACAAACCCCAAGTGCTTCATTTAGAACGAGTTTTTGCTACTCATGTCGCTGCAAAAAGGCCTGGTAAGTGCTTGATTTGATTGAGTTTTCGGCGAAAAAGCGGATTGACCCTGCGTTCTGAACTCGGTTAAAGTGCAGACCGGTGCAGAAAAGTGGGGTTTTGTGGCAGCAACGACGTTTCGAGGGGGTCCGGTGCTCACGCTGGACGGGAAAGGGCGCATCACCGTGCCCGCCCGTTGGCGCGACCTGCTGATGGCCACCGTCAACGGCCAGATGGTTGTTGCGAAGAATGCCGACGGCTGCCTGGGCCTGTACCCGCTGCCGGTGTGGGAAGCGCTGGAAGCGCAGTTGCTGGAGCTGTCCAGCGCAGACGACGCCTGGCGGCGTTTCTTCATCGGCAGCGCCACCGACGTCGAGATCGACGCCTCGGCACGCGTGCTGATTCCGCCCGAGCTGCGCGCCTGGGCGGGTCTGGACAAAGACGTGAAGTTCATGGGTGTCGGGCCGCACTTCGAATTGTGGGACATGGCCCGCTATGAAGCGAAAGAGGCCGCCGCCCTTGAAGCCGGCCGCCCCGAGGCGCTGCGCAACCTGGTCGTCCGGTGAGCACCGCCGCTACACCCCAGGCAACATGGACCCACACGGCCGTGTTGCTCACCGAAGCCGTGGAGGCGCTGGTGACGCAAGCCGACGGCGTCTACGTCGATGGCACCTTCGGCCGCGGCGGCCACAGCCGGGCCATCCTGGCGCAACTGTCCCCGACCGGCCGGCTGTGGGCCTTCGACAAAGACCCGGAAGCCATCGTTGCCGCCGCCGAGATCACCGACACCCGCTTCGACATCTGCCACGCCAGCTTCGCCGACATGCACAGCGAATTGGCGGCGCGCGGCGTGGAAAAGGTCGACGGCATCCTGCTCGACCTGGGCGTCAGTTCGCCGCAGATCGACAACCCCGAGCGGGGCTTCAGCTTCCGCTTCGACGCCCCGCTGGACATGCGCATGGACACCACGCGCGGCGAGACAGCAGCCGAGTTCCTGGCACGCGCCGATGTGCGCGAGATTGCGGAGGTCATACGTGAATACGGCGAAGAACGGTTTGCTCTTCAGATTGCAAAGGCGCTTGTCGCTGGCCGCGAAGGCGGGTTTGCCATCCGCACAACCTCTGATCTGTCCGCGCTCGTGGCTCGCGTCGTCAAAACCCGCGAACCGGGCCAGGACCCTGCAACGCGCACATTTCAAGCTCTTCGGATTCACGTCAACGCCGAGCTTGAGGCGCTGCAACAAGGCCTGAAGTCGGCGCTGGATTTGCTGGCACCGCAGGGCCGTCTGGTGGTGATCAGCTTCCACTCGCTGGAAGACCGCATCGTGAAAACCTTCATCGCCCGCGAAAGCCGCGACGAGGTCGACCGCCGAGCGCCTTTCGCGCCGGCCAAGCCGATGCGCCTGGAAGCGGTGGCGCGCGTCAAGCCGAACGCGCTGGAAGTGCTGCGCAACCCGCGTTCGCGTTCGGCCGTTCTGCGCGTGGCCGAGCGCACCGCTGTCGCATGACCATGAAGCTGAACGCCCTGCTCATCGGTGCGCTGCTGGTCAGCGCCTTGCTGCTGGTGAAGACGGCTTTCGAGTCGCGCCAGCTCTTCGCGGCCATCGACAGCGCGCGCGCCGAAAAGGCCCAGCTGGACGCCGAATTCAAGCGCCTGGATTCCGAGCGGCAAGCCCAGGCCACCAACCTGCGCGTGGACCGTGTGGCCCGCGACAAGCTGGGCATGCGCACGGCCACGCCGGGCGTGACGCAGTACGTCTACGACACGCCGGCATCGGGAGCAGCGCGTTGAGCAACGAGGGTCCCCCGAGTGCGAACTCCCGCCTGGCGGGACCGCGCGCAGCGCGTGGGGTGCTCCAATGAGCAACAAGCCCACCGGCTCCGTCCGCGCGCTGCGCCAGACGGGGACCTGCGTGCGCTGCGTCAACTCCGCCACCCGCCCCTTGCTGGCCAGCACGACGCCGCCGTGGCGTTCGCGCTTTG
>JANMZP010000099.1:0-23171 GCA_031383435.1 Betaproteobacteria bacterium | reverse complement strand
GAGATGGGCCTGCCCTGCCACTTCGCGGTGGCGCGCCTGCCCGGCGCCAAGACCGACAACGCCGAGGTGCGGCGCCTGATCAAAGACAAGACGCCGCTGGTGCTGTACGGCAGCTACAACGAGCGCATGTACCTGGCCGAGTGCGGTGGGGGCGGCATGATGAAGACGACTTTCATCCCGGCGTCCTTTCCGTTGCCGCTGATCCGGCGCCACACCGGCACGCCCTTCATGGGCTACTCGGGGGCGACCTACATCATTCAAGAGTTCTGCAACGCGCTCTTTGACGCCCTGTTCCACATCCTGCCCCTGGGCACCGAGATGGACAAGGTCGAAGCCACGCCGAGCCGCCTGGCCAAGCCCCTGCCTTGGGATGACGCGGCGCAGCAGCGCCTGCAGGATCTGATCGAAGCCGAGCCCGTGCTGGTGCGCATCTCGGCGGCCAAGCGCCTGCGCGACATGGCCGAGGCCGAGGCCCGCCAGCGAGGCGCCGACCGCGTCGACACCGATGCCCTGGTGCGCCTTTTCGGCACACCCAAGGCGCAGGCCGTGGCATGAACTGCCCCTGTGCCTTCGCCACCCGAACAAGCGTGCTGGGTCAACCCGTGCGCATGTCCATTGCCGCCTCAACAGCAGCGGTGGTTTCTGTCCACACCTTTGGGTGTGGTTGTCGCCGCAAGGCGTTTTCTGAAGGAGTTTGAGCTATGGCTTCAAACGTGAATCCGTCGGGTCTGACCGACGACGAATGCCAAGAGGTTCACAAGTACTTCATTCAGGGGTACTTGCTGTGGGCTGTTGGCGCGTTCGCCGCCCACAGCCTGGTGTGGATCTGGCGTCCCTGGTTCTAAAACTCAGCTGAAGAGGTTATCCACCATGTCACAAGAAATCGCTGTTTTACACGCGACCCACCACGAAGGCTCTCTCAAGGGCTTCCAAGGCATCTTCGTCGTGATCTTCATCGCTTTCCTGGGCTTGGCGCTGGCCTCGATGCTGTTCACCCAGGATTGGCGCACCTACCTGCCGGGGGCAGAGGGCGCACGGTCGATGTTGAGTGGCGTGAAGAGCGCCGTCTACACCGTCATTTCCCAATTGAATTAGAGCAAAGGAAAGCAACATGTGGCGTTTTTGGCGAGTAGTCGATCCCCGCAAGGCGATCATCATGGTCGGACTCTTGATTGCATTCGTCTCGACGAGCATTCACCTGATCCAGATCAGTGGCGACCGTTACAACATCAACACCTGGCATCCCGACACGGTGAAAGCCGCGAAGGCCGCGCAAAACGCGCCGATGCCGAAATAACGGCTCCCAGCCGTTACCCGTGGCGGGCGCGCCGGGGTCTTTTTGAACCGTGCGCCCGTCATGTCTGGTTACCTGAAGTCTCGCCCTCGAATTAGCACACCCTGGTGACGCGCACTGTGCCGCGCATCTGGAGGACACAACATGGCCATGCTGAGCTTTGAACGCAAATACCGGGTACGGGGCGGCACCCTGCTGGGTGGCGACCTGTTCGACTTCTGGGTCGGCCCTTTCTATGTCGGATTCTTCGGTGTCACCACGGCGTTTTTCTCGCTGCTGGGCACGACGATGATCCTGTGGGGCGCGGCCATGGGTCCGACCTGGAACCTTTGGCAGATCAGCATCGCACCGCCCGACCTGTCTTACGGCCTGCGCATGGCGCCGCTGATGGCCGGTGGGTTGTGGCAGATCATCACCGTTTGCGCGCTCGGGGCCTTCGGTTCGTGGGCGCTGCGCGAGGTTGAAATCTGCCGCAAGCTGGGCATGGGTCTGCACGTGCCCTTTGCCTTTGCCTTTGCCATCCTGGCCTATGCCACGCTGCAGGTCATACGGCCGGTGCTGATGGGTGCCTGGGGGCATGCCTTCCCCTACGGCATCTACAGCCACCTGGACTGGGTCAGCAACGTGGCCTACCAGTTCCTGCACTTCCACTACAACCCGGCGCACATGATCGCGGTGACCTTGTTCTTCGCGACCACGCTGGCCCTGTCGATGCACGGTGGCCTGGTGCTCTCGTCCACCAACCCGGGCAAGGGCCAGATGGTCAAGACGCCGGAGCACGAAGACACCTTCTTCCGCGACTTCATCGGCTACTCGGTCGGCACCCTGGGCATCCACCGCGTGGGTCTGTTCCTGGCCCTGTCCGCCGTCTGGTTCGCGGCCCTGTGCATCGTGATCAGCGGCCCCTTCTGGACCCGTGGCTGGCCCGAATGGTGGGGCTGGTGGCTGAACATGCCCATCTGGGGCAAGTGAAGTCCGGCCCAACACCCCATACGCGCAGCGAGGAGAAAAATCCATGGCTCAGTTCCAGCCGCTGTTCTCGATCGAGAACCAGAACCTGTTCACCGAAGTGCAGCCCACCGGCCCGCTGCACCCGGGCCCGGCGCTGCCGCACGGCGATTGGCGCCGCAGCGGCAAGCCTTTCCTGGTCCACCTGCTGGGCCGCATCGGCAACGCCCAGATCGGGCCGATCTATCTCGGCGGCCTGGGCGTGCTGTCGCTGGCCTTCGGCACCCTGGCCTTCAACATCATCGGCTTCAACATGCTGGCTTCGGTGGACTGGAGCCCGCTGCAGCTCATCCGCCAGCTGTTCTGGCTGGCCCTGGAGCCGCCGCCACCGGCCTTCGGTCTGAGCCTGCCGCCGCTGGCGCAGGGTGGCTGGTGGCTGGTCGTTGGCTTCTTGCTCACTGCGTCCATCATGCTGTGGTGGGTGCGCACCTACCGCCGCGCCCGCCAGCTGGGGCTGGGCACACACGTGGCCTGGGCCTTTGCGGCGGCCATCTGGCTCTACCTGGTGTGCGGCTTCTTCCGCCCCATCATGATGGGCAGTTGGAGCGAGGCCGTACCCTTCGGCATCTTCCCGCACCTGGACTGGGTGTCGGCGCTGTCGCTGCGCCATGGCAACCTCTTCTACAACCCCTTCCACGCGCTGTCGATCGTGTTCCTGTACGGCTCGGTGCTGCTGTTCGCGATGCACGGCGCCACCATCCTGGCGGTCAGCCGCTTCGGCGGTGAACGCGAGATCGAACAGATCGTCGACCGCGGCACGGCCAGCGAACGCGCCGCCCTGTTCTGGCGCTGGACCATGGGCTTCAACGCCTCGATGGAATCGATACACCGCTGGGCCTGGTGGTTCGCCGTGCTGTGCCCGCTGGTCGGCGGCATCGGTATCTTGCTGACCGGCCCGGTGGTCGACAACTGGTACCTGTGGTCCATGAAACACGGCGTCGTGCCGTCCTACCCCGCCGTGTACCCGCTCAGCGTGGACCCGGCCCTGATGGGAGTCAAGCCATGAGCGCCCTTGTTCGAGTCAGCCAGTTCCTTGCCGCCACCCTCGCCGCCGCGCTGCTGGCCGGTTGCGAGCGCCCGCCGGTGACGGCCATCCAGAACGGCTACCGCGGCACGGGCATGGAGCAGGTGAACAACCCGCGCACCGACGCCAAGACCGTGGCCCGCAACGTCGCCCCGGTATCGGCCGAGGCGGCCAGCCCCGATGGCCCCAAAGCGTCGCAGGTTTACCAGAACGTCAAAGTGCTGGGCGATCTCAGCGTGGCCGAGTTTTCGCGCCACATGGCGGCCATCACCTCGTGGGTGGCACCGCAAGAGGGTTGCGCCTACTGCCACAACGTGCAGAACTTTGCGGATGACGGCAAGTACACCAAGGTGGTGGCGCGGCGCATGGTGCAGATGACGCAGCACCTGAATGCCGACTGGAAGCCGCACGTCGGCAGCACCGGCGTCACCTGCTACACCTGCCACCGAGGAAACCCCGTACCGGCCCAGGTCTGGTACGCACCCGAGGGCCGCAAGTACGCCGAGAACTCGCTGATGGGCGATCTGGCCGGACAGAACATCGGTGCCTTGTCGGTGGGCTACAGCTCGCTGCCGAACGACCCGTTCACGCCCTACCTGCTGCAAGACTTGCCGATCCGCGTGAACGGCGACGAAGCCTTGAAGTTCACCGGACCCAAGGCCAACCGCGCCAGCACCAAGCAGGCCGAACACACCTACGGTTTGATGGTGCACATGTCCAACTCGCTGGGGGTGAACTGCACGTTCTGCCACAACACGCGCAGTTTCCAGTCGTGGAGCGAAGCGCCACCGCAGCGCGTTACGGCCTGGCATGGCATCCGCATGGCGCGTGATCTGAACGTGGCCTACATGGAGCCGCTGACAGCCACCTTCCCGGCCAACCGCAAGGGCGTGAAGGGCGATGTGGCCAAGGTCAACTGCGCCACCTGCCACCAGGGTGTCAACAAGCCTTTGCTGGGCGCGGAGATGGCCAAGAACCACCCCGAGTTGCTGCAAGTGGCGGCGGCGGCACCAGTTGCCGTAGCGGCTGCGCAAACCGCCCCGACCAGCGTGGCTGCACCCGGTGCTGCCGCGGCCACCGCCGCACCTGAGGCCTCCAAAAAGTAGCCACTTGGCAGCCAGCGGGGCTTGCTGCCGGGCGAGCAACCCCCTACCGTCCAGCGCACGATGATCAGTCTGAGCCAGGTCCTCAAGAGCAGCGCCACGCCGCCTGCGCCGCAAGGTGTCGGGCAGCGGCTGGTACCCGGCACCACCAGACCCCCCGGCACCACGGCCTGTGCCGACGATGTGGCGGTGCTGTTGCTGGCCGACATTGCCGCCGGCCACCGTCTATGGGGCTGGTCGCGCATCGTGCGCGGTGGCGCAGCGCTGGCCGGGGTGCCGGGTCTGCGCATGGCCAAGGCCCTGGGCAGCGGCCACCAAGGCGGCTTCGGGCTGCGGCCCAGCGCCTCACGACAAGGTCTGTTTGCCATCTTCGCCAACGAAGGCGGTGCCGACGAATTCATCGCCCGCTCGCCCCTCTTGCAGGCTTACCGCGATCGCGCCGGCGAATGTCTGGTGGCCAAACTGCGCGCCACGTCCAGCCGTGGTGCCTGGGGTGGTGCCAGCATGGCCGCAACGGCAAGTGCCAGCGCTGCAGGTGGCGGGCCGGTGGCGGCGCTCACACGGGCCTCGATACGGCCGTCCAAGGCCCTGCAGTTCTGGCGTCATTCGCCGCATTCCGAAGCGGCGCTGGCCGGCGCGCCCGGGTGCCGGTTGGCCGTCGGCCTGGGTGAAGCCCCGTTGCTGCGCCAGGCCACCTTCAGCGTGTGGGACAACCAGGCCGCGATGGATGCCTATGCCCGCAGCGGCGCGCACCTGGCGGCCATACGCGAGGCCCAGGCCGGCCAGTGGTTCAGCGAATCGATGTTCGTGCGCTTCCTGCCCTTGTTGCTGCAAGGCCGTTGGCAGGGCCGCGACCATGGCTGACACCCCCTGCCCTGCGCGGTGCCCAACCGGCACGGCCACGCCGGTTCGGGCATGACCCACGCCGCCTCGGGTGAACACCGGGTGGTGGTGGTGGGCGCGGGCATCGCCGGCCTGGTCAGCGCCCTGCTGCTCGCGCACCGCGGCTTGCAGGTCACGCTGGTCGAGGCTGCTTCAGCGCCCGGCGGCAAGATGCGCCAGCTCGTCGTGGACGGTGCGGCGATCGACTCCGGGCCCACAGTCTTCACCATGCGCTGGGTCTTCGACCAACTGCTGCAAGAGGTGGGCAGCACGCTGGAACAGCTGGTGTCCTTGCAGGCGCTGGACGTGCTGGCCCGCCACGCCTGGCGCGGTGGCCAGGGCCACCTGGACCTTTACGCCGACAAGCAGCGGTCGGCCGAGGCGATTGCGGCTTTCAGCAGCCCGGCCGAGGCACGGCGCTTTCTGGGCTTCTGCCGACAGGCGCAGCAGGTCTACAGCCAGCTGGAGGGCCCCTACATCCGCTCTGAACGGCCCACCCTGCTGAGCATGGTGCGCGACCTCGGACCCCAAGGCTTGATGACCCTGGCTGGCCTGGGACCGATGCGCAGCCTGTGGGCCAGCCTGGCGAGGCATTTCCATGACCCCCGGCTGCAACAGCTTTTCGGCCGTTACGCCACCTATTGCGGCAGCAACCCCTGGCAGGCACCCGCCACCTTGATGTTGGTTGCCCAGGTCGAACTCGACGGCGTGTGGGCGGTGCAAGGCGGCATGCACGCGCTGGCCAAGGCCCTGGCCGGCTTGGCACAGGCGCGCGGCGCAGCCATCGAATACGGCTGCGCGGTGCAGCAGATCTTGTTGCGCAATGGCCGAACCAGCGGCGTGCGGCTGGCTGACGGGCGCACGCTGCCGGCCGACGCGGTGGTCTTCAACGGCGACGCCAACGCGCTGGCTGCCGGTCTGCTGGGGCCACAGGCGCAGGCTGCGGTACCGCCCGTGCCGCGCAGCCGGCGGTCTTTGTCGGCCGTGACCTGGTCGATGAACGCCCGCGCCAGCGGCTTTCCACTGGTCCGCCATAACGTCTTCTTCGACGACGACTACCGTTCCGAATTCGACGACATCTTCCGCCGCCGCCGCTTGCCACAGCAGGGCACGGTTTACGTCTGCGCGCAAGACCGGCTGGACGACGCCAGCGGGCCAGCCGGAGCGGAACGCCTGCTGTGCCTGGTGAACGCCCCCGCTGACGGCGACAGCCGACCCTTTGATGCCCAGGAGACCGACCCATGCGAGCACCGGAGCCTGGCGCTGTTGCGCCACTGCGGCTTGACGCTGCAGGCCCAAGCACACCAGGTGGTGCGCACGACGCCGGCCGACTTTCACCGCCTGTTCCCGGCCACGGGTGGGGCGCTGTACGGGCCGGCGGCCCACGGCTGGATGTCGGCCTTCAGCAAGCCGGCGTCAACCAGCCGGGTGCCGGGCCTGTACCTGGCGGGGGGCAGCGTGCACCCGGGCCCGGGGGTGCCGATGGCGGCCATGTCCGGCCGCCTGGTGGCCGCGACGCTGATGGCGCACCTCGATTCGACCAGCCGGTTCCGCCGGGTGGTTATCTCTGGTGGTACGTCGACGCCATCAGTGACGACGGCCAGCACGGCTTCAGCATCATCGCCTTCGTGGGCAGCGTCTTCTCGCCCTACTACGCCCTGTCCCGCCGCTACGGCAGCGGCGACGCCGAAAACTTCTGTGCCCTGAACGTGGCGCTGTACGGCCGGGCCGGCCGCCGTTGGACCATGACCGAACGCGGCCGGGCACAGATGCAACGCAGCGCCCGCGAATTCGTCGTCGGCCCCAGCCGCCTGCACTGGGACGGCGCGGCCCTGGTCATCGACATCGACGAAATCAGCGTACCGCTGCCGCAGCGCGTGCGCGGCCAGGTGCGGGTGCACCCGCAGGCTTTGTGCCCCTTCGTGACCGGCCTGGACGCCGCAGCGCGGCACCGCTGGGGGCCGATCGCGCCCTGCGCGCGGGTGGAAGTGAACCTGCAGCAACCCGGCACGAGCTGGTCGGGGCATGCCTACATGGACAGCAACGAAGGCGACGAACCGGTGGACCGCGGCTTTCGCGAATGGGACTGGTCGCGCACGGTGCTGGCCGACGGCAGCACCGCGGTCATCTACGACGTGCGGCCCCTGCAAGGGCCTGACCGCGTGATTGCCCAACGCTTTGCCCCCGACGGCGGCAGCCGGGCTTTCGAGCCGCCACCGCGCCAGACCTTGCCGCGCAGCAAATGGCTGCTGCCGCGCACCATGCGCAGCGAAGCCGGCACACCGGCGCGCGTGGTGCGGACTCTGGAGGACACGCCGTTCTACGTGCGGTCGGTGCTCAGCTCAGGCTTGTTCGGCGAACAGGTGACTTCGGTACACGAAACGCTGGACCTGCCCCGTGTCGTGTCCTGGCCGGTGCGGCTGATGCTGCCCTGGCGCATGCCGCGCCGAACGTTCTAGTCGCGCATGCCGCTCTGGCGCGCCAGTTCACGGGGGCCGAAGGACGAGGCCCGCGCGCCCTCGGTCGCCAACGCCTGCAGGTACAGCGCCTCCATTTCGGGCGCAGCCCGCAGCAGCTCGCGTTCGGCCAGCCGGGTGTGAAGCAAGGCGCGCAGGGCGTACACCGCCCGCACCCAACCGGGCACCCAGATGCGCGAGCAGCGGCGCTCGATGCCGTCGGCAATCATCACCGCGGCAGCCGCTGCCGTCGTCTCGCGGTTCAGCAGCGCCGGCATGGTGCGGCGCAACCGCGCGAAGGCCGGGTGCAGTGCGCCTTCGGTCACCAAGGGCGTTGTCACCCAATGGGCATGGACGGCAGCGACGCCGACGCCGTGGCTGGCCAGTTCGATGCGCCAGCTGTTGCACAGCGCTTCGACAGCAGCCTTGCTGGCGGCGTAGGCCGACATCAGCGGCGGGTGCGCAAACGACGACACCGACGCCGTCACTGCAATCAACCCGCGCTGCGCCATGACGGCGGGCAAGGCGCTGCGCACGGTGTTGAACACGCCCATCACGTTGACATCGATGCAGCGCGCGAAAGCCGCCGGATCGGTGTGGGCCAGCGGTCCGAAAGACGCCATCCCGGCGTTGGCCCAGACCACGTCGATGCGCCCGTGGCGTGCCAGCGTGGCGTCCACAGCGGCCTGGCAGGCCGCCAAGGACGTGACGTCGGCCTGCACCGACAACAGGCCTTCGCCCGTTCTGGCGGCGGTGGCCGCCAGGGTGTCGGCGTCGCAATCCAGCAAGACCACGGTGGCACCGCGGCGGTGCAGTTCCAACGCGCCGGCCGCGCCGATGCCTGAACCGGCACCGGTGAGCAGCACCACCTGACCGTGCAAGGGTGACCGCGGCTTCAAGCCGACTTGGTGACCATGAAATAGATGATGGGCAGCGGCAAAGCCGTGGCCACCGCGCCCGAGACCTGCCAGATGCGCGACCACTGCAGGTACTCGCTGGTGATTTGCGTCGTGCGCTGCAGCAGCTTGCGCTGCTTGAGCTGGATGGGCACCAGCACCAGCATCCAGATCAGCCCGCTCAGGCTGAACAGGGCATAGCTCCAGCTGATCCAGGGGTGGGCGCTGTCGCCATACTGCGCCGCCATCAGGTGCCCGGTGTAGACCACGCCGATGGCGCCGGTCAGCGTGAACATCAGGTCGGTGACCAGCACCAGCCGGTTGCTGAACTGGATGATGGCGTGGTTGCGCGTGCGCTCGGCCAGCGCGGCCCAGATGCCGCTGACGACCACGTTGCCCAGGAACAGGCAGGCACACAGCACGTGCACGATCTTCAGGGTGCTGTTCACCGCGGTGGCTCCACGCCGTGGTGGCCTTCAGCAGGCGCTGGCTGGACCTGCTGCTTTTCTCGTTCAGCCCGCGAGCGCTGCTGGGCCCGCTTCACATCGCGCAACTGCCACCAGACAAAGCCGGCACCAGCGGCCAGCAGCACCAGCACCTCGATGGCCTTGAGCCAGCCGACTTCAGTCATGGGGGCCCTGGCGCCGCATGCGCGTCAACCTTGCCGCTGGTTGGACAGGGACTGGGGCAGGTGGTCGCGTTCGAACAAACGGGCGTGCAGGTCGGTGGCCCAGGCCACGCGCTCGTCGAAGCTGCGCCGGGTCGGGCGGTGCGCGGTGGCCGGTGCCGAAGTCGGCCAACCGGGTGGCAGCGGCCCGGTCTGCACGGCCATCGCAGCGTCCACCAGGAACTGCACGGCGGGCAGCGCAGCCGGGTCTTGCAGCGGCTGCGGCGGTGTGAGGAAGGCGGTGCCAGTGGCCACGGCCAGCAAGGCCAGCTTGCGCCGGCTGGACACCACAGCCCGCTGGTGGATGGCGTCCAGCCCTTGGCGTTCCAGCTGGCGGCCGATCTCGGCGTAGACCACCCGCGCGGCCTGGATGGCCGGGCGGCAGTCCATCGGCAGTTCCTGCAAGCCGTGCTCGGCGCGGGCGTACAGCACATCGGCAGCCTGCAGCAGGCGCTGGGTGCAGCGCGCGATGGCGGGCGTGAACACCGGCTGGCGCAGCCAGGCTTCGATGTCGATGCCTTCTTCACGCAGCCACTGCCGGGGCAGGTACAGGCGGCCATTGCGCGCGTCTTCACCCACGTCGCGGGCGATGTTGGTCAGCTGCATGGCCACGCCCAATTCGGCCGCACGGGCCAGCGCCGTGGCCGAGCGGGTGCCCATCACCAGCGCCATCATCACGCCCACGGTGCCGGCCACGCGGGCACCGTAGTCCTGCACGTCGGCCAGGGTTTCGTAGCGGCGGCCCTGGGCGTCCCACAGGAAGCCTTCCAGCAGACCGTCCAGCGGTTCGCGGGGGATGGCAAAACGGTGCACCACCTGGCACAGCGCGCGGTCAGCATCGGCTTCGCCGGGCCGGCCTTCGTAGATCGCGTCGAGCCGGCTGCGCAGGCCCTGCATGGCGCGGTGCGGGTCGCTGCCCAGGTCGATGGCGTCGTCAGCCAGACGGCAATAGGCATACAGCGCGGTGGCCGGTGCGCGCACCCGCGGCGGCAGCATCAGTGAGGCAGCGAAGAAGGTCTTGGAGCCACCCTGCATCAGCCGGCGCAGCGCCGCCGGGTCGTAGTGCTGGGCGACCGGTTCAACCCGGCTGGCGGCGGCGACAAGGCTAGCGTGCGTAGGCAGTTGCATGGGGGATCACCTGTTCCAGGGTCTTGGCAGACATCAACACACCGGGCACACCCGCGCCAGGGTGGGTGCCGGCACCCACCATGAACAGGTTGTCCACGTCTTCACTGCGGTTGTGGGCGCGGAACCAGGCGCTTTGCAGCAGCAGCGGTTCCTGCCCGAAGGCGGCACCCATGTAGGACAACAGGCGGTCCTGAAAGTCCAGCGGTGTGGTCACGCGGGAACTGACCACGTGCTGGCTCAAACCGGGTAACACGGTGCGCTCCAGTGCGGCTTGTACCGCCAGCCGGTAGGGTTCGGCTTCGGTCTTCCAGTCGGTGCCACTGGCCAGGTGGGGCACCGGGCTCAACACATAGAAAGCA
Organism: Betaproteobacteria bacterium; assembly: GCA_031383435.1. Lineage (GTDB taxonomy): Bacteria > Pseudomonadota > Gammaproteobacteria > Burkholderiales > Burkholderiaceae_C > Rubrivivax. The sequence goes on along the minus strand of JANMZP010000099.1, from coordinate 12,354 downwards.
TCGCACCCCGGTGGGGCCAAGGCAGGGTCGGTGGCGGTGGGGCGGTGCAGGTAGAGGCTGAAGTCCTTGGCCAGTTTGTGGCGCTTGAAGATGTCCTTCAGCAGTTCCTCGTAGCGCGGGCCCAGCACCATCATGTGGTGCGGCACGTCTTCATACCGTTTGTTGGTGCCGAAGTACCAGACGAACAGGCTCATCGAATGCTTGCTGGCGTGGATGCGCTGGTCGGTCCAGCGCTTGCGGTACTGCGGCGCGATCAGGTTCTTGTAGGTCCACATGGTGTCGGCGTTGCTGACCACGATGTCGGACTTCAGCGTCTCGCCACTGGCCAGCGTGACGCCGGTGGCGCGGCCCTTGCCCCGCGCCTTGCCGGCAGGCGCGGCTTCGATGTCGATGCGGCTGACCGGGCTGTTGTAGCGGATGCGCCCGCCCAGCCCTTGCAACAGTTTGACCATGCCCTGGATGATCGCGCCCGTGCCGCCCATGGCCGAGTGCACGCCGAAGCGGCGTTCCAGGGTGTTGATCAGGCTGTAGATGCAGGTCACCGACAGCGGGTTGCCGCCAATCAGCAGCGGGTGAAAGCTCATCACGATGCGCAGCTTGTCGTTCTTGAAATAGCTGCAGACCATCTGGTGGATGCTGCGCCAGCCGCGCATCTGCAGCATCTTGGGCACCGCCAGCAGCAAGTCGGTGACGGTGTTGTAGGCGATGCCGCCCAGTTCGATGAAGCCCTTCTGGTAGCAGATGGCGGCTTCTTCCAGGAAGCGTTCATAGGCCGGCAGGTCTGCAGGGCTGAAGCGCGCCACCTCGGCGCGCATGTGCGCGGCGTCGCCGTTGTAGTCGAACCAGCTGCCGTCGTCGAAGCGGATGCGGTAGTAGGGCTCCATCAGCTTGAGCGTCACGTCGTCGCTGAACTTTTTGCCGGCCAACGCCCACAGCTCGTCGAGCATGAAAGGCGCGGTGATGATGGTGGGGCCGGCGTCGAAAGTGAAGCCGTCCTGGCGCCAGACATAGGCCCGGCCGCCGGGTGCGTCGAGCTGTTCCACCACCTCAACCTGCCAGCCTCGGCAGGCCAGGCGTATGGCGGCAGCCAGGCCGCCGAAGCCGCTGCCGATGACCAAAGCCAGTGGGCGTTGCTGCGGCCCGAGTGAAGGCGCCGAGCCTTGGCTGACGGGGGTGCCCTCAACGGGCGTGAAGAAACTGCTCATGCGTATCCAGGGGTAGCGGCGCTGCTTCGGCGCGAGGGGCATTTTTCTTGTCACGTGAACGCATCGCCCAGCGCCACAGCGCCGTGGTCGACACGGGCAAGACCAGCATCGCGTGTTCGACGATGGCCAGCCCGAGCATGGTGCCCACCAGGCTCAGGCCCAGCACCTCGAAAGCCGAAGCGCCGGGTGCCACAGCCCGCAGCACCATCCAGGCCAAGACGGCGCAGGCCGCGGCGACGCTGAACGGGAAAAACAGGTTCATCGCACGGCGGCGGAAGAAGCTTGCCAGGTAGACCAGATGGGGCGGCAGAAATTCTTCGCTGAGGTTGCGCACGCCGAAGAACAGGTTCAGCTTGGCGCTGGTGCGCATGGCCCACAAGACCACAAACGTGGCCGTGCCGACCTGGTTGGGCGCGCCCCAGGTGACGGCCACGATGAACAAGCCCACCACCAGGATGCCCAGTTCGTGCCACAGGATGGCGCGCACCGCCTGCACGAAGCGGGGCCACCCGGCCAGGCTGGCCGGTATGGCGGTGCAGCGCGGCCCGGTGATCCAGCCGGTGAGGAAACTGAGCTCATGCCAGCCCCCGACCAGCAGGGCGCTGGTGAAGGCGCAGTAAGCCGCCGTCGTGCCGGTCTGCTGCGCGGTGTGGGCCAGTGCGTAGAGCGCAGCCAGGCCGAGCGCGGTGGATGTGCACAGGCTCCAGCGGTAGGCGCGGCGCTGCATGCCGTTGAGCAGCAGCACGATCCCCGTGCTGAACCACCAGATGAAGATGGCGAAGAACACGGCCAGCGCGGTGCTGCTCATGGCGTGCAGGCAGGCGAAGGGTTGATGCGGCCGGCGCGGCGACGGATCAAGGGCTGGGGCAAGGGCACGGACAAGGGCCTGCGCTCACCACGCCGGGGCAACGCGGATGTCGGCCGGCAGGTCGTGGCGCTTCACCGGCATGCAGTACAGGCGACCGAAGGTCAGCGCCGCTGCCGCTGCGCACCAGCCCTGCGTCAACTTGCCCCGCAGGCCGCCGCGCGCCTTGGCGGCGTTGACCCGCGTCTGCAGTTCGAACAGGCGGGACAAGCCGGCGCGGAAGGCCGGGTGGTCGGTGTCCAGCGAGATCGGAAAAACCTGCTTGGTGATCTCAGTGGTGATGCGAAACACCGTGTAGTCGTAGTTGTCGCTGTCCAGCCCCATGGCGTGGTGCAGCATGGGCCGCGTGTGGTCGCGCACATACATGGTGGCGTACACGGCCAGCAGGAAAAAGCGTATCCACAGCAGGTTGCCGCCGCGCAGCAGGCTGGGATTGGCGCGCATGATCAGCGCGAAGCTTTCGCCGTGGCGGAATTCGTCGTTGCACCAGCGTTCGAACCAGCGAAAGATCGGGTGGAAGCGCTTGTCGGGGTGGCGTTCCAGTTGCCTGAAGATGGTGATGTAGCGGGCGTAGCCGATCTTCTCTGAGAGGTAGGTGGCGTAGAAGATGTACTTGGGCTTGAAGTAGGTGTAGGCCTTGGTGCGCTTCAAGTCGCCCATGTCGATGCCCAGGCCGAAGTCCTTCAGGCTCTGGTTGATGAAACCGGCGTGGCGTGATTCGTCGCGCGCCATGTAGCGCATCAACGCCTTGATGTCGGGGTTGGTGACGTTCTTCTGGATCTCGTTGTAGAGAATGCAGCCACTGAATTCGCTGGTCAGCGAACTGACCAGAAATTCCTGGAACTCTTGGCGCAGTTCGGGCGAGACCTGCGAGAAAACCTCAGCCACTTCAACGGCGAACTCGGGCGTGCGTTGGAAGTGGTCGTGGTTGTTGTCGCCTTCGTACTCGGCCAGCATGGTGTCCCATTCCTTGCGAATGGAAGACACGTCGATCTTGTCCATGGCCTTGAAGTCGGTGGTGTAGAAGCGCGGCGTCAGCAGCGTTTCCGTCTTGGCGTGGCGGGCGGCGTCTTCGGGCGTGGCCAACGTGTCGGTGCGGGCGTCCATGCGGGTTTCCAAACGAGTTTCCAAACGGGTTTCCAAACGCTGCTCCTCAAACATCAAGGTTGGGTCGGGGGCTGCATGATGGGCAGCGGCACGGGCCGTGAGGCAGGCGGGTTCTTCAGCAGGCGCGCGAAGTTGTCGGCATTGGTCGGTCCGAAGGCCTCCAGGTCGACCCTTTGCTGGGTGGCCGGGTCGTACAGCGTCAGGCCGCCGTCGGTGCGCACCATCAGCTGGAAAGCCTGTTCGGCACCCAGGCCGCGAGCCTTGCGTTCACGGGCCAGCGCACGCAGGGCACCGCGCACGAAGCCCTGCTCGCCGCTGACCAAAGTCACCAGTTCGCCGGTGCTGCCGTCGCTGATGGCAATGCTGCCGTCGGGCCGGTCTTCGAAGCGCAACTGGCGTTCTTGCGTGGCCGGTGCCGGGCGCTGGTCAGGGCCGTTGCCCGTCAGGCGCACCAGGCCCACGCTGATCAGCGAGAAAGCGATGACGCCACCCGCGCACAGCAGCACCCAGCGTGGGAAGGTGTCGGGCTGCAGCGCTGGCGCGCTCGCCAGCCTGACAGGGCGTATGACCGGTACAGCGGGGTTCATGTCGGGCTCGGTTGCCATGCGGCAGAGGGTCGTGCAGGTGCAGTGTCAAGTGCGGGAACCGTCCTGCCCAGTGGGGCTGGCCCCGAGGGCGTGGCCGCGCGACCCGGGGCCTGGACCGCGACCTCGGCCGTGGACTGGGCCTTGGCAAGCGCTGCCTCGCCTGCAGCCGCTGACCAGGCCTGCGTCAGCAAGGTGGCCACAGCCTGGGCGTCGTCGACCAGGCGCAGCATGGGCTCAGGGTGCGCCACGCGCCAGGGCCGCACATGGGGCCACAGGTGCAGGAAGGCGATGTGGTCGGGCCCGGCCAGCTGCATCACGATGTCACCCCGACCTTGTTTGCCCGGTCGCACCGCAGCCGAGCGAAGGCTGCGCAAGGGGATGTTGAAGGTCAGCGTCAGCACGATGCCGATGCGCATCACGATGCGCTTGTCGGTGAGTGTGTAGACGGTCGTGTTGGCGGTCATCCAGGCCAGCGCCACCAGGCTGCCCAGCGCGGTCAATGCCAAGGGCAAGGGCCAGGCCAGCGAGACCAGGGCGTCGGTCAGGCTGCCGCCGTCGGCCAGCAGCAGGCCGGCGCGCAGGGCCATCAGGATGGCAAAGTAGATCGCGGCCTTGCGCACATGGAAGATGCGCAGTGCCACCGCCTTGAAATCGGGCGAGCCCTGCCAGAGGAGTTGCTCCCCCGCGGGCAGGCGTTCCGGCAGCCCGTACTGCGGCTCCATCTCGTGTTCATGGCCGTGGCTCTGGATGCTCATGTCGTGCTCCTGCTATTCAAGGTGTCAGATCCAGGGCTCGCCGCGCTGCGGGTCGGCGTACAGCGTGCCGGCCCCGTAGTAGGCGGTGATGCGCTCTTCTTCCAGGTAGGTGATCTGGTCCGGGTTCTTCAACCCGGGCACGCCGGCAAAGTGCTTGCCGAAGATCGAATTCACCACGACCTGGGTGCGCCTGACCTTGGCGAAAGGCATGGGCAGCAGCACGCGGCGGGTGCCACCGGCCACCGGCGTTTCGACTTCGAGGTAGCGGAACATGAACTCGGCCTGGTCGATCCACAGGTCGCGCACCGTGCCGCCGACCTGGCCGTCGGCACCGATCACCGGCAGTCCGCGCGGGTCGGGGTCGTTGCCCGAAACGCCGTAGGCCTTGGCCACGCGCAGCGGCACGATTTTCGGGTGGCCGTCCACCAGCGTGTCCGGCACGTCGGCGCGCAGGGCGTAGCCGCCCGGGCCCACACCCGCCTGCATGGCGTCGCCGGCCGGCTCGATGGGCGAACCGGGCGACGCGTAAGTGGCAGCGGCGCGGTAGGCCGGCTCACCCCGGCTGGCGTCGGGCACCATCACGTCGCCGTGCACGGTCCTGAAAACCTTGGGCTTGGACGGCACCGGCCAAGCCCAGGGTTTCTGGCCCAGGCCGTCGGTCTCCATCGGGTAGCCCTCGCGGTGGCCCTCGCGGATGAGGTAGTAGATCAAACCGGCGAAGAACAGCCAGAAGGCATAAAGAAGGATCTGGGCCAGATCGACATAGCCCGTGATGGCACCGAATGGCATGGTGAGGACTCCGCTTTGGGGAAGGCTAGCCCGGCAGTTCGGCCAGGCCGAACTTGCGCGGGGTGAAAGCAAGGTCGTCGCGCCGGCCCACCAAGGGACCGATGGCAACGAGGGTGACGAACAGCAACAACATTTCCAGGTGATAGACCGCGCTGTAACCCGTGACGGGCTGCGCCAGGGCGGTGCCCAGGGCACCCTGGGTGGCCAGGTTGGACACGGCGTCGCGCAGGGCGCCGCCGACGAACATCGAAAGGCCAGCCGCCAAGGCCTGCACAGCACCCCAGGCCCCCAGCGCCATGCCGACGAAGCGCCCTTCTTCCAGGCGCATGGCTGCCAGCAAGGTGCCCACGGCAAACAAACCGCCACTGAGACCGATGCCGAAGGCACCCATCCTGAACAGCCAGCTGGCTTCCATGGGGGCGGCAAGGATCACGGCCGAGAAGGCCGGCAAGCCCAACACCACGCCATAGCCGGCCAGGCGCAAAGGGTCGAGGCCACGCGACAGGCTGCGGCCCGACAGCAGGTAACCCAGCAGCGCACCGCCCGCCAGCAGCGCAGTCAGGCTGCTGGTGGCACTGACGCTCAAGCCCAGAATCTCGCCGCCGTAGGGCTCCAGCACGACGTCCTGCATGTTGAAAGCCATGGTGCCCAGGCCGGTGGCCCACAGGAAACGCCGGGCGCGGTGGTTCTGGATGAAACGGCCCCAGGCCGGGCGGAAAGGCATCGCCTTTTCGGCCTTCATGGCCAGGGCGCGCTGCGGGTCGCGCGGCTCCTGCTTCCACAGCGCAAAGCCGTTGGCCAGCAGCACCACCATGGCCGTGCCCTGCACCACCTGCACCAGGCGCTGCGGGCTGAAGTCGGCCAGCAGCACACTGAACACCAGGCTGCCCATCACGGTGCCCAGCAGCAGCATCACGTACATCAGCGCCACCACCCGCGGACGGGTTGCCTCGCTGGCTTGGTCGGTGGCCAGCGCCAGACCGGCCGTCTGCGAGGTCTGCAGCCCCGCGCCGACCATCAAGAACGACAACGCTGCCGCAGCCTGGCCCACCCACGGCGGCGTGGGCACCGCACCGCCACCCGACAGCACCAGCAAGGCGAAGGGCATGATCCCCAAGCCGAAGAACTGCACCAGCGTGCCGCCCCACATGAAGGGCACCCGCTTCCAGCCCAGGGCCGAGCGGTGGGTGTCGGACTGGAAGCCGGTGATGGCGCGGAACGGCGCCACCAGCAGCGGCAAGGCCAGCATCAGCGACACCAGCCAGGCCGACACCTGCAACTCGAAAATCATCACGCGGTTCAGCGTGCCCAGCATCAGGGCCAAGGTCACGCCCATGCTGAACTTGAACAGCGACAAGCGCAGCAGCCGCGGCAGCGGCAGGTCGGCGCTGGCGACATCGGCAAACGGCAGGTACTGCGGTCCCAGGGTGGACCAGGCGCGGATGGCGCGCTGGGCCAGCGGCACGCGTCGGGCCTTGGTGGTCATGGCCGCTTCAACTCCATGGCCTGCGAGGTGTAGAAACCGCTGCTGACCCGGTGCGTGCGGCCGATGTCGAATTGCGGTACGCCGCCAGACAAGCGATGGCGCAACGACTTTTCGGCCACCGGCTCGATCCAGGGCGCGCGATTGCTGCGCGGGAAGAGGCTGCCCAGGGTGCGCAGCGTGGCCAGCAAGGGATTGCGCGGCGCGAAAGTGAAGACCATCGAGCCGCAAGTGCGCTGCGACCAATTGGCGATCACCCTGACCATGTCGGGCTCGTCGTAGTGGATCAGCGAGTCCATCGCCACCACGTGGTCGAACCCGCCCAGCAGCGGGTCGAGCATGTCGCCGCTGTGGAATTCGATGCTGCCGCGCACCGGGCGCACGGCCAGTTCCTCGGCCACCCGCCGGCGCGCCACATCCACCAGTGAGGGCGACAGGTCGATGGCCACCACGTGGGCACCACGGCGGGCCGCATCCATCGCCAGGGCACCGGTACCGCAGCCCGCATCCAGGACGCGGGCACCGCTCAGGTCCTGCGGCAGATAGCCCATCAGGGTGTGGCGCATGCGGTCGCGACCGGCGCGCACGGTGCGCCGGATGCGCCCCACCGGGGCCGTCGAGGTGAGTTGTTCCCAGGCCTGCACGGCGGTGCGGTCGAAGTACTCTTCGATCTTGCTGCGGCGCTGTTCGTAGCTGGCTGCTTCCATGCTGTTGCTCGGTTCTTCGGGGCTATTCAATCGAAACCCAGCAGGTCGAAGATGTCGCGGTCTTTCAAGGGCACCGCCGGCAAAGGGTCGGTACCCAGCCACATCTGCGCGGCCAGGCGCAGGTATTCCTTCTGCACCGCCTCGATCTCGGGCGTGCTGTCCATCTCGAACAGCGTGCATTTCTTCAGCCGGCTGCGCCGGATGGCGTCCAGGTCGGGGAAATGGGCGGCCAGCTTCAGGCCGGTGCGTTCGTTGTATTTGTCGATCTGGTCGGTGGCCGCGCTGCGGTTGGCAATCACGCCGCCCAGCCGCACGTTGTAGTTCTTGGCCTTGGCACCGATGGCCTGCACGATGCGGTTCATCGCGAAGATGGAATCGAAATCGTTGGCGGTGATGATCATGGCGCGGTCGGCGTGCTGCAGCGGCGCGGCAAAGCCACCGCAGACCACGTCGCCCAGCACGTCGAAGATCACCACGTCGGTGTCTTCCAGCAGGTGGTGTTCCTTCAGCAGCTTCACGGTCTGGCCGACCACGTAACCGCCGCAGCCGGTGCCGGCCGGCGGGCCGCCGGCTTCCACGCACATCACGCCGTTGTAGCCTTCGAAGACGAAGTCCTCGGGCCGCAGTTCTTCAGCGTGGAAGTTCACGGTTTCAAGGACGTCGATGACCGTGGGCAGCATCTTCTTCGTCAGCGTGAAGGTGCTGTCGTGCTTGGGGTCGCAGCCGATCTGCAGCACCCGCTTGCCCATCTTGCTGAAGGCCGCCGACAGATTGGAACTGGTGGTGCTTTTGCCGATACCGCCCTTGCCGTAAATGGCAAACACCTTGGCGTTGCCGATCTTCACGTTGGGGTCCAGCTGCACCTGCAGGCTGCCTTCGCCATCCAGTCGGCCGGCCGCGCTTTTCAGCTTGGCGTCCACTTTGGGAAATGGGAGTGTGACGGTCTCATTCATGCGGCAACCCTTTCTTCGAACACGCCTTCAAGGCGGTCTTCCAGCTCTTCGCCTGCACGTTGCAGGGCCTCGAGCGTTTGTGCGTCCGGCTGCCAGTACTGCCGCCGGTGTGCTTCCAGTAAACGATTGGCCACGCGGGCCGATGAGGTGGGGTTGAGCTTGGCCAGGCGCTCGCGCATGGCCGGGTCGAGCACGAAGGTCTCGCTCAGCTTCTGGTAGACCCAGGGCTGAACCTGCCCGGTGGTGGCCGACCAGCCCATGGTGTTGGTCAGGTGCACCTCGATCTGCCGCACGCCTTCGTAGCCGTGTTCCAGCATGCCTTCGTACCACTTCGGGTTGAGCATGCGGGTGCGGGTTTCCAGCGCCACCTGCTCGCCCAGCGTGCGCACCGTGCCGCCGCCGATGCTGTCGTTGGTCTGGTCGCCGATGTAGACCGGGGCGACGACGGCGTCCGGCCCTTCCTTCACAGATTTCGCCCGCTTCACGGCGCGGCTGATACCGCCCAGCGTGTCGAAGTAGGTGTCGATGGTGGTCACGCCGAGTTCCACCGAATCGAGGTTCTGGTAGGCCAGCTCCACGCCGGCCAGCACGCTGTGCAGCAGTTTGGTCTGCTGCACCGGGCGACCGCCGCGGCCGTAGGCGTAGCCCTTGCGGCGCGAGTAGGTCTCGGCCAACTCGTCTTCGTCTTCCCAGCGCGCGTTGTCGATCATCAGGTTGACGTTGGAACCGTAGGCCCCCTCGGCATTGCCGAAGACGCGCAGCGACGCGGTTTCCAGATCGCCCCCGTGCTCGGCCATGAAGGCCAGCGCATGCTTGCGGACGAAGTTCTGGTCGGCGGGTTCTTCAGCACCAGCGGCCATGAAAGCGGCTTCGGCCAGCAGCTTCACCTGCAGCGGCAGCAGGTCGCGGAAGATGCCCGACAGCGTGATGACCACGTCCACGCGCGGCCGACCCAGTTCAGCCAGCGGGATCAATTCCGCGCCGGCCAGGCGGCCGTAGCTGTCAAAGCGCGGGCGCGTGCCGAACAGTGCCAGCGCCTGCGCAATCGGGCCGCCTTCGCTCTTCAGGTTGTCGGTGCCCCACAGCACCAGCGCGATGGATTCGGGCAGCTTGTTGCCGTCGGCCATGTGGCGGGCCAGCAGGCGCTGCGCCTGGCGCGCGCCGTCTTTCACGGCGTAGGCGCTGGGGATGCGGAAGGGGTCGAAGCCGTGCAGGTTGCGACCGGTCGGCAGGATGGCCGGCGTGCGCAGCAAGTCGCCGCCCGGTGCGGGGCGCACATAGCGGGCGTCCAGCGCGTGCACGATGCCCGGCAGTTCGTGGTCTTCGGCCAGCAGCGCGTCGGCCTTGGCCAGTTCTTCCAGCAGCGGCAGCATCTTCTCGTCGGCCGCATGCGGGGCAGCCAGTGACGCGGCCGACTGGCCAGCGACCAACGCCTGCACCATCGCGCGGTCCAGCCGCACGCCGTGCGAGGCTTCGGCCAGCGACTGCAGCAGGTCCACGCGTTCGATGACCGTCGGCGCGCGGCCGACGACATGCAGGCCGTGCGGGATCAGCGTGTATTCCAGTTCCAGGACTTTCTCGGCCAGCTGGGCGACGTGTTCGCCAGCGGCTGCGCCCCAGGCCGGCTCCATCTTGGCCAGGTCCAATTCGGCAGCTTGTGCCTGGATCATCTCGCCCAGTTCGACCCGCTCGCGTTCGGCTTCGGGTTCCAGGCTGCGGTAGCGCTCGATGGCCGCTTTCAGATCGACCAGGCCCTTGTACAGGCCGGCCTGCGCGGTGGGCGGCGTCAGGTAGCTGATCAGCGTGGCCGCCGCGCGGCGCTTGGCGATCGTGCCTTCCGACGGGTTGTTCGACGCATAGAGGTAGAAGTTCGGCAGGTCGCCGATCATGCGGTCGGGCCAGCAGTCGGCGGTCATGCCGCTTTGCTTGCCGGGCATGAATTCCAGCGCGCCGTGGGTGCCGAAGTGCAGCACCGCGTGGGCCGCGAAATCTTCGCGCAGCCAGCGGTAGAAAGCCGAGAAGGCGTGGGTGGGCGCAAAGCCTTTTTCGAACAGCAGGCGCATCGGGTCGCCTTCGTAGCCGAAGCCCGGCTGGATGCCGACGAAGACGTTGCCGTAACGCTCGCCCAGCACGTGGATGCTGCTGCCGTCGCTTTGCTGCTGGCCCGGTGCCGGGCCCCATTGCGCTTCGATCTGCTTGAGCCAGCGTTCGCGCTTGACATGGTCGTTGGCGGCGATGCGCGCATGCACATTCGCCAGCGCGCCGTAGCGCTCGGCGTTGCCCTGGATGACACCCTCGCGCAGCGCATCGACGCTGGCCGGCATGTCCACCCCGTAGCCCTCACGCTTCAGTGCGGCCAGGGTGTTGAACAGCGACTCAAACACCGACAGGAAGGCCGCCGTGCCGGTGGCCCCGGCGTTGGGCGGGAAGTTGAAGATGACCAGCGCAATCTTGCGGGTGGCGCGTTCCGAGCGGCGCAGGTCCACGAGCCGGCCCACCCGCGCGGCCAGCATGTCGGCGCGTTCGCTGCAGGTGTGCATGTCGTGGCCGGTGTCGCTGGCCTCGAAGACACAGGCGCGGACGCAGCCGGTGCACACGACGTGGTTGGCGCTGCCGCGGCCGCCGAAGACCATGGAACCGGTGGCACCATCGAGTTCTGGAATGGCCACCATGATGGTCGATTCGACTGGCAGCAAACCGCGCTCGGAGCCGCCCCATTGGTCCAGCGTCTGGAATTCCAGGGGTGCCACGGCGATGTAAGGCACGTCCAGCTTGGCCAGTATTTCTTCAGCAGCGCGGGCGTCGTTGTAGGCCGGGCCGCCGACCAGCGAGAAACCGGTCAGGGACACCACCGCGTCGACGGTGCAGCGTTCGCCGGCCATGAAAAATTTATCGATGGCCGGACGAGCGTCCAGGCCCGATGCGAAGCAGGGCACGACACGCAGGCCGCGCGCTTCCAGCGCCGTGATCACGCCGTCGTAGTGGCCGGCATTGCCGGCCAGCAGGTAGGAGCGCAGCAGCAGCACGCCCACTGTCCCGCGCTTGCCGGTGGTGGCCACAAGGGGCAGGTCGGCCAGCGTCTCGGCCAGGCGGTTGGCGATGCGCGGGTGGTAGACGCCAATCTCGGGGTACTCGACCGGCTCGTGCGTCTTGGCCAGGCCGCGCAGCGCCTTGCGCGGGCCTTCGGCGTAGCGGTCGACCAGGAAGTGCACCATGCGGCCGACGTTGTCTTCGCTGCCGGCCAGCCAGTACTGCAAGGTCAGGAAATAGGCCCGCACGTCTTGCGCGGTACCGGGAATGAAACGCAGGATCTTCGGCAGTCGGCGCAACATGGCCATCTGCTTGGCCCCGGCGGTGGCCTGCACGCCGCTTTTGCTGTCGGCGGCGGACTTGCCGCGCAGCTTTTTCAGCAGCGTCATCAGCGTGCTGGACGGTGCCTGCATGTCGAACTTGCCCATGCGCGTGAGCTTGCTCACTTCACCGGCCGACATCGCGCAAACCATCGCGTCGCACTGTTCACGGCGGGCCTTCAAGGCCGGCAACAGCGGCAGGAAGTGGTCCTCCAGGAACAGCATCGTCACGATGACGATGTCGCCCACCGCGATGTCGGCCTTGCAGCGCGCCAGCGCCGCGTCGTCACTGCCCCATTCGTCGGCCGCGTGCACGCTGAATTGCAGGCCTGGCAACTGGCGGGCCAGGGTGCGCCCGGCGCGCTGGGCGGCGCTGGCCAGGTGGCTGTCCATCGTGACCAGCACCACGCGTGTTGTGGTGCTGTCGGATTCAACGGCTGTAGTGCGCTTTTGCATCGTAGAGCGTCTCGATGGTGATCTGTTTCAACCCGAGTTGGCCGGCATAGGCTTCGGTATTGCGTCGTGCCTTGCCGCGCACGAAGAACGGGATTTT
>JANMZP010000064.1:0-3223 GCA_031383435.1 Betaproteobacteria bacterium | reverse complement strand
AGCCAGGCGCGCAGCGACAGGCTCTTGCGCTGGCGGGCGGCCACCAGGGCCAGCAGCGGCAGGGTCGTGCCGGCGAAATAGACCATCGAAGCGAGGCACAGCGCGGCCATGCCGGCCAGCCCGGGTTCGATGCCCGCTCGCGCCAGACCGGCCTGCACCCCTTCGGCGATGAAGCCGCACAGCAGCATCGCGCTGGCGGCGGCGGCGGGCGTGCTGGCCCGGCTGCTCAGGCGCTTGGACACGCGAAGCGCGCCCACCAGCACGTCGGCGGTGGCCGCCAGCACCGCCGCCGGCACACCGTACAGGGCCAGCAGGCAAAGCACGAAGACGTCGGCACCGCTGAACGAGTAGTGCGTGCGCGGTATCTGAACCGGGAAGTTCGAGATCAGCGCCACGAAAGCCACGCCCAGCGCCACCGGCAGCACGTGGGCCGCGGGCAGGGTCCGCAAACCCCACAAGGCGTCCACCAGGGCCACCAGGCCCAAGGCCACCAGCACCGACCAGATGCAGCGGGCGCGGGTGTTGTAGTCGGGCAGGTGGCGGGCGTAGAAACCGCCCGGCGGTCCTGCGGCGGCTTGAGGGGGCTGCACGGTGGCCACAGGCGTCGGGGTGGCAGTCGTGGAAAGGGCTGGGCGCATGCCCGGTATATCGGCCGGCTGGCGCTCCGGTTGAGGCCGGGCGGCGCTGCCGCCCGGCCCGGGCTGCGATCAATCGCCCAGGATGAACCCGTCAGCCAGGATGAAGCCGTCGGCCATGATGAAGCCGTCGGCCATGATGAAGCCATCGGCCATGATGAAGCCGCTGCCCAGCGCCAAGCCTTCGCTGAGGAGGAAGCCATCCGCCAGGATGAAGCCGTCGGCCAGGATGAAGCCGGAGCCCATCAGGCGCTGCTGGGCCACCGTCAGCCCCTCGGCGGTCAGGAAGCCGCCGTTCAGCGCGTAGCCGGCGCTCATCCAGCGCCCGGCGCCCGCTGCCGCCAGGCTCGCTGCGCGGGCCGTGGGCGTGAAGACGCCGGTGGACTGCGCGATCGAGTTGCTGCCCAGGGCGCCGTCCATCAGCACCACCTGCGCGGTCAGCAGCGGCTGCGAACCGGTGACATTGCCCTCGATCACGCTTTTGGGCACGGCATTGGCCGCCACCTGCGGCAGCAGCGCCGGCTGGTACTGCACCGTGTTGCGCAGCACGATCTGCCGGACCCAGGTCAGGCCCGGGTCAAAGACCGGCTGGAAGCTGGAGAACAGGGCGTCGCCGCTCAGAACGTGGTCGCCGCCGGCATAGACCAGCCGGCTCCAGGCCAGGGTTTCGGCCTTGGCATTCTGGCCGACGTTGGCGGTGTGTGCGCCGAGCAATGAGAAGGGCTGGGGCAGGACGCGGCCCGGTGCCAGCAGGTTGTCACCCGCCCTGAGCGTGCCGGCGGCCAGGGCCGAAGCGATGTCGGTGCGCAGCGCCTGCGCCAGCCGCACAGCGCCCTCGACGTTGAGCTGGCCCGTGCCCTGTTGCAGCAGGTTGGCGCCGGCCAGCGGCGTGGCGGTGTACTGCAGGATGGCTTTGACCAGCGGCGGCGTCAGGCCCGGGTTGACCTGCAGCAGCAATGCAGCGGCGCCGGCGACGGCGGGGGCGGCCATCGAAGTACCGCTCAGCTCCATCAGCTCGCGCCCTTTGAGCTGCGTGGCGCCGTGCGCCTTGGCGTCCGCCATCAAGGACGGATAACGGGTGGCCATCCAGTTGCCCCGTGGTGCCGCAGCGCCCGCGTTGGCCCCGGCGACGCCCATCACGCGGTTGCCCGGCGCGACGAGGTCGGGCTTGAGCACGTTGTCGATCCAGCGTTCGCCGCTGGGCAGCAGCAGCGAGCCACGGCTGGGGCCGCGCGAGCTGAAGCTGGCCACCACGTCGTCGCTGCGCAGCGCGGTGTACCGGTTGTTGGCCGCGCCGACGGTGATGACCGAGGGTTCGTTGCCCGGCGAGCCGACGCTGCCATAGACCTCGGCGCCGGCGGCGTTCTTGCCTGAATTGGCGGCCGCCGCGACAACGACGACGCCGGCGGCCACCGCGCTGCGTGCCGCGCGCGCCACCGGGTCGACCAGGAAGGATTCGGTCGCGTTGCCCGCCAGGCTCAGGTTCATGACGCGGATGTTGTGGCTGCGCGTGCGCTTGAGCACCCAGTCGATGCCGGCCAGCAGGTTGAAGACGTCGCCGGTGCCGTCGGCGCCGAGCACGCGAACGTCGTAGAGCGTGGCGGCCGGCGCGATGCCGCTGGAGTCGAACGAAGGGCTCGCCGCCGAACCCGCGGCGATCGAGGCGACATGGGAGCCGTGGCCAAAGGGATCGGGCGTACCCGTCGCCGGCGGCATGGGCACCTGGGTGGCGGTCCAGATGAAGGCCGAAGTGACGGCGGTGTAGTCCATCGACCTGGCCCAGCCGCCCATGCCGCGCGTGTTGCTGAATTGCACGATGTCGACGGCCTGGGCGACACGCGACCTGCCGGCGCTGTCAAGCATGTTCTGGTGGAACCAGGCGATGCCCGAGTCGAGAACGGCGATGCCGACGCCCTTGCCGTCGACCGCAGCACCCGTGGCCAAGGCCGGCACGACGGCGCTGCCGCTGGTCTGTTGCAGCAGGCTTGACGTGCGCGCCGTGGTGCGGTTAGGCATCACGAGTTGCACGTCGCTGCGCGCGGCGATGGTGGTCACGTACGAGGCCGGCAGCAGGGCCGACATCGCGCGCACCGAGTCGTAGACGTAATAGAGCGAGCCGCCGTGCGACAGCACGTCCTGGCGCAGGCTGGCCAGGGTCGGGTCGCTGCTGGAAGAAACGATCAGCACCTTGACCAGATTGGTCGACACGCGGGTGATCTCGTCGATGGAGGTGGTCGCCCAGCGGAGGTTGCTGGGCATCGTCGGCAAAGCGATGACGCTGGCCAGATCGGGGGCGATGCGGCCGTTCGCGGAAGCGGTCTGCGCCAGCACGGGGCTGTTCGCCAGGAACAGGCCGGTGGCCAGTGCGAAGGCGGCAGCGGGCATGGCGCGGACAGGCCGGTTGCCCTTGGGCAGGCGGTAGAGCATGGTGAGATCCTCGGGTGGCGTTGGACGCGGCCCTTGGCAGCGCAAGGGTCGATCGGCTCCGACCGGCGTCACAGTTGGCCTGCAGGCCCCCACCGCTCGCCCGGCGCTGTGCAGCTGACTCTGGGGCCACCCCTGCACAAGACTCTGATTCGGACAGGTAC
>JANMZP010000145.1:0-109143 GCA_031383435.1 Betaproteobacteria bacterium | reverse complement strand
CAACGGCGCAAGAAGCTGCCCGAGTTCCTGGCCCACAAGCGCCGCCCGATCGACCGCGCCTTCGTGCGCTCGATCTTCTCGCGCGACCACTCCGACTGTGCCGACGCGGCCACCGTCGAAGCCTTCGCCGACGCCATCCTGGCCCTGGACGATTCGATGCCCAACGGCACCTACATCGACATGTGCTCGAAGCTGCCTGTCGTCGATCCCGAACAGATTGCCGTGCCGACGCTCGTGCTGCGTGGCCAGTACGACGGAATCGCGGGCTTCGACGACCTGATCGAGTTCTTCAAGCGCCTGCCATCGGCCGACAAGCAGTTCACGGTACTGGGCGGCATCTCGCACGCCAGCTTCCAGCAGAAGAATTACAAGATGGTCTATCAGATCCTGCATGCGTATTTCACGCAGCCGGAGCCCGCCTACACGAGCCCCCAAGCTCACTAGCGTTCGCTACCACCCGAGGGGGCCGTCCGCTAGCGGCCCGGCAGAGCCGGTTCCGCGGCGGGAAGCTTGATCCATTCACTGGAGACCCATCATGAAAAAGTTGCTTCGTTCGATGTTGGCCGTCGCGGCCCTGTGTGCGGCCTTGCCCGTGTTGGCCGCCGACAAGGTGAAGGTGCAATGGCTGGGCCAGGCCGCGTTCAAGATCACCACGCTGGAGGGCAAGGTCATCGTCATCGATCCGTGGCTGCTGACCAACCCCAAGACGCCGCCCGAATTCAAGAAGCTGGAAGCGCTGGGCAAGGTGGACCTGGTGCTGGTCAGCCACGGCCACTTCGACCACATGGCCGACGCGGCCGACCTGGCCAAGCTGAACAACGCGCCGCTGTGGGCACCGGCTGGCCTGTCGCAGACCTTCGGCACGCTGGGCATCCTGCCGGTGGCGCTGGCCAACCGCATGAACAAGAGCGGCACCGTCACGCCCGTGGGCCCCAAGGTCAAGGTGACGCTGGTGCGCGCCGAGCACAGCTCGGAAATCGTCTGGAAGAACCCGGCCACCGACAAGAACGAATCGCACCCCGGCGGTGAACCCGGCGGCTTCATCATCGAATTCGAGAACGGCTTCAAGCTCTGGCACATGGGCGACACGGGCGTTTTCGGCGACATGAAGCTCATCGCCGAGATGTACAAGCCCGACCTGGTGCTGATGCCCATCGGCGGTGGCCAGTTCGTGATGAACCCGCAAGACGCCGCGATGGTCACGCGCGACTTCATCAAGCCCAAGGCCGTGATCCCGATGCACTACCTGACCAATCCGGGTCTGCCGGGCACGCCGGCTGAGTTCATCAAGGCACTGGGCAACAGCAGCACCAAGGTGCTGGCCATCAACCCGGGTGAGATGGTCGAGTTCTGAGCCGGTGCGCGCCGCCAGGCGCTGCGCCAGCCGCGGGTGGCACGCAGCGCGTGGCGGACTTTGCATAACTTTGGTTTGGGCTTGCGGCTTCAGCTGGCGTTTGCGTTGAAGATCGGGGGCGGGCCGCGTCGCGTTGGCGGGGCCCTCCATCAGCCAGGATGCAGCCATGCGCGACGATGTCCTCGAACAACCGGCTCCCACGGTGCCACCCCGCCCGGAGCCCGGCGTTCAGACCCTGCCGTCCGCTGGTGCCGTGGGCATCGCGGCTTTGCTTGCATCTTGCGGCGGGGGCGGCGGTTCAGAAGCTCCCGCACCCGTGGCTGCGCCGCCGCCGCCCGTGGCCAGCGCCAGCCCGGCCGAGGCCTCGCGCTTTTTGGGCCAGGCCGCTTTCGGCGGCACCGATGTCGCCATCGCCCGCGTGCAAAGCCTGGGCTACAGCGGCTGGCTGGACGAACAGTTCGCTGCGCCGCGCACGCAGAGCCATTACGACTGGATGGTGGCCGGCGGGTACGCCGTCGACACCAACATCAACAGTTTCAGCGGCACCGACAACACGCTGTGGCGCAAGCTCATCGGTTCGCCCGACGTGCTGCGCCAGCGCATCACGCTGGCGCTGTCAGAAATCTTCGTCGTCTCGATGGCCGGCCTGCCCGTCAACTGGCGCGGCTTCGTCGCCGCCGCCTTTGTCGATGTGCTGGAGTCCGGTGCCTTCGGCACTTACCGCGCGCTGCTCGAAGCGGTGACGCTGTCGCCCGGCATGGGTGCCTACCTGAACCTGCGCGGCAACCTGAAGGAAGACACCGCCACGGGCCGCGTGCCTGACGAGAACTACGCCCGCGAGGTGCTGCAGCTGTTCAGCCTGGGCCTGGTGGAGTTGGCCGCCGACGGCACGCCCAAGAACGGCGTGGCCACCGACACCTACGGCCAGGACACCGTCACCGGCCTGGCCAAGGTCTTCACCGGTTGGGACAACAACGCCGCCGTGCGCACCGACCCCGGCTACGCGCAACGCCCGCTGGTGCTGAACGCCGCCAACCATTCGCCCAGCGCCAAGTCGTTCCTGGGCGTGACGATTGCCGCCGGCACCAGCGGCACCGCGGCGATGCAGACGGCGCTGGACACCATCGCCGGGCACCCCAACGTCGGCCCCTTCATCGGGCGTCAACTGATCCAGCGGCTGGTCGCCAGCCAGCCCAGCGCGGCCTATGTGGGCCGCGTGGCAGCGGTGTTCGCCAACAACGGGGCCGGCGTGCGCGGCGACCTGAAGGCGGTCATCAAGGCCGTGCTGCTGGACGACGAAGCGCGGCGTGCGCCCACCGCCGCCGACACCACGCGCGGCAAGCTGCGCGAACCGATCGTGCGTTTCGTGCAATGGGCGCGCACCTTCAATCTCGCATCGCCGACCGGGCTGTGGAACGTCGGCAACCTGTCCGACCCGGCCACGCGCCTGGGCCAGAGCCCCCTGCGCTCGCCGTCGGTCTTCAACTTCTTCCGGCCCGGTTATGTGCCGCCCAACTCGGCGCTGGGCACGCTGAATGTGGCCGCACCGGAATTCCAGATCACCAACGAATCCACCGTGGTGGGCTGGGCCAACTGGGCACAGACCTTCGTGCAGAGCGGCGTCGGCGAAACACGCCCCGACTACAGCACTGAGCAGGCCATCGCCGCCGATGCACCGGCGCTCGTCAAGCGGGTGTCCTTGCTGCTGTCGGGTGATGCGCTTTCGGCGGCCACGCTGGCGACCATCACCAGCGCCGTCGGCAGCATCGACGGCAGCACCGATGCCGGCAAGCTGAACCGTGTGCGGGCCGCAATCCACCTGGTGCTGTGCGCGCCGGAATACCTGGTCCAGGTCTGAAGGAGCCCGACGATGAAACCAATCCCAAGCTCCCACGCCGGCCGTCGTGCTTTCCTGCAGCGCGCCGGGCAGCTGTCGCTGACCGGCGTGGCAGCGCCCTGGGCGCTGAACCTGGCGGCCATGGCCGAGGCTGCGGCGCAGACCGCGCCCGATTACAAGGCGCTGGTCTGCGTCTTCCTGTATGGCGCCAACGACCACGGCAACACCCTGCCGCCCTATGACGCCGCCAGCCATGCCAGCTACCTGGCCACCCGGGGCAGCCTGGCCACCGCGCGGGCCAGCCTGGCGGCCACCGCGCTGACGCCCGCCGTGGCGCTGGCTGGCGGCCGTCAGATGGCGCTGGCCCCCGAACTGGCACCGCTGAAGACGCTGTTCGACGCCGGCAGCATGGGCGTGCTGCTGAACGTGGGCACGCTGATCCAGCCCACCACGCTGGCCCAGTACAACGCCAAGAGCGTGCCGCTGCCGCCCAAGCTGTTTTCGCACAACGACCAGCAGTCGGTCTGGCAAAGCTCGCTGCCCGAAGGTGCCACCTCGGGCTGGGGCGGGCGCGTCGGCGACCTGTTCCAGGCCGGCAACGGCAAGGCCACCTTCACCTGCGTGAACGTCAGCGGCAACGCCGTCTTCATGAGCGGGCGCGAGGCCGTGCAGTACCAGGTGTCGAGCAGCGGCTCGGTGGCGTTGCGCGGCATCCAGGCGCCGCTGTTCGGGTCACAGGCCTGCAGCGACGCCTTGCGCGCCCTCACCCCCGCCAGCCGCCCGCACCTGATGCAGGCTGAACACACGCGGGTGATGGCGCGCGCCATCGACGCCAACGCCAGCCTCGGCACGGCCCTGGCCGGCGTGCCGGCGCTGGCCACCGCCTTCGACGCCGCCAACCCGCTGGCCCTGCAGTTGCAGATGGTGGCCCGGATGATTGCCGCGCGTTCGGCCCTGGGTGCCAAGCGGCAGGTGTTCTTCGTGTCGCTGGGCGGTTTCGACCTGCACGATTTTCTGGTCGCCCAGCACCCCGGCCTGCTGGCCAACGTGGGTGGTGCCATCAAGAGCTTCTACGACGCCACCGTGGAGCTGGGCGTGGCCCAGCAGGTCACCACCTTCACCGGCAGCGACTTTGGCCGCACGCTGACCAGCAACGGCGACGGCAGCGACCACGGCTGGGGCAGCCACCACTTCCTGGTCGGTGGCGCCGTCAAGGGGCAGCGCTTCCACGGCCAGTTGCCGTCCATCGCGGTGAACGGCACCGACGACGTCGGCCAGGGCCGGCTGCTGCCCACCACGTCGGTCGACCAGCTGGCGGCTACGCTGGCCAAGTGGATGGGCGTGAGCGACACCAACCTGCCCTTGGTGGTGCCCAACATCGGCAACTACACGCTGCGCGACCTGGGCCTGTTCAACGCCTAGAACGCTGTTCGCCGGCAACGCGCCTTCAGACGATCTTCACCGACAGGTGCGGCAGCTTGTCGATGTGGCATTCGATGACGTCGCCGCGCACCACCGGGCCGACGTTCTCGGGCGTGCCGGAATAGATGATGTCGCCGGGGAACAGTTCGTTGGCCTGTGACAGCCGGCTGATCTGTTCGGCCACGCTCCAGATCATGTTGGCCAGGTCGCTGTTCTGTTTCATCACACCATTGACCTTGAGCCAGATGTTGCCCTTGGTGAAGTGGCCGATGTCACGCACCAGGTGCAGCGGGCCGATGGGTGCCGAGCGGTCGAAGCTCTTGCCGATTTCCCAGGGCTTCTTCTCGTCGCCCATCGCGCGCTGCAGGTCGCGCCGCGTCATGTCCAGGCCCAGGCCGTAGGCGTAGACGCAGTCCAGTGCGCGCTCCACCGGGATGTCCTTGCCGCCCTTGTCCAGCGCGGCGACCAGTTCCACTTCGTAGTGGTAGTTCTTGGTCAGCGTGGGGTAGGGGTGGTCGGCCACCGTGCCGACGGCCACGTTCTGGATGGCGTCGGTGGGTTTCTGGAAAAAGAAGGGCGGCTCGCGGTCGGGGTTGGAGCCCATTTCGATGGCGTGCGCGCGGTAGTTGCGGCCGATGCAGTAGATGCGCCGCACCGGGAAGGCGAGGCCGCTGCCGACGATGGGCAGCATCACGCCCGGCACGGTGAAAGGCGTTCTCAAAGCGGCCTTGTCACCGGGCGCCGCGCAGCCGCTGGTGATGGTGCCCACCGCCGCGCCCACCGTCATGGCGGCAGCGGAATGCAGGGCGCTGCGCCGGCTGGGGCGCTGGGGGGCGACGGGGTTCAAGGCTTCGGTCATGCGGGTCTCCGTGGCGGTTGGGGCAGCCCGAACTCTAGGGCGCAGGCGGCCGTTTGCCCAGGTGGCAAGCCCGCATGCAGGCCCTGCGGCATGGGCCGCATTGGAACTGCCGGTTGGCCCTGCCGGCTGGCGTGCCGGGCGGGGCCGCAGGCGGGGGGCTACATCGCCTTGAACAGGTGCACGTAGGCGCGGCTCACCGGCAGTTCCTGCAGGCTGCCGCCGGGTCCGCCCGGCCCGCCCTTGATGCGCACGAACAGCCGGCTGGCTTCGTCGCGCCGCGTGCCGTCCAGGTGGCGCAGGTTGACGATGGTGCTGCGGTGCACCTGGCAGAACTGCGCCGGGTCGAGTTGTGCGGCCAGTTCGGCAATCGGCGTGCGGATCAGGTGTTCGGCCTGCGCCGTGCGCACGCAGGTGTACTTGTCGTCGGCATGGAAGTACAGCACCTCATCCACCGCAATCTGCTGCGTCAGATCGCCCTTGCTGGCGCGCAGCCAGCGCAGGCGTTGGCTGCCGGCTGGCGGTGCCGCACCGGCCGGCAGCAGGCGCTGCAGCGCGGCCAGCAGGTGGGCATCAGCGGGCTGCGCCGGGGCTGCGGGTGCCGGCGCGGCGATGGCCTTGCGGATGCGGTCCAGCGTGCGCTGCAGCCGTTCGGCCTTCACCGGCTTCAGCACATAGTCCAGCGCTTCCTGCTCGAAGGCCTCGACCGCGTAGGCGTCGTAGGCGGTGACGAAGACCACGCGCGTGCTGCCTTCGATGCCCTGGGCCACTTCCAGCCCGGTCAGACCCGGCATCTGGATGTCCAGAAAGGCCAGGTCGGGTTGCAGCGCGGCGATGCGCTCGGCGGCCTCGATGCCGTTGCGCGCGATGGCCACCACGTCCAGTTCCGGCCACAGCGTGGCCAGTTGGGCCTGCAGCGCTTTGACCAGATGCGGCTCGTCGTCGGCGATCAAACAGGTGCTGCGGGTGCTGTTCATGGCGGGGTTTTCTGCGCTGTGGCTTGGATCGGCAGGCGCAGCGTGGCCACCGTGCCGGGGTGGGCCTCGGCGAGGCTCAGGCTGGCCTCGCTGCCGTACTGGGCAAGCAGGCGGTCGCGCAGGTTGCCCAGGGCCATGCCGGCACTGCCTTTGCGGCGGCGCGGCGCGTGCAGGCCCAGGCCGTCGTCGGTGACGGTGAGCACCAAGTGGTCGCCCTGGCGGCTGGCGTGCACGCGAACGTGGCCGCCTTCCACCTGGGGTTCCAGCCCGTGGTGGATGGCGTTTTCCACCAGCGGCTGCAGCAGCAGCGGCGGCAGCCGGGTGTCGCGCAGGGTGGCCCCGCTGCCGTCGCTGGCCTCGTCTTTGTCGATGCTGATGCTGAATTGCAGGCGGGCTTCCATGCGCGTTTTCAGCAGCGCCAGGTAGTTGGCCACCAGGTCGAGTTCACTGCCCAGCGTGGCCTGCTCAACGCGCAGGCTGGTCAGCGACGAGCGCAAGTAGTCGGTGAACGATTCCAGCATCTGCCGCGCCTTGGGGGCATCGTGGTCGATCAACGAAATCACATTGGCCAGGGTGTTGAACAGGAAGTGCGGTTCGATCTGGCCCTGCAGCAGGCGCAATTGCGCTTCAGCGGCCTTCTTCTCGGCTTGCAGCTGGCGCGCCTTGGCGGCAAAGATGAAGTGGAAGATCAGCGTGATGACCAGCGCAATCAGCACCGACGCTGCCAGCGCGTTGGGGTTGTTCAGCACGCGCCAGGAAATCAGGCTGTAGCCCGACACCCAGGCCCCCAGCGGCCAGCCGATGGCGGTGCCGACCAATGGCACGCTGCTGAAGTACAGCGTGCGCTGCCAGCCGCTGAAGCTGCGGATGCGCGCAGGGCCGATCAAGCGCCCGGTGGCGAAGTACAGGAAGTGGCACAGGAAGCCGATGACCAGCGAGACCTGCAGGTTGACGCCGTACCAATAGACCCAGCCCGCCAGGTTGCGCCAGGCCCCATCGCCCTTGGCGAACGCGGCGAAACCGAAGACCGTGAAGGGCACCGCCACCAACATGCAGAACAGCAGCGTCCACACCCCTTGCAGCCAGCGCGGTCCGGCCGCCTGCATGTCGTTGCTGAACCAGGCATTCCAGGAGCGGCGCAGCAACTGGCGGTTCCAGACGGTGGCTTGGGTGAGAGACGTCATGGCCGCAGTGTAGGAAGCGCGGGCGCTGGCCGTGCAGCCGGCCGACTGAATCGACAGCCGGCGTGACGAATGGCCAGGCCGGCCGATGAAGGCAGCCACAGGCCGCTGCCTACAATCGCGGCCCATTGCCACCCACTCCGCCAGACACACCCATGCAGATCGACGCGACCATCTTCAAGGCCTACGACATCCGCGGCATCGTCGGCAAGAACGTCGACGAAGCCTTCGCCGAACACCTGGGCCGGGCCTTCGGCAGCGAAGCCCGTGCTGTTGGGGAGCGTGCGGTCGCGGTGGGGCGCGACGGGCGCGTGTCGGGCCCCAGGCTGGCGGCTGCGCTGATCCGCGGTTTGAAGAGCACCGGGCTGGACGTGGTCGACATCGGTGCCGTCACCACGCCCATGCTGTACTACGTGGCCGCCACCCGCGCGCAGCACGGCTGCAGCAGCGGCATCCAGGTCACGGGCAGCCACAACCCCAAGGACTACAACGGCTTCAAGATGGTGATGGCCGGCCGCGCCATTTACGGTGACGACATCCAGAAGCTGCGCGCCCGCATCGAGACCGAGACCTACACCACCGGCCGCGGGCGCAGCGCGAAGATGGACATCGGTGCCGAATACGCCGCGCGCATCACCGGCGACTGCAAGTTGTCACGCCCGATGAAGATCGTGGTCGACAGCGGCAACGGCATCCCCGGCGCCAGCGCCCCGGCCATCCTGCGCGCCCTGGGCTGCGAGGTCATCGATCTCTATTCCAAGGTCGACGGCGACTTCCCCAACCACCACCCCGACCCCAGCAAGCCCGAGAACCTGGCCGACCTGATCAAGGTGGTGCATGCCACCAGCGCTGAACTCGGCCTGGCTTTCGACGGCGACGGCGACCGCCTGGGCGTGGTCACCAAAGACGGCCACATCATCTACCCCGACCGGCAGATCATGTTCTTCGCCCGCGACATCCTGAAGCGCAACAAGGGCGCGACCATCATCTTCGACGTGAAGTGTTCGCAGCGCCTGCCGGTGGCCATCCGCAAGGCCGGCGGCAAGCCGCTGATGTGGAAGACCGGGCATTCGCTGATCAAGGCCAAGCTGCGCGAAATCAACTCGCCCTTCGCGGGCGAGATGAGCGGCCACCTCTTCTTCGGCGAACGCTGGTACGGCTTCGACGACGCGATGTACACGGCCGGCCGGCTGCTGGAAATCCTGTCGCGCAGCAAGAACCCCAGTGCCGAGCTGGACGCCCTGCCCACCAGCTTCAGCACGCCCGAACTGAACGTGCCCTGCGCCGAAGGCGAACACCACGCCGTGGTGGCGGAACTGCTGGCCCGCGTGGCCGCCGGCCGCCTGAAGTTCGAAGGCGGCAGCGTGGGCACCATCGACGGCCTGCGGGTGGACTTCGCCGACGGCTTCGGCCTGATCCGCGGCAGCAACACCACGCCGGTGCTGGTGCTGCGCTTCGAAGGCCACACCGACGAAGCGCTGCACCGCATCGAAGCGCAGTTCATGGCGGCGCTGCGCACGGTGAAGCCTGACGCCCAGGTCGAAGCCGCTGCACATTGATGGCCCACCTCCGAAGCGCCTGCGGCGCTCCCCCTCAAGGGGGCGCCCCCAGCGGCCCGGCAGAGCCGGTTCCGCGGCGGCCGCTTGGGAAGAGGGGATTGATCGATTGACAGCAGCACTGGCGCGCGCCGCCTACACGCTGCTGATGCGCGCGGCGCTACCGCTGGTCTTCGCGCGCTATGCCTGGCGGGCGCGGCGTGAACCGGCCTACGGCGCGCATTGGCGCGAGCGGCTGGGCTACCCATCGGTCGACGCTGCGGGCCCGGTGCCGCCCGGCCGGCTGTGGCTGCACGCGGTGTCGCTGGGCGAAACGCGGGCCGCTGCGGCGCTGGTCAACGCATTGCGCGCGCGCCACCCGGGCCTGCGTTTGCTGCTGACCCACGGCACCGCCACCGGCCGCGCCGCTGGGCTGGACCTGCTGCGCGCAGGTGACGCCCAGGTCTGGCTGCCGCTGGACACACCCGGTGCCGTGCGGCGCTTTCTGCGCACGCAGCAGCCGGCGCTGGGCGTGCTGATGGAAACCGAGGTCTGGCCGAACCTGCTGCATGCAGCCCAGGCCGCGGGCGTGCCGCTGGTGCTGGCCAACGCGCGCTTGTCGGCACGCAGTCAGGCCAAGGGCCAACGCCTGGCGGCGCTGCTGCACCCGGCCATGGCCAGCTTCACGGCGGTGCTGGCGCAGACCGAGTCCGATGCCCAGCGCCTGCGCGCCAGCGGTGCGCAGGCCGGCGTGGTGCAGGTGATGGGCAACCTGAAGTTCGACATGGCCTTGCCGCCGGCCTTGCTGGCCCAGGGTCAGGCCTGGCGACGGGCCTTGGGTCGCCCCGTGGTGTTGATGAGCAGTTCCCGCGAGGGCGAAGAAGCCCCGCTGCTGGCCGCCTGGCTGGCGCTGCCATCGCCCCGGCCGCTGCTGCTGCTGGTGCCGCGCCACCCGCAACGTTTTGATGCCGTGGCGACGCTGGTGGCGGCTGTCGGCCTGACGCTGCAACGCCGCAGCGCCTGGGGCAGCGATGCCGGCGTGCAGCCGCCGGCCGATGCGGCGGCGGCCGACGTCATCCTGGGCGACAGCCTGGGCGAGATGCCGCTGTACTACGCCGCCGCCGACGTGGCCTTGCTGGGCGGCAGCTTCGCGCCGCTGGGCGGGCAGAACCTGATCGAGGCCGCCGCCTGCGGCTGCCCGCTGCTGATGGGCCCGCACACCTACAACTTCGCGCAGGCCGCCGACTTGTCTTTGGCCGCCGGTGCGGCCGAACGCCTGCCCGACATCACGGCCGCCGTGGCCCGCGCCGTGGCGCTGTGCGCCAGCCCGCAGCGCGCCTTGATGGGCCAGCGCGCGCTGGCTTTCGCGGCCCAGCACCGGGGCGCGGCGGCCCGCATGGCGGTGGCCGTCGGGGCCTTGATTTCCTGGCTTTTCCCGCCGCTATTCCAGCGTTAGCCGGGCTTGAGCCCGGGCCATGATGTGCCGAACCCTCCTCGGAGTCCGCATGGTCCGCATCCCCATCATCGAATACCTGCCGCAGCACAGCCTCGCCGTGCCGCCCACGTCGCCGTCGCCGTTGCCGTTGCCAGGCCCGTTCCCGGGCACCACGCCATGCTGATCGGCCAGCGCCAGATCGGCCGCGGTCACCGGCCGTATGTGATTGCCGAAATGAGCGGCAACCACAACCGGTCGCTCGACCGCGCGCTGGCCATCGTGGATGCCGCCGCTGCGCACGGTGCCGACGCCATCAAGCTGCAGACCTACACCGCCGCGACGATGACGCTGGACATCCGCGCGCCGGGCTTCGTCATTGAAGACCCGAACAGCCTGTGGGCCGGCCGCCAGTTGTACGACCTGTACGACGAGGCGCACACGCCCTGGGCCTGGCACGCGGCCATCTTCGAACGCGCGGCGCAGCGCGGCATCGACTGCTTTTCCACGCCTTTCGACGACACGGCGGTGGACTTCCTGGAAACCCTGGGTGCACCGGCCTACAAGATCGCGTCTTTCGAGTGCACCGACCTGCCCTTGATCCGCAAGGTGGCGGCCACCGGCAAGCCCATGATCATCAGCACCGGCATGGCCACGCTGGCCGAGATCGATGACACCGTGCGCACCGCGCGAGCCGCCGGCTGCAGCGACCTGATCCTGCTGAAGTGCACCAGCACCTACCCGGCCACGCCGGCCCACACCAACCTGAACACCATCCCCGTGTTGCGCGAAACCACGGGCTGCGAGGTGGGTTTGTCCGACCACACCATGGGCTGCGG
This sequence comes from Betaproteobacteria bacterium, assembly GCA_031383435.1. Lineage (GTDB taxonomy): Bacteria > Pseudomonadota > Gammaproteobacteria > Burkholderiales > Burkholderiaceae_C > Rubrivivax. The sequence continues at coordinate 97,710 of JANMZP010000145.1, read as the reverse complement.
CGCGGCCATCGCGGCGGTGGCCCTGGGCGCCACGGTGGTGGAAAAACACTTCACCCTGTCGCGCGCCGACGGCGGTGTCGATTCGACCTTTTCGCTGGAACCGGCCGAGCTGCTGATGCTGCGCACCGAGACCGAACGTGCCTGGCAGGCGATGGGCGGCGTGGTGTTCGGTGGCAGCGCGGTCGAGGCGAAATCGATGGTCTTCAGGCGCTCGCTGTACGTGGTCCAGGACATGGCGCCGGGCGAGCCTTTCAGCAGCGCCAACGTGCGCGCCATACGCCCCGGTTTCGGCCTGCCGCCCAAGTACCTGGAAACGGTGCTCGGCATGCCCGCACCGCAGGCCCTGAAGCGCGGCACGCCACTCAGCTGGGACCTGCTGCGGGCCGGAGGCACGCGGTGAAGTATTGCTGCCGCTGTCTGCAGCCCGACACCCGCCCCAACACCCTTTTCAGCGCCGCCGGCGTGTGCCCGGCCTGCGACTACGTGGCGGCCGTGAAGGGTGTCGATTGGCAAGAGCGCATCGACATCCTGGCCGACCTGTTCGCCGCCAGGAAAGTTGAAAAAGCGCGAAAACCGGGCGTCTTCCACGACTGCATCATCGGTGTCAGCGGCGGCAAGGACAGCACGCGCCAGGCGCTGTGGGTGCGCGAGCGTTTCGGCATCAACCCGCTGCTGGTCTGCCTGAGCTACCCGCCCGAGCAGGCCACGCACCGCGGCATGAACAACCTGGGCAACCTGATCGAGCTGGGCTTCGACGTGGTGGTCTCGGCCCCCGCGCCGGCCACCTGGCGTGGCCTGAAGCGCGACGGCTTCGCGCGGTTCACCAACAGTTTTCGCAGCACCGAACTGGCGCTGTTTTCGGCCGTGCCGCAGATAGCCTTGCGCTACGGCATTGACCTCATCCTGTGGGGCGAGAACCCGGCCTTGCAACTGGGCGACCTGAAGACCCTGGGCAAGACCGGCTACGACGGCAACAACCTGCGTCACATGAACACGCTGTCGTCGGGCACGCAGTGGATGCAGGACGCCGGCTACACGCCGCAGCAACTGCTGCCCTACAACTACCCGCTGCCCGAGGCCTTCATCGCCGCCGACCTGCAGATCATCTACCTGGGCTGGTTCCTCGGCGACTGGTCGCTGGTCAACAACGCGGCTTACTCGTGCGCCGACGGGCTTGAGATCCGCGCCGACGGGGTTGAAGCAACTGGCGACTTGTATGGCGTGACCGCGCTGGACGAAGACTTCACGCCGATCAACCAGATGATCAAGTACTACAAGTTCGGCTTTGGCCGCACCACCGATTACTGCAACGAAGAAATCCGCCTGGGTCGCATGTCGCGCCAGCAGGGTGCTGCGCTGGTGACCGCGCACGACCAGGCCTGTTCGCCCGCCTACATCGCGCGCTATTGCGATTACCTGGGCATCACCGTCGATGCCTTCTGGGCGCAGGTGCGTGCGGCCACGAACCGCGAACTGTTTGACGTGCGCGCCGACGGCAGCATCCAGCGGCGTTTCACTGTGGGCGTGGGGTTCGAGGCTGAGCAGGTGGCCGCGTGAGCGCCGAGGGTTTCCCGAGGGCTCATCCCCGCCTGGCGGGGCCAGCCGCAGGCTGTGGGGTGCCCCAGTGACGCGACGCCGCATCACCGTCGGCGTGGTCGACTACGGTGCCAGCAACCTGGCGTCGGTGGCGCGCGCACTGACTGGCCTGGGCTACCGCTGCCGCAGCAGCCGTGACCCGGAAACCCTGGGTGCGGCCGACGTGATGGTGCTCCCCGGCGTGGGGGCCTTTCCGGCCGCGATGGAAGCCTTGCACCAGCACCGCCTGGTCGAATTCATCCAGTCGCAAGCGCGGCGCGGCCAGCCCATCGTGGGCATTTGTCTGGGCATGCAATTGCTGGCCCACAGTTCCAGTGAATTGCGCTACACCACCGGTCTGGGTTTGATCCCCGGCCAGGTGCAGCCGCTGCAAGCCGCCAAATGGCACATCGGCTGGAACAGTCTGGAAGTGCTGGGCAACGAACCGCTGCTGCGTGCCAGCGACGGCCAATCGGTGTTCTTCAACCACAGCTACGCTTTTCACGCCCCGGCCGAATACTGCGTGGCCGTTTCGCGCGTCAACGACGCGATGGACGAGGCCTTCACCGTGGCCGTGCGCCGACAACAAATCGTCGGCCTGCAATTCCATCCCGAGAAAAGCCAATGGGCCGGCCGCGCGCTGTTGAAGAACGTGATTGAAGGGCTGCTGCCGTGATCCAGAAACGACTCGTCGGCGTCATCACCGTGCGCAACGGCTGGGCCGTTCAATCTTTTGGCTACCAGCGCCATTTGCCGCTGGGCCGCCCCGAGGTGCTGGCCGAGAACCTGGACCGTTGGGGCGTCGATGAAATCCTGCTGCAGTGCACCGACCGCAGCCGCAACGGTTTGGGGCCCGACCTCGCGCTGCTGGAACGCATCACCAAGCAAGGTTTGTCCACGCCGCTGACCTACCAGGGCGGCATCCGCAACGTGGCCGACGGCGTGGCGGCGGTGCAGGCCGGTGCCGAACGCATCGCGCTGGACAGCCTGCTGCGCGACGACCCGCATGAGGCCGCCGCCTTGGCCGAACCGCTGGGTGCACAGGCGCTGATTGCGGCGCTGCCGCTGTCGCAGGGTGAACAAGGCCTGGAATGGCTGGACCACCGCCACGGCCGTTCCAGGCCGATACCGGCTGAGGTGACGGCGGTGCTGAAGAGCGGGGCCATCAGCGAACTGTTGCTGGTCGACTGGCAGCACGAAGGGCAGGCTGGCGGCTTTGACGAAACACTGCTGGACGCCGCGGGTTTGCCGGCGCTGCCGGTGATTGCATTCGGCGGGCTGAGCGAACCCGAACAACTGCGTCGCGTGCTGGGCCGCCCGCAGGTGGTGGCGGCTGGCGTGGGCCATTTCCTGTCGTGGCGTGAACACGCGGTGCAGCAATTGAAGGAAGCCTTGCGCGGCCTGCCGTTGCGCCCAGCCACTTACGCCGGCGCTTGCTGGAATTGACATGGACGTCGGCAACTACCACCGCCTGAAACCGCACCCGCAAGCGCGCCAACACTGCGCGCGCTGCCTGTACACCACCGACCACCCGCTGGGCCTGACGCTGGACGCCGAAGGCATCTGCTCGGGTTGCCGCATCCACGAAGAGAAAGACCGGCTCGACTGGTCGGCACGCTGGGACCAGCTGGAAAAGCTGGTCGCGCCGTACCGCCGCAAGGGTGGCGACAACTACGACTGCATCGTGCCGGTCAGCGGCGCGGCCGATTCGTATTGGATCGTCCACCAGGTCAAGCACAGACTGAAGCTGAACCCGCTGCTGGTGCACTACAACAAGTACTACAACACCGCTTTAGGCATCCGCAACCTGGCCAACCTGCGCATCCAGATGGACTGCGACTTCCTGCAGCAGAACGTCAACCCGCAGTCGGTGAAGAAGATCACCCGCACCACGCTGCGCGAACGGGGCAGTTTGTACTGGCATTGCCTGGCCGGGCAGACGGTGTTTCCGGTGCAGACGGCGGTGCGTTACCAGGTGCCGCTGATCATCTGGGGCGCGCACCAGGGGCTCGAACAGGTGGGCATGTTCAGCCACGAACACGAAGTGGAAATGAGCCGCCGCTACCGCAAGGACCACGACCTGATGGGCCTGGAAGCGGACGACTTGCTGGGTACCTTCGACACGCTGAAGGAAGCAGACATCTGGCAGTACCGCTACCCCGACGACGCGGCTTTGAACGCGGTGGGCGTGCGCGGCATCTACCTGGGCAATTACCTGCGCTGGGACCCGAAAGCCCAGCACGAACAGATGGTGGCCCAGTACGGCTACCGCACAGCCCGCTATGCCCGCAGCTTCGAGGCCTACGACCACGGCGACTGCTGGAACCACATGGACCTGCACGACCAGTTGAAGCTGCACAAGCACGGCTACGGCAAGGTGACGGACCACGCCAGCCGCGAGATCCGCCATGGCCGGTTGACGCGCGAACAGGGCCTGGCTTTGGTGCGCCAGCATGAACTGCAACCGGCGCAGCACAGCCAACTGTTCTGCGACTGGCTGGGCCTGGACCCGAGCGGCCTGCGGTTCCTGATGGACCGCGCGCGCAGCCCCCTGCATTGGGATTCAGACGCGCCCGGGCAGTACCGCTTCAAGGGCCCCAGCACCGACCTGCCGGCCAGCCCGCAATGGACACCGGGCGACTTCGGGCCGGGTGCCCAGTTCATCGCCAACGATGTCTTCGCGCATGACGGCCAGCAGGGCTACGTGACCGTGGGCAAGGGCTGCCCTTGACGCTGTAGCGCGGCTGCACGCTGCCGCGCGCGGCCCGGTGTCGGGGCCAGAGATGGCCGGCGCAAGCCGCTTTTATTCCCGCTTGCCGGGCCTCAAGTCTGAACAGAATGGTTGCGTCAACCTGCTGTTTCAGTCTGATTCCCCGTGGCCCTGATCACCCTCACCAACGGCAAGACCTTCGAAGCCGGCACCCAGGAAGCGCTGCTGGCGGCGGCGTTGCGGGCCGATTTGCCGGTGGAGCACGGTTGCCGAAACGGCCGTTGCGGCAGTTGCCGCTGCCGCCTGGAAGCCGGCAGCACGCAGTTGCTGATGCCCGAAGCCGGACTGAGCGCTGCCGAGCGCGCCGACGGCTGGCAACTGGCCTGCGCGCGCAGCGCCGCCAGCGACTTGCGGCTCGACCTGCCGCTGCGCAGCGGCCCGCCGCTGCCACCGGTGCGCACGCTGCCGTGTCGCATTGAAAGCCTGCAGACCCTGGCGCCCGACGTGCTGGGCGTGCGCCTGCGCCTGCCGCCCCAGCAGCCGCTGGCCTGGCTTCCGGGCCAGCATCTGATCGCCATCAGCCCCGCAAGCCTCGCAAGCCCAGGCCATTCCGACGGTTCCGGCGGCATCCGTCGCGCCTATTCGATCGCCAACGCACCCGCCAGCGACGGGGCCGCCACGCCCATCGAACTGCAAATCCGGCGCGTGCCTGGCGGTGCTTTCAGCGACTGGTGGTTCCACAGCGCGCGCCCGAATGACCTCTTGCGCCTGCAAGGCCCGCAGGGCAGTTTCGTGCTGGGCGATGTGGCCGGCGTGCCGCTGCTGCTGCTGGCCACCGGCACCGGCATCGCGCCCATCAAGGCCTTGCTGGAACAACTGGCCGCGCTGCCGGCAGCGGCCCAGCCGGCGCGCATCGACCTCTACTGGGGCGGGCGCGTGCCGGCCGATCTGTACTGGAACCCGCTGGGCCTGGCGCAGCCGGTGCCGCTGCGTTTCACCCCCGTGCTGTCACGCGCTGAGGGTGCGTGGGACGGCGCACGCGGCCATGTTCAAGCGGTGGCGCTGGCCGACATCGCGAGCCGTGCCGGCGGCCGGGCCGACCTCGGCGCCCACCAGGTCTACGCCTGCGGCTCGGCCGCGATGGTGGCCGCTGCGCGCGCCGCGCTGCAGGCGGCGGGCCTGCCGCCGCTGCACTTTCACGCCGATGCTTTTGTCTGCTCGTCCTGAGCCGGGCGGACCCTTTTTGACTCCACAGCAATGAACCAAGGACCGCACCCATGAAAGCAGTGATCCTGGCCGGCGGCCTGGGCACCCGGTTGAGCGAAGAGACCTCGACCCGCCCCAAGCCGATGGTCGAAATCGGCGGCAAGCCCATCCTGTGGCACATCCTGAAAACCTACGCCCACCATGGCGTGAACGACTTCGTGATCTGCTGCGGCTACAAGGGCTACATCATCAAGGAGTTCTTCGCGAACTACTTCCTGCGCATGTCCGATGTCACCTTCGACATGCGCAGCAACCGCATTGAAGTTCACCACAAACGCGCCGAACCCTGGAACGTGACGCTGGTCGACACCGGTGACGATTCCATGACCGGCGGCCGCCTGCTGCGCGTGGCCCGCTATGTGCGCGACGACGAGTGCTTCTGCTTCACCTATGGCGACGGCGTCGGCGACATCGATATCAGCGCCAGCATCGACTTCCACCGCGCGCACGGCAAAGCCGCCACGCTGACCGCCACCGCACCGCCCGGCCGCTTCGGCGCACTGGTGTTGAACGAGGGCCGCGTGAACAGCTTCAACGAGAAGCCGCAGGGTGATGGCGCGCTGATCAACGGCGGCTATTTCGTACTCTCGCCCGAGGTGCTGCGCTACATACGCGACGACAGCACGGTGTGGGAACGCGAACCGCTGGACCGCCTGTCGGCCGACGGCCAGTTGATGGCTTTCGAGCACCACGGTTTCTGGCAGCCGATGGACACCCTGCGCGACAAGGTGCACCTGGAAGAACTGTGGCATAGCGGCCAGGCCCCGTGGAAGGTGTGGGACTGCATAACGCCGCAAGTGACTGCCCAGACTCCTGTCCATGCCCATCTGCAGCCCGCGCCGTTCTCGACAAGCCGCAGCGAGATCGCGGCCGGCGGCATCGTCCGGGCCGCCTGACGATGGCCAGCCCGACCTTCTGGCGCGACAAGCGCGTCTTCCTGACCGGCCACACCGGCTTCAAGGGGGGTTGGCTCAGCCTGTGGCTGCAGCAGCTGGGTGCCCAGGTGCACGGCTTTGCGCTGGCCCCCAACACCACGCCGGCGCTGTTCGACGTGGCGCGGGTGGGCGTCGGCATGGCCAGCACGCTGGGCGACATCCGGGACGCCGACGCCGTGCGACGCGCCCTGCAGGCCTGCCAGCCCGATGTGGTGCTGCACCTGGCGGCGCAGCCGCTGGTGCGGCAGTCGTATGCCGAGCCGGTGGCCACCTATGCCACCAATGTGATGGGCACGGTGCACCTGCTGGAAGCCGTGCGCCATGTGGACAGCGTGCGCGCCGTGGTCAACGTCACCAGTGACAAATGTTATGAAAACCGCGAGTGGGCCTGGGGCTACCGCGAAGGTGAAGCCATGGGCGGCCACGACCCCTACAGCAGCAGTAAGGGCTGCGCCGAACTGGTGGCCAGCGCCTACCGCCGTTCCTTCCTGTGCCACCACGGCGTGGCCCTGGCCAGCGCCCGCGCCGGCAACGTCATCGGCGGTGGCGACTGGGCCGCCGACCGGCTGGTGCCCGACATCCTGCAGGCCTGCGAACAAGGTCGAGCGGTGCTCATCCGCAACCCGCAGGCGGTGCGCCCCTGGCAGCACGTGCTGGAGCCGCTGTCGGGCTATCTGGCATTGGCTGAACATTTGTACGAGCACGTGCAAAGCGGCCAGGCCGATGCGCTGGAAGCCTGCAACTTCGGCCCGCTGGACGCCGACGCGGTGCCGGTGCAGCAACTGGTGGCGATGCTGGTGGCGCAATGGGGCCGCGGCGCGCGCTGGCAGCTCGACGCCCAGCGCGGCGCGGCACAACAACCGCACGAAGCCCACCACCTGAAGCTGGACATTTCACTGGCCCGCCAGCGCCTGGGCTGGACACCGCGCTGGCGTCTGGCGCAGGCCCTGGCGTGCACCGTTGAATGGCAGCAGGCCCATCTGGCCGGTGCTGCCGGGCACGACATGCAGGCCCTGTGCCTGCAACAGATCAACGACTACAGCCTGGCTCTGGAGGCCACACCCGCATGAATGCTGTCCGTGAATTCCCTTTGAGCTTCGTCGAGAAACCTGGCGTTTCGGCTGCCGACCGGCTGCGTGTACAGATCGCCGACCTGGTGCAGCAGTACGCCGATCTGACCCACGGCCCGCAGGCTTTCGTGCCTGGCGTGACGGCGGTGCCGGTGTCGGGCAAGGTGGTCGGCGCGCGCGAAATGCAGTTGATGGTCGACGCCTCGCTGGACGCCTGGCTGACCAGCGGCCGCTTCAATGCGCAGTTCGAACAGCGCCTGGCCGACTTCCTGGGCGTGCGCCATGTGCTGACCGTGAACTCGGGTTCATCGGCCAACCTGGTGGCTTTCTCGGCCCTGACATCGCCACGTTTGGGCACCCGCGCCATCCAGCCCGGTGATGAGGTCATCGGCGTGGCGGCGGGCTTCCCGACCACCGTCAACCCGATCCTGCAGTTCGGTGCGGTGCCGGTCTTTGTGGACGTGGACCTGGCCACGCACAACATCGACGCCAGCCGGGTGGAAGCCGCGATCACGCCGCGCACCAAGGCCATCATGCTGGCGCACACGCTGGGCAACCCCTTCAACCTGGACGTCATCGTGGCGCTGTGCAAGAAGCATGGCCTGTGGCTGGTGGAAGACTGCTGCGACGCGCTGGGCGCCACCTACAAGGGCCGCAAGGTGGGCAGCTTCGGCGACATCGGCACGCTCAGCTTCTACCCGGCGCACCACATCACGATGGGCGAGGGCGGCGCGGTGTTCACCAACAACCCCGAACTGAAAGTCATTGCCGAATCGTTCCGCGATTGGGGCCGCGACTGCAACTGCCCGCCCGGCAAGGACAACACCTGCCAGAAACGCTTCTGCTGGAAGCTGGGCGAACTGCCCGAGGGTTACGACCACAAGTACACCTACAGCCACCTGGGCTACAACCTGAAGATCACCGACATGCAGGCGGCCTGCGCGCTGGCGCAGATGGACAGGCTGGAGGAATTCATCGCCACACGGCGGCGCAATTTCAACTATTTGAAAACGCGCCTGCAGGCCAGTTGCGGTGAATTCCTGCACTTCAGCGAACCCACCCCGGGTGCCGACCCGTCGTGGTTCGGCTTTGCGCTGACGATCAAGGAAAACGCGGGCGTGCAGCGCACCGACCTGCTGAATTACCTGGAAGAAAACAAGATCGGCACGCGCTTGCTTTTCGCCGGCAACCTGACGCGCCAGCCCTACATGCTCGGCCGCAATTTCCGCGTGGTGGGTGAACTGACGAACACCGACATCACCATGCACCGCACCTTCTGGCTGGGCGTCTACCCCGGCCTGGGCGAGCCGCAACTGGACTTCATCGCCAGCACGCTGGAAGCCTATTTCGGCGTCGGCTTCTGACGCGGGCCTGGCACCGCGCATGGACATCCTGCTGACCGGTGCCACCGGGTTTCTGGGCGGCGCGCTGGCGCAGCACTGGCTGGCCCAGGGCCACCGGCTCACGGTGCTTGTGCGGCCCGGTTCTGCGCGCGCCCGGCTGGCGGGCCGTGGCGGGCAGCTGAGTTGGCTGCAGGCCGAAGGGGCCGAGCTGGTGAATGCCGTGCGCCGGCATGCTGCGGATGTCATCGTGCACACCGCCTGCAGTTACGGCCGCAAACAGGAAACGCCGCTGCAACTGTTCGAGGCCAATGTGCAACTCGGCATGCAATTGTTGCAAGGCGTGCTGGCCCGCGAGCCCGCGCGCCGCTGCAGCCTGCTGCACACCGGCAGCGTGCTCGACGCCGGGGTCAGCCTGTACGCGCTGAGCAAGCAGCAGTTTGCCGATTGGGGCGCGCGCCTGGCAGCGCAGCACCCGACGCAATTGCAATTCATCCAGTTGCGCCTGCAGCACCTGTACGGCCCGGGCGACGACGCCAGCAAGTTCAGCAGCCACGTGCTGCGCAGCTGCGCGCGCGGCGAGCCCACGCTGGCCTTGACGGCGTGCACGCAGCGGCGCGATTTCATCCACCTGCAAGACGCCGTGGCGGCCATAGGCACCGTGCTGCAGCAGCGTGCGCAATTCGCGGCTTCAGACGCCGTGGACGTGGGCAGCGGCCAGGCCCCGTCCTTGCGCGAGTTCGTCGAAACCGCGCAGCGCCTGCTGGGTTCCCGCACGCGGCTGGACTTCGGCGCGCTGCCGATGCGGCCGGGCGAGCCCATGCTGTGCCGGGCCGACACCACCCGGCTGCGCGCGCTGGGCTGGGTGCCGCACTTCACCTTGGAGCAGGGGCTGCGCGACACCCTGGCGGCCGATTTTCACGAGCAACCCGATGAACGACCCGACCCCAAGGAAATGGCATGGAGCTAGTCCGCATTCAAGAGCCCGGCCGGCCGCCGGAACTGCTGCTGAAGAGTGGTGATTTCGTGCGCATCGGCGCGGGCTACAACGCCGCGCTGAACTTCGACGGCAGCAACACCGTGTACCCGCTGCAACTGGGCGAGCGCACCGCGCTGGGCTGGAAGGTGGTCAACGCGGCGATGGTGGAAACCGTGCTGCTGCGCCACCGCGTGCCGGCTTATGTGCCAGCCCATGTGGTGGTGATGACCAACCACGACAGCGGGCAGGAATTGCTGTTCCGCAGCGCGCTGCAATTGCCGCCCGATTTCTTCGACAGCCGGCTCGACCCGATCGCCCATTTTCAGAAGTACCCCTATCCGCGCCAGCACCGGCTGGCCGCTTTCACCACGGTCTACAACGAAGGCGTGATGTTGCGGGTGTGGATCGACTTCTACAGCCGCTACATGCCGAAGAAGCACCTCTACGTCATCGACCATGGCGGCGACGCCGAATTCGTCGACCCCTACCGCGATGAAGTCAACGTCATCAGCATTCCGGGGGGCGAGCTGGACCACCACAACATCGCCAGTTACTGCGGCTTCTTCCAGCGCTTCTTGCTCAGCAAGTACGACTTCGTGCTGCACGCGCACGCCGACGAGATGCTGTTCTTCGACGGTGCAGCTGAAGCTTTTGTCGACCACCTGGCCGGCCTGCCGCCGCGCAGCATCCTGAAGCCGGCCCACGCCTACGACCTGGTGCACGATTTCCGTGTCGAGCCGCCGGTGGACCCGACCCGCCCCTACACGCTGCAACGCAACTGCCTGCTGCCCGCGCCGATGTACCACAAGCCCCTGGTGGCCTCAGCGCCCATCACCTGGTTCACCGGCTGCCACGACTGCGTGGAGCCCAGCGTGCTGGACCCGCGCCTGTGGCTGGTGCACCTGCGCGACGTGGACCTGGGCTATTCCATCGAACGCGAAACGCGCTGGAAAGCGCTGCAGCAGAGCGTGCTGGACCGCGGTGTGTTCAACGCCAGCCGGCACGATGAAAGCGGCATGCGGGAAGAGCTGCTGGGTCGGCTGGAGAAGGGGCCGATCACTGCGGTGCCGGACTGGATGAAGGGCACCGTCTGAGCCGCTGAGCCGCTGAGCCGCTGAGCCGCCAGCCCGCCGAGCGGCGCGGGCCCCCACCCTGTGCCGCCGTCAGCTGGGCAGCGTGCCGTTCCGGAAGCGTTCGCGCACCGCCATGAAGGCCTGCATGTACTGCGGAAAACGGTGGTCGCGCCAGGCCATCTTCAAGGCGTCACTGATGACCGCCTCGGTGGGGTGCTCGCGAAATCTCGACACGCTCCAGCCGAAGCCATAGGGGTTGTGGGCGCGGCTGCGCCATTGCGGCTGGGTGGCCAGGATCAGCGAGGCCGCGCGCTCCATCAGGAACACCTTGCGCTGCGCCGCGCCGTTGGGGCCGCTGTAGCTGGTGGGCGGCGTCAGGCCCGCCTTCAGCGCCGCTTCAGCACCCGTGCCATCGCCTTCGCAAATGGCGTACAGCGGCTCGTTCAGGGCCAGCCAGGCACGCCAGAACGCCGGCCTGGCGATGAAGTAGTTGCTGAACACCACCTGGCGCGAGTCCATCACCAGCGTGCGCAGCGGGGCCGGGCGGCCGATGTGCTCGAGGAAGGCGCTGTAGGCGGCGATCAGCCCGGCGTCGAAGGTTTCGGCCTGCTCGAAAACGTTGAGGAAGAAGGCCCCCATGTCGGGCTGCGGCGAGAACAGGAAGACGTCGGTGTCGGCTTCGTGCGCGCGCACGAATTGCTCCACGTCTTGCAGGCTCAGGCCGGTCTTGGCGCAGAACTTGGGCGAGAAGAAGGCGTACCAGGCGTTCTCGTCCAGCGGCTGCGCGGGGTGCAGCAGGAAGTGGCGGATGGGACCGTATTCGAACCAGTCGGGGCGCGGGTTGGCCAGGTTGTCCAGCACCAGCCAGCCGGGCGGTATGGCGGCCTGGGTGGCGGCTGAATAGGCGATCTGGTGCAGGTGCAGCGGGCTGGGGCTCATGCCGGGCATGGTGGCCCGCGGGGCCCCCAAGCGAAGCCCGGAAAAGGCCGCGCCCGGCCGCGCATTTCGCGTGGCCGGGCCCGGCGGGCAGAGCAGATGCAGTGCCCTGCGCTTACAGCACGTTCTGCTGTTGGCGCAGCAACTCGTCGTCGATGGCCTGGCGGGCAGCCGGGCTCATGCCGACGAAGGCGGTGCTGGTGGCCGACGTGGCCCCCGCTGTCGCAGCCGCTGTCGGGCTGGCCAGCAGGTCGGCCGTCGGCGCGGCCAGCAACTCACCCAGCGCGGGCACGCTGGCCGCTGCGGCCGCCTGCTTGGCGAAGAAGACGTCGGCCACCGCATGCTGGTTGCCGTCGGTGCCGGTGTAGCTGGACACCATCCCCAGCAGGTTGCCGTTGTCCACCGTGCTGCCCTTGCTGAAGTTCAGGTTGATCTCCAGCACACCCACTTCGAGCAGGCTCTTCAGCTCGCCGGCATCGGTCTTGCCGTCGTGGTTGGCATCGACCCACACGTTCAGTTCGCTGAACTTCTCGTCCTTCGCACTCAGCTTGCCGTCGTGGTTGCTGTCCAGCGCAGCCATCGCCACGAAGCCGTTGCCGGCGCGCTGGCCGTTGGCCAACTGGGTGGCGGCGCCGAACAGTTCGGTGCCGCTGCCGATGACGCCATCGTGGTTGATGTCGCGCACCAGCAGGCCGTCACCGCTGCCCACCCAGCCGACCTGCGCCGTCTGGCCGGTGCCGGTCAGGTCGAAGTTCACGCCCTGGGCGGCCGACAGCGTGTGCACGCCGTCACCGTTCAGGTCCAGCACGATCGGCGTGACGCTCTGCCAGGCGGCGAACTGCGAGGTGCTCATCACACCGAAGTCTTCGGCCTCGAAGGCGTTGGCTTGCTCCATCGTCATCGCCGCGATGTCGGCCGTTTCCAGCGCCATCACCTGCGTCGTGCTCATCGCGATGATCTGGTCCACCGTCAGGGCATGCGCCTGGCTGGTGGTCAGGGCCGCGATGTCGTTGGTGTTCAGCGTGCCGAACTGGTCTGCCGTCAGGCTGACGATCTGCGCCGTGCGCAAGGCCTGGAACTGCGTGGTGGTCAGCGCGTTCAGGTCGGTGGCGTCGAAGGTCGCCAACTGGTCGGCGGTCAGGGCCGACACTTCGGTGGTGCTCAGGGCCGCCAGTTGCGCGGTTTCCAGCGCGTCGATCTGCGTCGTGGTCAGGGCCGCGAACTGGGTGGCCGTGAAGGCGCTCAGGTTGGTGGTGCCCATGGCCACCAGGTCGGTGGTCTCGATGCTGATGACCTGGCCGGTGGTCAGGGCCGCGACTTCACTGGTGGTGAAGGCGAAGAACTGGCGCGTTTCCAGGGCCGCGATCTGCTCGCCGTCGAGGGCGCGGATTTGCGCTGTCGTCAAGGCCGCGATGCCGGCGGTGGCCAGCGTGCTGACCTGCGTGGTGCTCAGGCCTTGCAACTGGGCCGCCGTCAGGACGGTGATCTGGCTGCTGCCCAGGTTGGAGATCTCGGCACCCGTCAGCACGCTCAGTTGCGCCGTGCTCAGGGCGGCCAGCGCGCTGTTGCTCAGGGCCACGAAGTCGGCGCTGGCGATGTTGTCGACCTGCGTCGTCGTGAAGCCGGTCATCTGCGCCGCGCTCAGGCTGGCAAATTGCGCCGTGCCCATGGCCACCAGGTCGCTGGTCTCGATGGCCGCGATCTGGCTGGTGCGCAGGGCTGCCACCTGGGCCGTGGTCAGCGCTGCCATGTTGCTGGAGGTCATGGCCTCGATGCCGCTGGTGGTCAGCGCCTGGATCTGGCTGGTGCGCAGGGCCGCCACGTCAGCGCTTTCCAGGCCCGAGACCTGCAGCGTGGTCAGGCTGGCGATCTGGGTGGTGGTCAGGGCCGCGAATTGCGCCGTGCCCAGGGCCGCCAGGTTGCTGCTCGACAAGGTGCTGATCTGGCCCAGGGTCAGGGCCGCGATCTGGCCGGTGCCCAGAGCGGCCAGCTGGGTGGTGCTGAAGGCCGCCAGCTGGCCCGAGCTGAAGGCCACCACCTGGACGGCGGTCAGGGCCACCAGGTCGCTGGTGTCCATGCTCGGCAGGCTGGCCTGGTTCAGGGCGCGGATCTGCGCGGTGGTCAGCGACACCAGTTGGCTGCTGCCCATCGCGGCCAGGTCGGCACCGCTGATGGCGTTGACCTGCGCGCTGCTCAGGGCGCGCAACTGGGTGGTGCCCAGGCCGGCGATGTCGGCGGTTTCCAGGCCTTGTATCTGCGAGGTCGTGAGGGCACCGATCTGGCTGGCCGTGAGCGCCGCGAATTGCGCACTGGACAGCGCGTTCAGGCTGCTGGTGCCGATGGCGCTGATCTCCGCCGTGCCGATGGCGGCCAGCAGGTTGTTGCCCAGATTGGTCAGTTGCGTGGTGCTCAGGGCCGCAACCTGCAGCGCCGTCAGGGCCGCGATCTGCGCCGTGCCCATGGCGGCCAGGTCGGCGGTTTCCATCATCGCCAGGTCACCGGTTTCGATGGCCGCGATCTGGCTGGTGCGCAGGGCCACGACCTGGCCGGTGGTCAGGGCCGCCAGCTGGGTGCTGCCCAGGGCCACGATGGCCGCGGTGCTGAAGGCCTTGATCTGGTTGACGGTCATGGCCGCCAGGTCGGTGGTCTCGATGGCCGCCACCTGGCTGGTCGTCAGGTTGTAGATCTGGCTGGTCGTCAGCAGGCTGAACTGGGCGGCCGACAGCGTGACCAGGTCGGCCGCCGCGATGGCGGCGAGCTGGTTCGAGCTGAGGGCGGCCAGCTGGATGTCCGTCAGGTTGGTCAGCTGGGTGGTGGTCAACGCCGCCATCTGCGCGGTGCTCAGGCCGACCAGCTGGCTGGCCGTCAGCGCGGCCAGGTCGGTGGTCTCCATCGCCGCCAGGTCGCTGGTCTCGATGGCGCGGATCTGCGTCGTGCCCAGCGCGGCGACCTGCACGTCGGTCAGGGCCACGAACTGGCTGGAGCCCATGGCCACGATGCCGGCGGTGCTGATGGCGCGGATCTGCACGCCGCTCAGCGAGGCCAGGTCGGTGGTCTCCATGCCGGCGATCTGGCTCGTCGTCAGCGCGCCCATCTGGGTGGCCGACAGCACGCTGAACTGGGTGGTGCCCAGGGTCGCCAGGTCGCTGGCGGCGATGGCCGCCAGTTGCGTGGTGCCCAGGCCCTGCACCAGCGTCGTGCTCAGCGAATTCAGCTGCGTCGTCGTCAGGGCCGCCACTTGCGCGGTGCCCAGGGCGTTCAACTGCACCACGCTCAGGGTGTTCAGCGCGCTGGTGCTCAGCGAGGCCAGGTCGGCGGTCTCGACGGCACGAACCTGGGCCGTGCGCAGCGAGGTCAGTTGGGTGGTGGTCAGCGCGCCGAACTGCGCGGTGGTCAGGGCGGCAATGGAACCGGTGGAGAAGGCGGCGATCTGGTCACCGCTCAGGCTGGCCAGGTCGGCGGTGTCCATGGCCGCGACTTGCGCCGTGGTCAGGCCGGCGATCTGGGTCAGCAGCAGCGAACTCCAGGCGGTGGTGCCCAGCGCGGCCAGTTCACTGGACGAGATGGCACCCAGTTGCGCGGTGTTCAGCGCCACCAGTTGCGTGGTGCCCAGGGCCACCAGCTGGCTGCTGCCCAGCGCGTCGACCTGCGCGGTGCTGAAGGCGGCCACCTGGGTGTCGGCCATGGCGGCCAGGTCGGCGGTCTCGATGGCCGCGACCTGCGCGGTCGTCAGGGCCCGCAGCTGGGCCACCGTCAAGCCGGCGGCTTCGGCCGTTGTCAGGGCGGCGATCTGCGTCGTGCCCAGGGCCTGGATGGCTGCGGTGTGGACCACCGAGATCTGGCTCGAACCCCAGGCCGCGAGGTCGGCGGTTTCCATCGCCGCGACCTGGGCCAGGCTGAGGCCGGCGACCTGGGTGGTCGTCAGGGCAGCGAACTGGCTGGTGGTCAAAGTGGCCAGGTCGGTGGCGCTGATGGCGCGCAGCTGGGCGCTGCCCAGGGCGGTCAATTCGCCGGTGCCCAGGTTGCTCAGCTGGGTGGTCGTCAGCGCGCCGGCTTGCAGCGTGCCGAAGGCCGCCATCTGCGCCGTGCTCAGGGTGTTCAGGTCGGCGGTTTCCAGCGCCATCACCTGGGCCGCGCTGAGCGAGCGGATCTGCGACGAGGTGAGGCCGGCGATCTGCGCGGTGCCCAGCGCCTCGATGCTGTTGGTGCTCAGCGCGCTGACGGCCAGCGTGCCCAGCGCACCGATCTGCGAACTGCGCAGGGCGGCCACGTCGGCGGTTTCCAGCGCACGGGCCTGGCTCACCGTCATCACGGCCAGCTGGGTGCTGGTGAAGGCGGTGTACTGCGCGGTGCCCATGGCGGCCAGGTCAGCCGGCTCGATGGCCGCGAACTGCGCCGAGGTCATGGTCGAGATCTGCGCGCTGGTCAATGCCGCCATGACGGTGGTCGTCATCGCGATGATGCTGTCGGCGCGCAGGGCGTTGAACTGCGTGGTGCCCAGGGCGGTGACGTTGGCGGTGCCCAGTGCGGCCACCTGTTCGTCGGTCAGCCTGGACAGCTGGATGGTGGTCAGCGTGCTGAACTGGGTGGTGCCCAGGCCGGCCAGGTCGGCGGCGTCGATGGCCACGATCTGGCTGGTGCCCAGCACCTGCAACTGGCTGGTCGTCAGCGCGCCGATCTGCGCGCCGTTCAGCGCCGTCAGCGTGGCCGGGGCCAGCGCCATGATCTGGCTGGTGCTCAGGCTGGCGATGTCGGCGGTTTGCAGCGAAGGCGCCTGGCCTTCATGGATGGCGGCGATTTGCGCGGTGCTCATCACGCTGTACTGCGTGGTGCCCATCGCGGCCAGGTCGCCGGCTTCCAGTGCAGCGATCTGGCCGGTGGTCAGCGCCACGACCTGGCTGGTGGTCAGCGCGGCCGCACCGGCGCTGGTCAGCGCCACGATCTGCTCGGCCGTCAGCGCGGCGATCTGGCTGGTGCCCAGCACCGCCAGGTCGGCCGTCTGCATGGCGGCGATCTGGGCTTCACTGAGGCTGCGGATCTGGCGGCTGTCCATCGCAGCGAACTGCGCGGTGCCGAAGGACGCGATGTTCTCGGGGGCGATGGCCAGCAGTTGGGTGGTGCTCAGGGCGGCCACTTCGGTGGTCGTCAGGCTGGACAACTGGCGGGTCGTCAGCGCGGCGATCTGCTCACCACTCAGGGCGCGGATCTGCGCGCTGTCCAGGGCGGCCAGGTCGGCGGTGTCCATCAAGGACAGGTTGTAGGCGCTGATGGCGGTGATCTGGCTGGTCGTCAGCGCGGCGGCCTGGCTGGTGGTCAGCGCGGTGGTGTTGGCCGCACTCAGGGCGGCAATGCCGTCCAGCGTGAAGGCGCGGATCTGCGCGGTGCCCAGCGCGGCCAGGTCGGCGGTCTCGAAGCCGGCCACCTGGTCCACCGTCAGGGCGGCGATCTGGGCGCTGGTCAGCGCAGCGAACTGCGTGGTGCCCATGGCGGCCAGGTCGCTCACCTCGAAGGCCCGGATCTGCGCCGTGGTCAGCGCGGCAACCTGTGTGGTGGTCAGCGACTGCACCTGCAGCGCGCTGAGGTTGGCGATGTTGTCGGCGGTCAGCGCGCGGACCTGGGCCGAGGTCATGGCGGCCAGCTCGGCGGTGCGCAGGGCGGTGATCTGGTCCACGTACAGGCCGGCAATCTGGCCGGTGCTGAGGCTGGCGAACTGCGCCGTGGTCAGCGCGTTCAGGCTGCTGGCGGCCAGGCTGGCCACCTGCTCGGCGGTCAGCGCATTCAGCTGGCTGGTCGTCAGGTTGGCGAGCTGCGTGGTGCCGAAAGCCGCCAGGCCGTTGTTGCCCAGGCCTTGCAGCGGGCTGCTGCCCAGTTGCACCAGGTCACGGGTTTCGATGGCCGCCAGGTTGGCGTCGCCGAAGGCCACGATCTGGGTGCTGCTGAAGGCCGCGAACTGGCTGGTGGTGAAGGCGGCGATGACGGCGGTGCTCAGCTCTTGCAGGATGCCCGTGCTGAGCGCCCGGATCTGCTGCGAGGTGAGGGCCGCGGTGTCGGCGGTTTCCAGCACACGCGCCTGCTCGGCCGTGATCGAGTTGATCTGGCTGGTGCCCATGGCGGCGAACTGGCTGGTCGTCAGCGCGGCCAGGTCGGCCGGCGTCAGGCCACCCAGCTGGGTGGTGCTGAGGCTGGCGATCTGCGCGGTGGTCAGGCTGGCCAGCTGGCTGGTGCCCAGGCTGTCCAGCTGGGTGGTGCCCAGTTGCGCCAGCTGTGCGGTGCTCAGCACCGCCAGGTCGCGGGTTTCCATCACCGCCAGCACGGTGGTGCTCAGGGCGGCCAGCTGGGTGGTGGTGAAGGCCTGCACCTGCGAGGTGCTGAGGGCGACGACGGCGGCGCTGCTGAACTCGGCCAGCACGTCACTGCCCAGGGCGCGGATCTGCGCCGTGTTCAGGCTGGCGATGTCGGCGGTGTCCATCAGCGCACCCTGGCTGGTGCTCAGGGCGGCGATCTGCGCGGTGGTCAGCACGCTGAACTGGGTGGTGCCCAGCGCGTTCTGGCTGCTGGCCCCCAGGCTGGCGAACTGGCCGGTGGTCAGCGCGGCGATCTGGGTGGTCGTCAGGTTGGCGATTTGCGTGGTGCCCAGGGCGGCCAGTTGGTCGGTGCCCAGCAGGCTCAATTGGCCGGCGCTCAGGCTGACCAGGTCGGCGGTCTCCAGCGCGGCGACCTGGGTCGTGCTCAGGCCTTGCAGTTGCAGGCTGGTCAGCACCGCCACTTGCGCGGTGGTCAGCGCCTGGATGCTGCTGGCCGACAGCTCGGCCAGGTTCAGGGCGCGGATCTGCCCGGTGGTCAGCACGGCCAGGTCGGCCGTCTCCATCGCGGCGTTCTGGGTGGTGGTCAGCGTGGCGATCTGGCTGGTCGTCAGCGCCGCGAACTGGGCGGTGCCCAGCGCGGCCAGCTTGCTGGCGCTCAGCTCGCTGATCTGGCTGTCGTGCAGGGCCTGCACCTGGCGCGTGGTCAGGCTGGCCAGTTGCGTGGTGCCCATGGCGTCGAGCTGACCGGTCGACAGCGCGGCAATCTGCCCCGTCGTCATGGCGGCCAGGTCGGCGGTCTCCAGGGCCTGGATCTGCAGCGTGCCCAGGCCGTCCAGCTGCGGTGCGGTCAGCACGGCAATCTGGCTGGTCGTGAAAGCGGCCATCGCCGAGGTGCTCAGTTCCTGCAGCGTTTCGTAGCTCAGCGCGCGAACCTGCGCGCTGCCCAGCGCGGCCAGGTCTGCGGCTTCCAGTGCGGCCGACTGGCTGGTGGTGAAGGCGGCAATCTGCGCCGTCGTCATGGCAAAGAACTGGGCCGTCGTCAAGGCCGCCAGGTCGCCGGCTTCCAGGCTGGCGATCTGCGCCGTGCTGAGCGCGGCAATCTCCCTGGTCGTCAGGTTGGCCAGCTGGGTGGTGCCCAGCGCGTCCAGCTGGGCGGTACTCAGCGCCAGCACCTGGGCGGTGGTCAGCGCGGCCAGGTCGGTGGTCTCCATCGCCTGCAAGTGGGTGCTGCTCAACGCACCCAGCTGGGTGGTCGTCAGCGTCTGGATCTGCGCGGTGGTGAAGGCGGCGGCGGCGGCGGTGGACAGCTCGGCGATGTCGGTGGTGGACAGGGCGCGGATCTGCGCCGTGCGCAGCGCGCCGAAGTCGTCGGCCTGCAGTGCCGCGGCTTGGGCGGTGGTCAGGTTGGCGATCTGGGTGGTGGTCATCGCGGCGAACTGCGCGGTACCAAGTGCGCTCAGGTCAGTCGCGTCGATGCTGGCCAGCTGGCCGGTCGTCAGCGCGGCGATCTGGCGCGTGGCCAGGCCGGCCAGCTGGGTGGTGCCCAGGGCGTCCAGCTGCAGCGCGCTCAGCAGCGCCAGTTGCAGCGTGCCCAGGCTGGCCAGGTCGGCGGTCTCCATCACCACCAGGTTGGTGGTGCTCAGCGCCTGCACCTGGTCAGCGCTGAGGGCGGCGGCCTGTGCAGTGGTCAGGCCGATGGTGGCGGCGGTGGACAGTTCGGTGATGGCTTCAACCGAGATGGCGCGCACGGCGGCCGTGCTCAGCACGGCCATGTCGGCGCTTTCCAGCGCCGCGGCCTGGCTGGTCGTCAGCACCGCCAGTTGGCGGCTGGTCAGGGCAGCGAACTGTGAGGTCGTCAGCGCGGCCAGGTCGCTGGCTTCGATGCTGGCGAACTGGCTGGTGGTCAGCGCGGCAATCTGGTGCGAGGTCAGGTTGGCCAGTTGCGTGGTGGTCAGCGCGTCGAGCTGGGTGGTGCTCAGGCCGACGATGGCGGCGGTGTCCAGCGAGGCCAGGTCGGCGGTCTCCATCACCGCCAGGTTGGTGCTGCTGATGGCAGCCAGTTGCGCGCTGGTGAAGGCCGCGTACTGCGCGGTGGTCAGGGCCACGGCGGCGGCGGTGGACAGCTCGGTGATGGCGGCGGCCGCGATCACGCTGACCTGGGTGGTGCCCAGGGCGGCCACGTCGCCGGCTTCCAGCGCGGCGGCTTGGGTGGTGGTCAGGGCAGCCAGTTGCGCCGAGGTCATGGCCGCGTACTGCGCGGTGGTCAGCGCGGCCAGGTCGCTGGCTTCGATGCTGGCGAACTGGGTGCTGGTCAGGCCGCTGATCTGGCGCGTCGTCAGGCTGGCCCACTGGGTGGTGCCCAGGGCGTCCAGCTGGGTCGTCGACAGGGCCTGGATCTGGGCCGTGGCCAGGGTCGCCAGGTCGGCGGTTTCCATCACTGCCAGGCTGGTGGTGGACAGCGCCGCAACCTGCGTGGTGCTGAAGGTGCCAACTTGCGTGGTGCTCAGGGCGATCACCGCAGCCGTGCTCAGTTCGGCGATGGCGGCAGCCGACAGTTCGCGGATCTGCGTGGTGCCCAGCGCGGCCAGGTCGGCGGTTTCCAATGCCGCGGCTTGCGTGCTGGTGATGGCGGCGACTTGCGCGGCCGTCAGGCTGGCGAATTGGGCGGTGGTCAGTGCGGCCAGGTCAGCCGCTTCCAGGCTGGCCAGTTGGGTCGTGCTCAGTGCGGCGATCTGGCGCGAGGTCAGGGCGTCGAGCTGGCTGGTGCCCAGGGCGTCCAGCTGAGCGGTCGACAGGACGGCCAGTTGGCGCGTGTTCAGGGTGGCCAGGTCGGCGGTTTCCAGCACCGCCATGGCGGTGGTGGACAGCGCCGCCACCTGGCTGGTCGACAGCACCGCGACCTGGGCGGTGGTCAGCCCGGCGATGGCCGAGGTCTGCAGTTCGCGGATCGCGGCCGACGACAGCTCGGCGATGGCGCGGGTGTGGATGGCGGCCATGTCGGCACCTTCCAGCACGCTGGCCTGGCTGGTCGTCAGCGCGCCGATCTGCGTCGAGCTGAGGGCCTGGAACTGCGCCGTGCCCATGCCCATGATGGTTTCAGCCGACAGGCTGGCCACCTGGGCCGTGGTCAGCGCCTGAATTTGCAGGGTCGTCAGGCTGGCGACTTGCGTGGTGCCCAGCGCGGCCAGTTGCGCGGTGCTCAGCAGCGGCAGCTGGGCGCTCGTCAGGACGGCCAGGTCGGCGGTTTCCATGCCCGCCAGCTGGGTCGTCGACAGGGCGCCGATCTGGTTCGCCGTCAGGGCGGCGGCTTGCGCCGTGCTCAGGCCCTGCACCGCAGCCACCGACAGTTCGGTGAAGGCGGCCGGCGTCAGCGCGCTGAGCTGGGTGGTGCTGAGGGCGGCCACATCGGCGCTTTCCAGCGCGGCCGCTTGCGTGGTGGTGATGGCGGCGATCTGCGCCGTGCGCAGCGCGAAGTATTGCGCGGTGTCCAGAGCCGCCAGGTCGCCGGCTTCCAGGTTGGCCAACTGGCCGGTGCTGAGGGCCGCGATCTGCAGCGTGGTCAGGCTGGCCAGCTGGCTGGTTTCCAGCGCGTCGAGCTGGCTGGTGGACAGCGCGCGCAGGGCCGCCGTGCTCAGCGCGGCGAGGTCAGCGGTACCCAGGGCGGCGAACACGGCCGGGTCGATGGCACCCATCTGTGCCGAGGTCAGTGCGGCGGCTTGCGCGGTGCCCAGCGCGGCGAGTTGCGCACCGGTCAGCGTGGCCAGGGTGCCGGCCGACAGGGCGGCCACCTGGGCGGTGCCCAGCGCGGCGATGTCGGCGGTTTCCAGGTAACCGGTCTGCGCCACCGTCAACGCGGCGATCTGCGCCGTGGTCAGGGCGGCGAACTGGGCGGTGCCCATCGCAGCCAGCAGGCTCGGGTCGATGCTGGCCACCTGGCCGGTGGTCAGCGCAGCGGTCTGCACAGTGGTCAGGTTCGACAGCTGGTTGGCGCTGAGCGCGGCCAGCTGGGTGGTGTCCAGCACACGGACTTGTGCTGTGGTCATCGCGGCCAGGTCGGTGGTGCCCAGCACGGCCAGGTCGGCGGCTTCGATGGCGGCGACTTGCGCGGTGGTCAGGGCCTGCACCTGGTTGGTGGTCAGACCGGCCAGGGCTTCGCCTTGCAGCGCGGCGATGGCCGCGGTGGTCATGGCGACCAAGGCGCTGGTGGCGATGGCGGCCAGCGCGCTGGAGCCCAGGTTGGCGGCTTGCGCGGTGCTCAGGCCGGCGACTTGTGCGCTGGTCAGCGAGGCGTACTGGCTGGTGCCCAGGGCAGCCAGGTCGTCGGCGTCCAGCACGGCGCGCTGGGCGGTGGTCAGGGCCGCCAGTTGGGCGGTGGTCAGGGCGGCCAGCTGGGCACTGGCCAGCACGTCAACCTGGGTCATGGTCAGGCCGGCGATCTGCGCCGTGCCGAGGGCCGCGATGTCGGCGGTTTCCATCGTCGACAGGTTGCCGGCTTCGATGGCGCGCACCTGGGCCACGGTCAGCGCCGCGGCCTGTGCGGTGGTCAGGGCCTGCAGGGCTTCAGGGGTCAGGGCAGCCACCTGGGCGGTGGTCAGTGCGGCCACCTGGGTGGCCAGCAGGGCGGCCACGTCGCGGGTTTCCAGCAGCGCGATCTGGTTGGTGGTCAGGCTGGCCAGTTGGCCGGTGCCGAGCGCCGCGAACTGCGCGGTGGTCAGCGCTTCCAGCGTGTAGGGGTCGATGCTGCGCAGCTGGGCGCTGGTGAGCGCGGCAATCTGCGCCGTGCCCAGGCTGGCCAGCTGGGTCGTGCCCAGGGCTTCGATCTGGCCGTTGCTCAGCGCGCGCAGGGCGTTGCTGCTCAGCAGGCTCAGGTTGGTGGTGCCGATTGACGCGATGTCCTCGACTTCAATGGCCCGGGCCTGCGCGGTGGTCAGCGCGGCGAATTGGGTGGTCGTCAGCGCAGCCAGCTGGCTGCCGCTGAGGGCGGCGATGTTGGCGCTGTCCAGGGCCACCAGCTGGTTGGTGCTGAGCACCACCAGGTCGGCGGTTTCCAGGCCGGCCGCCTGGCTGGTGGTCAGCGCGGCGATTTGTGCGGTGGTCAGGGCCACGAACTGCGCGGTGCGCAGGCTGGCCAGGTCGCTGGCTTCCAGGCTGGCCAGCTGGCCGGTGCTGAGGGCGGCCACTTGGGCCGTGCTCAGGTTGGCCAGCTGGGTGGTGCCCAGCGCGTCCAGCTGGGCGGTGCTCAGCGTGCGCAGCTGGTTGCTGTCCAGCAGGGCCAGGTTGGTGGTGCTGACTTGCGCCAGATCGGCACCTTCCAGGGCGCGGATCTGCGTCGTGGTCAGGGCGCTGAACTGGCTGCTGCCGATGGCGGCGGCCAGGCTGGTGGTCAGCGCGGCCACGGCGGCGGTGTCCAGCGCCTGGATCTGCGCGCTGCCCAGTGTGTTCAGGTCGGCACTCTCCATCGCCGCGACCTGCGTGGTGCTGAAGGCGGCGATCTGCGCGGTGGTCAGGGCGGCGAACTGGCTGGTCTTCAGCGCGGCCAGGTCGGCGGCGTCGAGGCTGCCGATCTGGGCGCTGGTCAGGCCGGCGACCTGCGCCGTGGTCAGGTTGACCAGCTGGGTGGTGCCCAGCGCGTCGAGCTGCGCGGTGCTGAGTGCGGCCAGCTGCTCGGTGCCCAGGGTCACCAGGCTGGCGGTGGCCAGGGCGGCCAGGTCGGTGCTGCTGATGGCACGGATTTGTGCCGTGGACAGCTCGCTGAGCTGGCCGGTGGTCAGCGCATTGAAGGCGGTGGTGCCCAGCGCGGCGATGCCGGCGGTGGTGATGGCGTTGGTCTGGGCGGTGCCCCAGGTGACCAGGTCGGCGGTTTCCATCGCGGCCATCTGGCTGGTGGTCAGCGCGGCGATCTGCGCCGTGGTCAGCGCGGCGAACTGGCTGGTCGTCAGGGCCACCAGGTCGCTGGTTCCCAGGCTGGCCAGCTGCAGGCCGCTCAGTGCCGCGACCTGGGTCGTGGTCAGGGCGGCCAGTTGGCCGGTGGTCAGCGATTCCAGCTGCGCCGTCGACAGGGCGCGCAGCAAGGCCGTGGACAGCGCGGCCACATCGGCGGCCTGCAGTTCGACCAACTGCCGGGTCTGCAGCGCGTCAACCTGGCTGGTGCCCAGGCCGGCTGCCTGGGTCGTCGTCAGGGCCACGATCTCGGCGGTGGTCAGCGCGCTGATCTGCGCGTCGCTCAGGGCCCGCAACTGCGCGGTCGTCAGGGCGGCGAAGTCGCTGGTTTCCAGGTTCACCAGCTGGGTCGTCGTCAACGCGGCCATCTGGCGCGTGGCCAGGGCGGCGAAGTCGCTGCTGTCCAGCGCATTCAGCGTGCTGGTCGACAGCGTGCTGAGCTGGGTGTTCAGCAGGCCGGCCAATTGCGTGGTGCTCAGGCTGTTGAACTGCGTGGTGCTGAGCGCGCCCAGCTGGGCGCTGTTCAGCGCGGCCAGTTGGGTGGTGCCCAGGGCCACCAGCTGGCCGGTGAACATCGCGGCCAGGTCGGCCGTTTCCAGTGCAGGCAGTTGGCGCACGCTGAGTGCGGCGATCTGCGCGGTGGTCAGCAACTGGATGTCGGACGTGCTCAGGCTGGCGATGGCCGCGGCGCTGAGCGCGGCGATCTGCGCCGTGGTCATGTTCGACACATCACCGCCACCCAGGGCGCCGATCTGCGTGGTGTCCATCGCGGCGGTTTGCGCCGAACTCAGGGCGGCGACTTGCGCGGTGGTCAGGGCAAAGACCTGCGCCGTGGTCAGCGCGCGGACTTCGGTCAGCGTCAGGGCGGCGATGTCGGCCGTCTCCATCTTGGCCAGGTCGCTGGTCTCGATGGCCCGGATCTGCGCCGTGGTCATGGCGGCGACTTGCGCGGTGGTCAGGGCCACGATGTCGGCCGAGTCCATGCCGGCGATGGCCGCGGTGCTCAGCGCAGCAAACTGGCGCGGGCTCAGCGCGGCGAGGTTGCTGGTCGTCAGACCGGCGACTTGCGAACTGCTCAGCGCGCCAACCTGGTCCAGCGTCAGCGCGGCCATCTGCGCGGTGCTGAAGTCGTCGATGTCACGGCCCAGGCCGGCGATCTGCGCGGTGTTCAGCGCGGCAATCTGGGCGGTGCTGAGCGCTGCCGTCTGGGTCGGCGTCAGGGCATTGAACTGGCTGCTGCTGAA
Organism: Betaproteobacteria bacterium; assembly: GCA_031383435.1. GTDB lineage: Bacteria > Pseudomonadota > Gammaproteobacteria > Burkholderiales > Burkholderiaceae_C > Rubrivivax. Next base: position 72,337 of record JANMZP010000145.1, on the reverse strand, counting down.
GCCGGCCATCTGGCCGGTGGTCAGGGCGGCCAGGTCGGCGGTTTCGATGATCGCCACGTCGGAGGTGTCCAGCGCGCGGATCTGTGCGGTGCGCAGCGCGGCGAACTGGGCCGTGCTCAGCGCGGCAACGGCACCCGAGTCCAGCGCGGCGATGCCGGCGGTGCGGATGGCCTGGATCTGCTGCGCGTCCAGCACGGCCAGCGCGGTGGTGCCCAGCGCGGCGATCTGCGCGGTGGTCATGCCGCCGACCTGGCTGGTGGTCAGCGCGTCCAGCTGCGCGGTGGTGAAGCCATCCAGCACGGCGATCTGGGCCGCAGTCAGCGCGCTGATCTGGGTGGTCCCGAAAGCCGCGGTGGCGGTGGTGCCCAGGGCGTCCAGTTGCGCCGTCGTCAGGGCCTGCAACTGGCTGGACGTGAAGGCCGCCATGTCGCGGCTTTCCATCGCCGCCAGGTCGGCGGTGCTGAGGGCCTTGACCTGCGCAGCGGTCAATTGGGTGATCTGGGCGGTGCTCAGGCTCTGGATTGCCGAGGTGCCCAGTGCGGCGATGGCATCGGTCTCGATGGCGCGCAGCTGGGCGCTGGTCAGCGCGGTGATGTGGGTGGTGTCCAGCCCGGCCACCTGGTCGGTCGTCAAGGCGGCCATGGCGGTGGTGGTCAGAGCCGCGAACTGGGCGGTGGCCAGCGCGTTGAGGTCGGCCGAGGTCAGGCCGGCCAGTTGGGCGGTGTTCAGGGCGGCCAGTTGGCCGCTGCTCAGGCCGGCCAGCTGGGTGGTGCCCAGGGCGCTGATCTGGGCCGAGCTGAAGGCCTGGATCTGCACGCTGCTCAGGGCGGCCAGGTCGGCCGTCTCCATCGCTTCCACATTGGTGGTGCTGATGGCGCGCAGTTGCGCGCTGCTGAACGCGCCCATCTGGGCCGTCGTCAGCGCGGTGATGGCGGCGCTGTCGAAGGACGCGATGGTGGCGGTGCGCAGCGCGGCGATCTGGGTCGTGCTCAGGCCGGCGATGGCGCTGCTGGTCAGCGCGTCGAACTGCGCCGTGCTCAGCGCGGCCAGCTGGCTGCTCGACAGGGCGGCCAGTTGCGTGGTGGTGGTGGCGTTCAGCTCGATGAGCTGGCTGGTGCCCATCGCCGCGACCTGCGCGCCGGTGAATTCGGCCAGTTGGGTCGTGCTCAGCGCGTCCAGCTGGGTGGTGCTCAGCGCGCGGATCTGCGCGGTCGTCAGCGCCGCCAGGTCGGCGGTCTGCATGTTGGTGAAGTCTGCCGTCTGGATGGCGGCGATCTGGGCGGTGGTCAGCGCCGCGAACTGCGCCGAGCTCAATGCGGTCAGCTGGGTCGAGTCCAGCGCCACGATGGCGTTGGTGGTCAGCGCGCGCAACTGGGCCGAGCCCAGGGCCGCCAGGTCGGCGGTTTCCAGGCCCAGGACCTGGTTGGTGGTCAGGGCCGCCAGCTGGGCGGTGGTCATGGCGGCGAACTGCGCGCTGCCCAATGAGGCCAGGTCGCTGGTGCTCAGGCTGACAATCTGCGCGGTGGTCAGCGCGGCGATTTGCGCGGTGCCCAGGGCGTTCAGCTGTGTGGTGTCCAGCGCGTCCAGCTGCGCGGTGCGCAAGGACGCGATCTGCACGCTGTTCAGCGTGGCCAGGTCGCGAGTTTCCATCGCGGCCATGTCGGCCGTGTTGATGGCCCGCAGCTGGGTCGTGCTGAGGTTGTAGTACTGCGCGGTGGTGAAGGCCTGGATGGCGCTGGTGCCCAGGCTGGCGATCGAGGCGGTGCTCAGCGCACCCAGCTGGGCGCTTGTCATCGCGACCAGTTCACTGGTCGACAGACCGGCCAGCTGGGTGGTGTCCAGGCTGGCGATCTGGGCGCTGGTCAGGGCCGCGAACTGGCGCGTGCTCAGGGCTTGCAGCTCGGTCGCATCCAGGGTGTCCAGCAGGCGCGTGGACAGGCCGGCGATCTGCGCCGTGCTGAGGTTCTGCAACTGGCTGCTCGACAGCGCGCTGAACTGCGTGGTGTCCATCGCGTTGAGCTGGGCGGTGCTCAGCGCCGGCACGGCGCGTGAGTCCAGGCTGGCGATGTCTTCGGTGGTCAGGGCGCGGACCTGGCTGGTCGTCAGCGCGGCAATCTGGCTGGTCGACAGCGCCTGGATGGCGGCGCTGGTCAGGGCGGCGACGGTGTTGGTCTGCAGCGCCGCGACCTGCGCGGTGCTCAGCGCGGCCAGGCCGTCGGTCATCAGGCCGGGTAACTGGCTGCTGCTCAAGGCACCAACCTGGGCGGTGCCCAAGGCGGCCAGCTGGGTGGTGCCCAGCACGGCGATGTCGGCGGTTTGCAGGCCGGTGATCTGGTTGGTGGTCAGCGCGGCCAGCTGCTGCGTGGCCAGGCTGGCAACCTGCGCTGTGCTGAGGGCGGAAATCTGGCCGGTGCCGAAGGCGGTGACCTGGGCCGTGCTCAGTGCGCGCAGGTCGGCGGTGTCGATGGCGGCGATGGCGGCGGTGGCGATGGCGCGCAGTTGCGCCGTGCCCATTGAGGCGATCTGCGTGCTGCTCAGGGCCTGGATGACGGCGCTTTGCAGCGCCGACACGGCGGTCGTGCCCAGGGCGTGGATCTGCACCGTGGACATGGCCACGATGTCAGCGGTTTGCAGCACGGCGACTTGCGCCGAGGTCAGGCCGGCAATCTGGTTGCTGCCCAGGCTGCTCAGCTGCTGCGCCGTCAGGCCCTGGATCTGGGCCGTCGACAGCGCCGCGAACTGCGCGCTGGTGAAGGCGCCGATGGCACTGGTCGACAGCGCGGCGAGGTCGGCGGTGTCGATGGACTGCAGCGCGGTGGTGCCGAAGGCGCGCAGTTGCGTCGAGGTGAAGGCCGCCAACTGGGCCGAGCCCAGCGCCATCGCGTCGGCGGTGCTCAGCATGTTGATCTGCGCCGTGCTCAGCGCACGCATCTGCGCCGTGCTGAAGGCCGCCAGCTGGGCCGATTCCAGCGCGCTGAACTGCGCCGTGCTCAGGCTGCCGAGCTGGCTGGTCGAGATGCCGACGATGGCGTTGGTGGTCAGCCGGGACAGGTCGCTGGCGTCCAGGGCGCGGATCTGCGCGCTGCTCAGTGCCTGCACCTGGCCGGATGTCAGCGCGCCGACCTGCGACGAGCTCAGCACGCGGATCGCGGCGGTGCCCAGCACGGCGATCTGGCCGGCTGTGAAGGCGGCCACATCCTGGCTGTCGAAGGCGGCGATCTGCGCCGTGTTCAAGGCCTGCAGGCCGCTGGTCCGTATCGCCCCGATCTGCCCGGTGGTCAGTGCCGCGATCTGGACTGCGGTGAACTCAATCCAGTCTGACGTGGTCAACGACGCAAGCTGCGACGTGGTCAGCGCAGCGATGTTGGCGGTGCTCAGCCCGTTGATGATGGAAGCCATGGATCAGTCCTTCTCGGCGATTCGGGGACCAGTCAGCGCGGGCTGCCACTTGCAGCACACCGCTTTACCGGTTCATGTCGTCGGGATATCGGAGCTGGGTCTTCGAACTTGAGGCCCTGGGGGATATGGCACGCTTTGCAGCGCCTTATCCGGGACCAGCGTTGCGCTGGCATGGCCCTTGCAAACGCTGCTTGGGGTGCAGCGGGCCGGGCGCCAAGGCGCACGGCAGCGGGAAGTTGAAAACAGCACGGCGACCAAAAGGGGTCGCCGTGCGTTTGCCACCCTGTTGTCGGCCCGCTGCGGGCCGACTTGAGGCGGATTGGAGGGCTTTTACTTCTTGTTGCTCGGCACCTTGCCGTCCACGCCCTTCACGTAGAAGGTGACGCCGCCGAGGAACTTGTCGTCGGCAACTTCGTCCTTCTTCAGCACGTCCTTGCCGTCTTGCCCGACGATGGGGCCTTTCCAGATGGCGAAGCTGCCGTCTTTCAGGCCGGCCTTGATCTTGGCCACGGCTTCCTGCGTTTCGGCCGGCACGGCGGCGTTGATGCTGACGATGTCGATGGCGCCTTCCTTCACGCCCCACCAGATGCCGCTGGCACCGGCCCACTTGCCATCCAGCGCGTCTTTCGTGGCCTGGATGTAGTACGGTGCCCAGTTGATGATGGCGCTGGCCAGGTGCGCTTCTGGCGCGTAGGCCGTCATGTCGCTGTCCCAGCCGAAGGCGAACTTCTTGTTCTTGGCCGCGGTCTGCAGCACGGCCGAGCTGTCGGTGTTCTGGAACAGCACATCGGCGCCGCCGTTGATCAGGCTTTGCGCGGCCTCGGTTTCCTTGGGCGGGTTGAACCACTCGTTGACCCAGACCACCTTGGTCTTGATCTTCGGGTTCACGCTCTGCGCGCCCAGCGTGAAGCTGTTGATGTTGCGAATGACCTCGGGGATGGGAATCGAGCCCACCACGCCCAGCGTGTTGCTCTTGGTCATCTTGCCGGCAATGACGCCGGCCATGTAGGCCCCTTCGTAGGTGTGGCTGTCGTAGGTGCGAAGGTTCTCGGCCGTCTTGTAGCCGGTGGCGTGTTCGAACTTCACGTCCTTCATGTCGGTGGCCACTTTCAGCATCGACTCCATGTAGCCGAAGGTCGTGCCGAAGATCAGCTTGTTGCCCTGACTGGCCAGGTCGCGGAAGACGCGCTCGGCGTCGGCGCTTTCGGGCACTTTCTCGACGAAGCTGGTCACCACCTTGTCGCCGAATTCCTTCTCGACTGCCTTGCGCGCGTTGTCGTGCGCAAAGGTCCAGCCGCCGTCACCCACCGGGCCGACGTAAGCAAAAGCGATCTTCAGCGGCGCTGGCTTGGGCGGCACAGCGGCAGAAGCAGCGGCAGCCGCAGCCGACGCGGGCGCGGCGGCAACGGCCACTTCCTCTTTCTTGCTGCAGCCTAGAAGGGCGGCGGTGGCGGCCAACGCGGACCAGCTGGCCAGCCGTAGCAGCGAGCGCTTGGTGTGAACGGTCATGGGGACTCTCTCCTGTCGTGGATGAAAAAGCGGCAATGAAGAATGGCGTTCAGGCGCCGGGGAAGAAGGGCTTGCCCAATGAAGCGGGCAGGTTGATCTTGATGAAATTGGCGTTGCTGGAGATCAGCACCAATACGAAGATCGTGGCCACGTAGGGCAGCATGTTCAAGAACTGGCTGGGCACCAGCACGCCTTCGCCCTGCAGGTGGAACTGCAGCATGGTCACCCCGCCGAACAGGTAGGCACCCAGCAGCAGGCGGGCCGGCCGCCAGGTGGCGAAGGTGGTCAGCGCCAGGGCGATCCAGCCTTTGCCAGCCACCATGCCTTCCACCCACAGCGGCGTGTAGACCACCGAGATGTAGGCCCCCGACACGCCGCACAGCGCGCCGCCGGCCACCACCGCAGCCAGCCGGATGCGCCGCACCGGGTAGCCCAGCGCGTGCGCCGATTCCGGCGATTCACCGATGGCGCGCAGCACCAGCCCGGCGCGCGAGCGGTACAGGAACCAGCCCAGGCCAACGGTTGCGGCGATGGCGATGTAGACCATCGGGTGCTGGCGAAACAGCGCCGGGCCGATGAAGGGCAGGTCGCCCAGCACGGGGATGTGGAAGTCGGCCCGCTTGCCCAGTTTTTCCGAAACATAGCCGATGCCGGCGAAGGCCGAGAAGCCGCTGCCGAACAGGCTGAGCGCCAGGCCGGTGGCGACCTGGTTGGTGTTCAGCCAGATCACCAACCAGCCGAAGACGGCGGCCATCAGACCACCCGCCAGCGCACCGGCGAAAAAGGCCAGCGTGTCGCTGCCGGTGTGCACGGCGGTGGCGAAACCGGCGATGGCCGCGATCAGCATCAAGCCTTCCGCGCCCAGGTTCACGACGCCGGCCCGTTCGTTGATCAGCAGGCCCAGGCCGGCGATGGCCAGCACCGTGCCAGCGTTCAGCGTGGCCGCGAGCAGGAGTGAAAAAGCTTCCATCCGTCAGGTTCCTGGGGCCGCGATCAAGCTTCCCGCCGCAGAACCGGCTTCGCCGGGCTGCTGGCGGACGGCCCCCCCGGGGGGTAGCGAGCGCTAGCGAGCTTGGGGGCCCATGTCATCCGGTAGACGATCAGCGTGTCGCAAGCCAGCAGCGTGAACAGCAGCAAACCCTGGAACACGCCGGTCAGTGACTTCGGAAGGCCCAGCCGCGATTGCGCCAGTTCACCGCCGATGTAGAAAAGGCTCATCAAGAGCCCCGAGAACACGATGCCCAGCGGGTGCAGCCGCCCCACATAGGCCACGATGATGGCCGCGAAGCCGTAGCCGGCCGGCACATAGGGCGTCAACTGGCCCAACGGCCCGGCCGCTTCCAGCCCGCCGGCCAGGCCGGCCATGCCGCCCGACAAGAGCAGCGCCACCCACAGCGCGCTGCGCGACGAGAAGCCGGCGTAACGCGCGGCAGCCGGTGCCATGCCGCCGACCTGCAGCGCAAAGCCGCGGTAGGTGCGGAACAGACCAGCCCACAGCAGAGCCACCGCGCCCAGCGCGATGAACACGCCGATGTGGGCGCGCAGGCCGGTGACGATCTTGGGCACCCGCGTCACCGCTGCGAAGGTGATGCTCTGCGGAAAGTTGTGCCCGTCGGGGTCCATCCACGGCCCGTTGACGAGATAGCCCAGCAACTGATCGGCCACATAGACCAGCATCAGGCTGACCAGGATTTCGTTGGCGTTGAAACGGTCGCGCAGCAGCGCCACGATGGCCGCCCAGGCCATGCCGCCCAGCACGCCGGCCAGCAAGATGGGCACCACGATGCCCCGGCCCATCCAGGCGGTGGCGGGCCCCGCCTGCATGGCCATCCAGCCGGCAGCCAGCGCGCCCAGGATGTACTGGCCTTCGGCACCGATGTTGAAGACGTTGGCGCGAAAACACACCGCCAGGCCCAGCGCGATAAGGATCAGCGGCGTGGCTTTCACCGACAACTCCGACAGCGCGTAAACGCTCTTCAGCGGTTCGACGAAGAAGATCTGCAGGCCGCGCAGCGGGTCTTTGCCCAGCAGCACGAAGAGCAACACACCAATCAGCACCGTGAACACCAGCGCCAGCAGCGGCGAGGCCAGCGACATCAGCCTGGACGGTTGCGGGCGCGCTTCGAACTGGAGCATCGTCAGGTTTGTACCGCAGCCGTCGCGTCCCACAAGCCGGACATCCACTCACCGATCTGCAGCGTGCTGGCCTCGGCCGTGGCCACGCTGGGCGACAAACGGCCCTTGGCGATGACCAGCAGGCGGTCGCTGATCTCGAACAGCTCGTCGAGTTCTTCGCTGACCACCAGCAGCGCACAGCCCGCGTCGCGCAGGGCCAGCAGTTCACTGCGGATTTGTGCGGCCGCGCCCACGTCCACGCCCCAGGTGGGCTGGCTGACGATCAGCAATTTCGGGCCGGCGGCGATCTCGCGGCCGACGATGAATTTCTGCAGGTTGCCACCCGACAAGCTCTTGGCCGTGGCACCCGCACCGCCGGCCTTCACGTTGAAGCGGGCGATCAGGTCTTCGGCCAGGCGTCGCACCCGGCCGGTGGCGATCCAGCCGGCTTTGGAGACGGTTTCGGTGCGCGTCAACAGGGTGTTCTGCGCCAGGCTCAGCAGCGGCACCGCGCCCCGGCCCAGCCGCTCTTCGGGCACGGAATGCAGGCCCAGCGCGCGGCGCTCGCGGGGGCCGCTGCGGGCGATGTCGGCACCGCCCAGCTTGATGCTGCCGGCGGCAGCGCGGGTGTCTTCGCCGGACAAGGCAGCCATCAATTCCTGCTGGCCATTGCCCGACACACCGGCCACGCCGACGATCTCGCCGGCACGCACGCGGAAAGTCAAACCGTGCAGGTCAACGCCAAACGGGTCCTGCCGCTTCAGGTTCAGGGCCTTGACTTCCAGCACCGCCGCGCCGGCCTGCGACGGGCGGTGCTGCAGCGGTGGCGGTTCGGCACCGATCATCAGGCGCGACAGGCTGGCATTGCTTTCCTGGCGCGGGTCAACCTCGCCAGTGACCTGGCCGCCGCGCAGCACGGTGCAGTGGTGGCACAGCGCACGGATCTCGTCGAGCTTGTGGCTGATGTACAGGATGCTGCAGCCGCGCGCGCTGAGTTGGCGCAGCGTGATGAACAGTTTCTCGACCGCTTGCGGTGTCAGCACCGAAGTCGGTTCGTCCAGGATCAGCAGCTGCGGATCGGTCAGCAGGGCGCGGATGATTTCCACGCGCTGGCGTTCGCCCACGCTGAGCGTGTGCACCGGCCGCGCCGCATCGACGTCCAGGCCGTAGGTGTGGGCAACCTCACCGATGCGCTGGGTGACCTGGGCCAGCGTCATCGCCTTGTCCAGGCCCAGCCACACGTTCTCAGAAGCGGTCAGCGTGTCGAACAGCGAAAAGTGCTGGTAGACCATGCTGATGCCCAGGGCCCGGGCCTGGGCCGGGCTCTTGATGGAAACGAGTTTGCCGTTCCAGCGGATCTCGCCTTCATCGGGCTGCACGGCACCGTAGATGATCTTCATCATCGTGCTCTTGCCGGCACCGTTTTCGCCCAGCACGGCGTGGATTTCGCCGGGCTGGACCCGCAGCCCCACGCGGTCGTTGGCGCGCACCGCGGGGTACTGCTTGCTGATACCGCTGAGTTCCAGTCTGAGCATGCGGCGATGAAAGTCTGGAAGTTCAGCGGTGACAGCGCAGCGTTAGAAGGTGTGCTTCACGCCCAGGGCATAGGTGCTGCCGTGCTTGGAGGCCGTCAGCTTTTCCAGCATCACCACGGCATAGATGTCGGTGCGCTTGGACAGGAAGTGGTCGTAGCCGAAGCTGGCGATCTGGCTCTTCGTCTCGGTGGCCACGCCTTCGGTGACGATCTTGCTGTTGCCGTACTGGGCCAGCACCACACCCGCGCCCAGCGGCAGCTTGGCACCGACGTTGTAGTTCGTGGTGTTCACGTCCTTGGTGGCGTCGGTCTTGATCTTGCCAACCTGCCCGAAGAGCTTGACGATGCCCGCGTCGAAAGAGCCGCCGAACTGGTAGGCCGTCTGGCTCGCAAAGCCCGGGAATGCCGAAATCGGACGACCCAGAACACCCTGTGCCTTGACGTTCTGCCAAGCCGCCGTCAGGGCCACCGGGCCACCGAAGTACAGCACGTTGGCACCCATGTTCTTGCCCTTGGCGGTAGCGGCACCTTCGCCAGCGGCCACCAGCACCGTGGCCGACAGGCCGCCCAGCGACGGCGTGCTGTAGCCGATGGCGTTGTTCCAGCCCGAGTCGCCGACCAGTGGCGTGCCGTAGGGCGCGCTGTAGTACTGGCGGATGGCCGGCGAATAACCGAACGAATCGCCGAAGGCATTGAACAGCAGCGTGGAGACGAACAACGGCGGGCCTTGGCGGCCCAGCTTCACGGTGCCGAAGCCGCCTGACAGGCTGACGTTGGCGTTGCGTGCCCAGAAGGCGTCGACACCCGACACGCGGCCGGCCCCACCGGTGTCCACACCGATGAAGGATTCAAGCTGGAAGTTGGCGCGCAAGCCGCCGCCCAAGTCTTCGCTGCCCTTGAAGCCGATGTAGCTGGTGCTCATGTTGCCGCTGTCCATGCGCTTCACCTTCAGGCCGCCGGCGCTTTGGAATTGGCCGACCGACAGGTCGATCAGGCCGTAGGCCGTGACCGAAGACTGGGCGTGGGCGAAGCTGCCAACGGCCAGGCAGGCCAGGGCGATGGCGCTGGCGCGCAGGCTGCGGGTGGTCGACAGGTGGTGGGCACGGTGCATGGTTTTGTTTCCTCGTTGTTGGCTAAAAACGGTCCGACGGCTTGGTATGCAAGAGTCGGACCCTCAGACTCAAGGGTCATGATTGACCCCATGGTTATCCAGAGTCACAGCCCCTTGCGCATCTTGTTGCACACCCGCAACGTAAGTCGCCACCACATTGCGTTCGTCGCCCAGCAGCATCCATGCGAAGACGCGGGCGTGCAGTGTCTGCGCCGACACGCCCGGCACGGCACCACGGGCCAGCGCGTCGCGGTGTGCCGCCACCGGGCCCACGGCCCAGTCCCAGACCACCACGTCGGCCAGCGCGCCGCTGCCCAGGTGGCCGATCTCATGGGCCAGGCCCAGGCTTTCAGCCGCGCCGCGCGTGGCCGCGTGCAGCGCCGTCCAGGCGGTCAGCTGGGTGCCGCGCAGCGCCTGCACCTTGTAGCCCTCGGCGGCGGTGCGCAGCATCGACAGGCTGGTGCCACCGCCGACGTCGCTGGCCAGGCTGACTTTGTGGCCGGTGTCCATGGCGGCCTGCCAGTCGAACAGGCCGCTGCCCAGGAACAGGTTGCTGCTGGGGCAGAAGGCGATCTGGGCACCGCTGTCGCGCAGCAGCGCCCTGTCATGGGTATCGAGCCAGATGCCATGCGCCAGGACGGCGCGTTCGTGCAGCAGGCCGTGCTGGTGGTAGACCTCCAGGTAGCTGCGGGCCTGTGGGAACAGCTCGGCCACCCAGCGCACTTCGGCCAGGTTCTCGGCCACATGGGTCTGCATGTACAGGCCGGCGTGGCGGCGGCCCAGGGCACCGGCCATGGCCAGTTGTTCGGGTGTGCTGGTGACGGCAAAGCGGATGGTCACCGCATAGGCGTTGCGGCCCTGGCCGTGCCAGCGTTCGATCAGCGCTTCGCAGTCGCGTTCGGCGCCATCGACGTCCGAGCTGTTGTCCAGCAGGCCGTCGGGCGCGTGGCGGTCCATCAACACCTTCCCGGCAATCAGCCGCATGTTGCGCGCGCTGGCGGCTTCGAAAAGCGCGGTGGTGGACGCCACGTGCACCGTCGGGAAGACCACCGCCGCCGTGGTGCCGTGGGCCAGCAGCGCAGCGACGAAGCGCTGTGCACCATCGGCCGCCACAACCGGGTCGGCGTGGCGAATTTCGGCCGGGAAGGTGTAGGTGTCCAGCCAGTCGAGCAGGCCGCTGCCGTAGCTGGCGATGACGTCGAGTTGCGGCGCGTGGACGTGGGTGTCGACGAAGCCGGGCAGCAGCAGGCGGCCGCGGTGGTCGTGGCGCTCGAAATCGGGGCCGGGATCCTGGGTCTGCGCGCCCAGGATGCGGCCGTCATCGGCGACCAGCAGCCAGTGGTCGGGGCGGAAACGCACGCCGGCGGTGGCGGTGCTTTGCCATGCCGGCGTGGCGGTGAAATCCAGCAGATCAGCGCGGATGGCGAGCAAGGGACAGACTCCTGGCGACGGTGCGCCGTGACGGCCGCAGATGGTAGGCCAGTGCCCTGCCCGGTATGGCGCGGTGTGGCGGCCCGACACTTGCAAGTTGCCACGCCACGCACAATCCTGGCCATGCCGCTGGCCACACGAAGGACCTGACCGATGACGACACCGCCGCGCCCGATCCGCTTCTGGCACCAGGGTGCCGTGGTCGAGGTGGCGGGCGCAACAGCCGCAGCGGCCGCAGCGTCCGCCGGCACCCCGCGCAGCGTGCTGAACTGGCTGCGCGAAGACGCCCGCTGCACCGGCACCAAGGAAGGCTGCGCCGAAGGCGATTGCGGGGCCTGCACGGTGGTGGTCGGTGAACTGGACGCGCAGGGCGCGCTGGTGCTGAAGCCGGTGAATGCCTGCATCCAGTTTCTGGCCACGCTGGACGGCAAGGCGCTGTTCGCGGTGGAAGATTTGGCCGCGCCCTGTGGGGTGCCGCACCCCGCGCACCCGGTTCAGGCCGCGATGGTGGCCTGCCACGGTTCGCAATGCGGCTTCTGCACACCGGGCTTCGTGATGTCGCTTTGGGCCTGCTATGAACGCCACCAGGCGGCGGGCACGCGGCCCACCCGCCAGCAACTGGCCGACGACCTGGCGGGCAATCTGTGCCGCTGCACCGGCTACCGGCCGATCCTGGACGCCGGCCAGCAGATGTTCGAAGCCCCCGCCGTGCTGTTGGCGCGCGAGCCGGTGCGCGCGGCCTTGCAGGCGCTGCTGGCCGACGCGCCCTTGTCGGTTGAGGGCGTCTTCCACGCCCCGCGCACCCTGGCCGATTTCGCCGCACTGCGCGCCGCGAAACCGCAGGCCCGCGTGCTGGCCGGCAGCACCGACATCGGTCTGTGGGTGAACAAGCAGTTCCGCGACCTGGGCGAGCTGATCTACATCGGCAACGTGGCCGCCTTGCAGACCGTGGTGCTGGACGACTCGACCCTCACCATTGGCGCGGCGGCCACGCTGGAGGCGGCCTGGAGCGCGCTCGCCACCGAGTGGCCCAGCCTGCGCGAAGTCGGTTTGCGCTTTGCCGCCTTGCCGGTGCGCAGCGTGGGCACCCTGGGCGGCAACGTGGCCAACGGTTCGCCCATCGGCGACAGCGCGCCGGTGCTGATCGCGCTGGGTGCCCGCGTCGTGCTGCGCCGGGGCGACGTGGTGCGCAGCCTGCCGCTGGAAGACTTCTATCTGGCCTACATGCGCAACGCGCTGCAGCCCGGCGAATTCGTGCAGGCCCTTGAAGTGCCGCGCCGGGCCGGGCGGGCTCAGCAGGTGCGCGGCTACAAGATCAGCAAGCGTTTCGACAGCGACATCTCGGCGGTCTGCATGGGCCTCTCGCTGGAACTCGACGGTGAGCAGATCGCAGCCGTGCGCATCGCCTGCGGTGGCATGGCCGGCACCGTGCAGCGGGCGCGGCAGACCGAAGCGGCGCTGCTCGGGCCAGCCTGGTCCGAGGCCACGCTGCAAGCCGCGCAAGCCGCGCTGGCGCGCGACTTCACGCCGCTGTCGGACATGCGCGCCAGCGCGGCGTATCGCCTGCAGGTGGCGCAGAACCTGTTGCGCCGCGCCTGGCTGGAAACGCGTGCGACCGACCCGCTGCCGCCGCGCCTGACGACGGTCTGGGCGCGTGAGGAGACCGCATGAACAAGCCTGCCGATCTGCCGCCCGATCTGGCCGCCGAGGCCCTCGCGCCGGCCGCCTTCACCCAGGTCGGCGTCAGCCGCCCGCACGAGTCGGCCCACCTGCATGTGGCCGGTGCCGCGCCCTACACCGACGACCTGCCCGAACTGGCCGGCACGCTGCACGCCGCGCTGGGCCTGTCGCCTGTCGCGCATGGCGTGATCGAGGCCCTCGACGTGGCCGCCATCCGCGCGCTGCCGGGTGTGGTGGACGTGTTCACCGCGCGCGACATCCCCGGCGTGAACGACTGCGGCTCGCTCGTCCACGACGAGCCCATCCTGGCCGGCGAAGTGGGTGCCACGCTGCGCTATGTCGGCCAGCCGGTGTTCGCCGTCATCGCCACCACGCGCGACGCCGCACGCCGCGCCGCCGCGCAGGCCAAGGCCGTGATCCGCGCGCAGGCGCTGCCGCCCATCCTGACGCCGCAGGCTGCGCACGCTGCGCAGCAGTACGTGGTGCCGCCCATGCACCTGCAGCGTGGCCGGGCCCGTGACGCCATTGCCGCTGCGCCGCACCGCTTGCAGGTCGAATTCGATGTCGGCGGGCAGGAACAGTTTTACCTGGAAGGCCAGATCAGCTACGCGCTGCCGCAGGAAGACGGCGGCATGAAGCTGCTGTGCAGCACCCAGCACCCCAGTGAAATGCAGCACCTGGTGGCCCACGCGCTGCACCGCCCGGCGCACGCCGTGCAGGTGGAATGCCGGCGCATGGGCGGCGGCTTCGGCGGCAAGGAGTCGCAGTCAGGCCTGTTCGCCTGCGTGGCGGCCATCGCCGCCGCGCGCTTGCAGCGGCCGGTGAAATTGCGCGTTGATCGCGACGACGATTTCATGATCACCGGCCGCCGGCATTGCTTCCATTACCAGGCCGAGGTGGGCTTCGACGACGCCGGCTGCATCCTCGGTGCCGAGGCTACCCTTATCAGCCGTGCCGGCCATTCGGCCGATCTGTCGGGCCCGGTGATGACGCGCGCGCTGTGCCACTTCGACAACGCCTACTGGTTGCCCCACGTGGCGCTGCACGGCTATTCCGGCAAGACCAACACACAGAGCAACACCGCCTTCCGCGGCTTCGGCGGGCCGCAGGGTGCCATCGCCATCGAATACCTGATCGACAGCGTGGCCCGCGCCCTGGGCCAAGACCCGCTGGCCGTGCGCCGCGCGAATTTCTACGGCACCCAAACGAACAACGTCACGCCCTACGGCCAACTGGTGGACGACAACATCATCCGCGAGTTGACGGACGAATTGGCCGCCACCAGCGACTACGCCGCAAGGCGCAGCGCCGTGGCCGCCTTCAACGCCGGCAGCCCCATCTTGAAGAAAGGCATCTCGCTGACGCCGCTGAAATTCGGCATCAGCTTCAACGTGGTGCACCTGAACCAGGCCGGCGCGCTGGTGCATGTGTACACCGACGGCAGCGTGCTGGTGAACCACGGCGGCACCGAGATGGGCCAGGGCCTGAACACCAAGGTGGCCCAGGTGGTGGCGCACGAGTTGGGCCTGCCGCTGACCCGCGTGCGCTGCACCGCCACCGACACGCAGAAGATTGCCAACACCAGCGCCACGGCGGCCAGCACCGGCAGCGACCTGAACGGCAAGGCGGCGCAAGACGCGGCGCGGCAGGTCCGCGAGCGGCTGGCTGTTTTCGCTGCGGGACTATGGGGTGGCGGGGTCGCAACGGCCGGCGACGTGCAGTTCGCCGACGGGCGCGTGGCGGTCAACGGCCACTCGCTGTTCTTCGCCGACGTCGTTCACGCCGCCTACCTGGCCCGCGTGCAACTGTGGAGCGACGGCTTCTACACCACGCCCGGCCTGAGCTGGGACCGCGCCACGCTGCAGGGCCGGCCCTTCTACTACTATGCCTACGGTGCCGCCGTCAGCGAGGTGCTGGTGGACACGCTGACCGGCGAATGGAAGCTGCTGCGCGCCGACTTGCTGCAAGACGCCGGCACCTCGCTGAACCCGGCGCTGGACATCGGCCAGGTCGAAGGGGCCTTCATCCAGGGCATGGGCTGGCTGACCCTGGAAGAGCTGGTGTGGCACCCGGCCGATGGCTCGCCCAAGGCCGGCACGCTGACCACGCATGCGCCCAGCACCTACAAGATACCCACTGCCAACGACACGCCGGCGCAGTTCACGACGCGCCTGTTCAACCGGCCCAACGTGCAGGACAGCATCCACCGCAGCAAGGCCGTCGGTGAACCGCCGCTGTTGCTGCCCTTCAGCGTGTTCTTCGCCATCCGCGACGCGGTGTCGGCGGTGGGCGGCCACCGCATCGACCCACCGTTGCAGGCCCCGGCCACCGGCGAGGCCATCCTGCACGCGATCACGGCGGTGCAAGCCGCCATGCAGGCCGCCGTGCAGCCGGTCGTGTCCACCTCGGCGTGACACCCGCCGAACTGCAGGCCGCCGCGCTGCGCTGGCAGACCGCCGCCACACCGGCCGTGCTGGTGGAAGTGGCCGGTGCGCGCGGCTCGGTGCCGCGCGGCGACGGCACGCGGATGCTGGTCTCGGCCGACACGGTTCTGGGCACCATCGGCGGTGGCCACCTCGAACTGCAGGCCATCGCGCAAGCGCGTGAACGGATGCGCGCAGCCGGCGAGATGCACCTGCAGCACATCGCGCTGGGCCCGTCACTGGGCCAGTGCTGCGGCGGTGCGCTGGACCTGCGCTACACGCCGCTGCAGGCCGTGGACCTGGCTGCGTGGGTGCCACCGCAGCCGCGTTTCAGGCTGCAGATGTACGGCGCCGGCCACGTTGGCCGGGCCCTCGTCAAACTGCTGGCCGACATCGATTGCCGCGTGCAGTGGATCGACGAACGCGAGGCGGAATTCCCGCCCGGCCCGCTGCCGCCGCACATCGAACGCGTCTGCGTCGAACCCGTCGAAGCCGAAGTAGCGCAGGCCGCACCTGGCAGCTGTTTCCTGGTGCTGACCCACAGCCACGATCTTGACCTGGCGATCACCCAGGCCATCCTGGCGCGCGGCGATTTCGCCTGGTTCGGCCTGATCGGCTCGGCCACCAAGCGCGCGCGCTTTGAGAGCCGCTTGCGCCAGCGCGGGGTGGATCAAGCGCTGATCGCCCGCATGGTCTGCCCGATCGGCCTGCCCGGCATCGCCGGCAAGGAGCCGGCGGTGATTGCGGTTGCGGTGCTGGCGCAGTTGCTGTCGGCCTGATGGCGTCAGCGCACGGCCGCCGAAGAGGCCCGGCGCAGCGGGTTCATTTGCCGCCGGCGTAGGCCTTGCTGATGCTGGGCAGCAGGCTGGACGCCGTGAGGATGCCGTCCAGCACGACCAGCCGCCAATGCTCGGTGGTGGCCTGGGTTTCGAATTCGGGGCGCGTGATCTGGCGGCGGTAGGAGGCCAGCACTTCGCGCACCGCTTCCAACTTCACGCCGGACAGGTTCACCACCAGCATGCGTGCTTGGTGCAGGTTGCTGGCAGTCAGCGGCACCAGCGTGGTCACCAGCAGCGGTCCATCGGGCAGGTCGGCACCGCAGGCCCGGCGCACGGCGGGGTTCATCGCCTGGCTGGGTGCTGGCCGGCACACACCGGTCAACAACAGGTTGGCGTGGTCGAAGTCGTAGTGCTGGCGCAGCAGCAAGGTGGCCACGGCTTCACTCTGGTCACGGGCATTGGTCAGTGCCTGCTGCGCCGCCGCCACCGACTTCACCGGCAGCGTGATCAGGTTGAGGTTCTCACGCTCGATGGCCGCGCTGCCGGCGCTGCCGCTGACGGCGAACAGCTCGCCCAGCACGCGCGCCGAGACCCGGTCGACCTTGCGCGTCAGGATGACCGTGTAGAGGCCGTAGCGCGCCGGGATGACCGTCTTGCGTTCCACCGGCAGGTAGACGCTGTCCAGGATCTGGGCGGCGGACGGGGGCGTGGACGGGGTGGCGGTCACCGGCGTTGGGGCCGGTGCCGGTGCCGGTGCCGGTGCCGGGGCCGGCTTGAAGGCCGGTTTGGGTGCGGGGGGTGGCACTGGGGCGGGTGCGGGTGCGGGTGCGGGTGCCGGGGCTGGTGGCGGCAACGTCGGCAGGCCCCTGATCGGGCTGGCTGCCGCCGGCACCACGCTTTGCAGCGGCGGCCCAGACTGGCAGCCGGACAAGGACCCGGTCAAGGCGAGGGCGCTCACCAGCGCCCGCAACACGGCCCTCATTGTTTGGCCGCCGGATCGGCAGGGGCGGCCGGCTTGCGGCGCAACGACCAAAGCTTGCTGCCGACCAGCTTCAGCACCAAGGCCGCGAACACGAACAGGCCGGCCAGCTCGCTGCCCATCTCGACACCCGGGTACAGGGCGCGGAACAGCAGGCTGATCAGCAAGGCCAGCAACACCACGCTGGCGGCAGTCAGGGTCAGGTCTTTCATGGCAATGTGCACCCAGCCGGTTCGTCCAGCTGACGGGCAAATGTAGCGTCAGCCTGCACGGCATGCCAAGGCCGTGCTGCGTCCCCCCCGGGTCGGCCTTGGGGGGTGTGCAGGCCGCGCCGCAGGCGCTAGGCTCAACGCGTTCCATCTGCTTGCAGGAGCCCGCCATGCTGAAGAGGAAACAGGCCTTGGTGTTCGCCCTTGCCGCGCTGATCACCCTGTGCAGCGCGGCCGCACAGGCCCAGGACGGCGGCCTGCAGGTGTCCGTCGGCCTGCGCGCCTGGTACACGCAGTGGACGACCTTCAGCTACTACGCGCCCGCCGGCACGAACCTGGCGCTGACCCAGGTTTCGGCGCGCGAAAAGCTGGTGCTGGTGCCCACCTTCAGCCTGCGCCACGGCAACTGGCTGCTGGCTGCCAGCGCGATGCCCACCGCCAGCTTCAGCTTTGCCGATGGCGGCCAGGGGCAGCGCCGCGAACTGGACTTGAACCTGGGCTACACGGTCTACCCCGGCCTGGTCGCCACGCTGGGCTACAAGCGCGTCACGCAACTGGGCGACGGCCAGCGCTATGAGCCGCGCGGTGCCGTGTTCGGCCTCAGCGGCCAGGCACCGCTGGGTGGGGCGCTGGCCTTGTACGGCAACCTGGGCCTGGGGCAGTTGAACACCGCGGGCGGGGCGAACATCCGCTTTGCAGCCCGCTACCGGCTGGCCGAGATGGGTGTGGCCCACGGTTGGGCGGGCGACAGCTTGCCGCGGCGCTGGGCCTTGACCGCCGGCTACCGCATCCAGCTGATGTCGTCCTACGAGGCGCTGGGCAGCCAGGACGGACAAGACAGCACGCAGGGCCTGGTCTTCGGCGTGAGTGCGTCGTTCTGAGCGGCTTTCAGAGCAGCCTTCAGAGCTGCCTTCGAAGCCCGCTCAGAAAGCCGGTGTGACCGTGGTGTCGCCCGGGCAGCCGGCGAAGCAGAATCGGCCGCCGAAGGACCCGTAGGTGTAGGGCGTCTGGCGGTGCTGGTAGCGGCCGCCGGTTTCGGTCTGCACGCCCTGGATGACACGGTTCAGGAAGACTTCGACGGTGACGCCGCGGTCGCCCAGGTGCTGCAACACGTGCTGGGTCAAAGGCCCGTTGCGGCCCTGGCCGTCGTAGGCCGCATCACCGGCGGCAGTGGCGTACAGCACCAGGGTCGAGGCGGGCGCGTCCTGGATGGGCGCCAGCCCCGTGCGGGCGCCGGCCTGGGCTTGCAGCGCCCGGATCAGCCCGGAGCGGGCAGCGGGCTGCGGGCCCGGCACCGCCTTGGCAAACAGGTCGGTGCGGCAGGCGTCCAGGATCAGCAGCTGGAAGCGCGCCGGCTGCTGTCGCAGGGCGGAAAACAAGTCCTGCAGGCCGTAGAGCACCGGCAAGGGGTCGGCGGCGACGGCCTGCAATCTCGCCTGCGTGGGGATCAGGAAGTTCTGCCCACCGGCCTGCACGCCATGGCCGGAATAGAACACCACCCCCACGGTTTGTGGCCCCAGCGCCCGGGTGTAGGCCTGCACATGGGCTTCGAACTCGGCCCGCGTGCGAACGTCCTGGTGGCACAGCGTCAGAAAGCCCAGTTGGCGCAGGCTTGCGCACATGTCGGTGGCGTCGTTGGACGGGTTTTTCAGGGCGGGCAATTCAGCGTAGGCGGCGTTGCCGATCACCAGCGCCAGCCGCGCCGGGTGGGCCGGCTTTGGCGTGCTGCAGGCAACCAACAGCCCCATCAACCCGAACAACGCCAGCCATTGCAGGGCGCGCGGGGCTCGCAGGGGCTGCCTGTCATTTTTCAGGGTTGGCGTCATGGCGTGCGGCCTGGCGGGTGGGCAGAATGGCGGGCAGCGACTAGGCTACCGCAGTGCTGGGCTGTAAGCCCGCTGCCAGCCGCCAGGCGTCCACTTCAGGCGTCAGTGCTAGCAACCCAACCTCAACTCCAGGAGACAAGACATGGCCCAACGTGACGTGGTGGTACTCGGCGCAGCCCGCTCAGCCATCGGAACTTTCAACGGCGGCTTGGCCGACATCGAACCGGCGGAACTGGCCGGTACCGTGATGAAGGCGGCGGTCGAGCGCTCGGGCGTCGACCCGAAGTCCATCAACTACGTGACGGTGGGCAACACCATCCCCACCGAGAGCCGCTTCCCCTATGTGGCGCGCGTGGCCAGCATCCAGGCCGGCTTGCCGATGGACAGCGTGGCGATGTCGGTCAACCGCCTGTGCAGTTCGGGTCTGCAGGCCATCGTGACGACAGCGCAGAACATCCTGCTGGGTGACTGCGACTACGGCGTGGGCGGCGGCGTGGAAGTGATGAGCCGCGGCGGCTACCTGAGTGCGGCCATGCGCAACGGCGCGAGGATGGGGAACACGCCCATGATCGACATGATGGTGGCCACGCTGACCGACCCGTTTGGTGTCGGCCACATGGGCATCACGGCCGAGAACCTGGTCACCAAGTGGGGCATCACCCGCGAGCAGCAAGACCAGGTGGCCGTCGACTCGCACCGCAAGGCCGCAGCGGCCATCGCCGAGGGCCGCTTCAAGAGCCAGATCGTTCCCATCGTCAAACAGACCCGCAAGGGCGAAGTCACCTTCGACACCGACGAGCACGTGAAGGCCGGCACCACGCTGGAAACGCTGGCCAAGATGAAGCCGGCGTTCAAGAAGGACGGCTCGGTGACGGCCGGCAACGCCTCGGGCATCAACGACGGTGCGGCCTTCTTCGTGCTGGCCGACGCGGCGGTGGCGGCGGCGGCCGGCCACAAGCCGATGGCCCGCCTGGTCAGCTACGCGGTGGCCGGCGTGCCCAACGAGATCATGGGTGAGGGCCCGATCCCGGCGACCCAGATGGCGCTGAAGAAGGGCGGCCTGACGCTGGACCAGATCGACGTGATCGAGAGCAACGAAGCCTTCGCCGCGCAGGCCATCGCCGTGGCGCGCGGCTTGGAATTCGACATGGCCAAGGTCAACCCGAACGGCGGTGCCATCGCACTCGGCCACCCGATCGGTTGCAGCGGCGCTTTCCTGGCCACCAAGGCCATCTACGAGCTGCACCGCACCGGCGGCCGCTATGCCCTGGTGACCATGTGCATCGGCGGCGGGCAGGGCATTGCGGCGGTGTTCGAGCGGCTCTGACGCCTTCTCGCCCCGGGCGCCGATCAGTCGGGGCTATGTTTCTGGCGGCGGCCGGGCAGC
This sequence comes from Betaproteobacteria bacterium, assembly GCA_031383435.1. GTDB lineage: Bacteria > Pseudomonadota > Gammaproteobacteria > Burkholderiales > Burkholderiaceae_C > Rubrivivax. The sequence goes on along the minus strand of JANMZP010000145.1, from coordinate 51,955 downwards.
CACTTCCTCAAATGGCAACCGGCCGTGAAAAAGGCCCATTTCAGGCCCGGTAGAACAGCCAGCCCCTGCGCTGCGTAATCGCTGGCCAGCGACCAGCGGTGCAGTACAGCCAGTTCGGTGGCGATGTGCTTGAGCGCAAAGCCCTTGTGCCGGCGGCCATAGGCGCGCAACAGCGGCGACTTCACAAACAGCGCAGTCTTGTCCATCACGCACACCTGCCACAGCCGGCGCTCGACGGTGCTCAGGCTCGTGGTGACGCTGGTGACGCTGGTGACGCTGGTGCCGCTGGGCACGTTGTGGCGTGCCGTGATGGCAGGGTGGTGCAGCACGTGCTCGGCGCTGTCGAGCAGGCGAAGGTACAGGTCGTGGTCGCTTTCCCAGCGTATCGATTCGTCGCGGCCACCGATGCTGACGAACAGCTCGCGACGCACGGTCAGGCAATTGCAATGGCAAAAGCCGCCGGCCAGCAGGGCTTCTTCGATGTCCAGCGCATAGGCACCCAGTGCGTTGGGGCTGCGGCCCCGTTCTTTCAGCCGCGCTTCCAGAGCCCTCAGCCAGTTGGCGCCGGCCACCGGCTTACCGCCCAGGAAGGCCAGCTGATTGGTCATGAAAACATCAGTCCGGCGTCCGGCGGCGGCTTCGTGGTGGATGACTTTGGCGGCACGTTGCAGGTGTGTCGGGTCTGTCCACAGATCGTCGTCGTCGAGAAAGGTCACAGATTCACCGCGTGCCATGTCGACGCCGTGGTTCATCGTGTAGGCCGAGCCATGCCCGCGCTGCCGTGGCACCAGCAACGCACTGCGCAGCCGGTTGCCCAGCCGGCTGCTGGCAGCCATCAAAGTGGCTTCGTAAGCTGGCATGAATTCGGTTTCGGAGCCATCGTTGACAACGATGATTTCGAAGTCGTCATGGCGCTGGCTCAAGACCGAATCCAGGGCCTGCGCAAATCTTGCGGGGCGGTTTCGGGTGCAAATGACAACGCTGAACTTCAATGCCTCCACGGCGATTCCTCTGAGCTGTGGGAATTGGAGCGCAATTCGCGGCGCTGCTGGTTTCATCACATCGCGGTCCGCGTGACGTTGTGAGCACGTTGGCAAGGCGATTCATCCCCATTCGGCAGATCCAGGCTGGGCCGGGGTTCGGGTGGGTGACTTCGGCACAGGCGTTCGGCTGCGCACAGACCGCGCGTTTCGGTGGGCACAAGCTGTGGGCTGTTCGATCCCTCAAGAGGTGCCCACCATGATCCAAAACCTGCTCTTCTCCTTGCCCAGCCGTGGTGCCTGCGCCGCGACCCTGGTTTTCGCCGCCGCGCTCAGCCCGATCTTTGCCGAAGCCGCCGCGCCTGCGCCGGGCAGCCCTGAAGCTGTCTACCAGAGTGAGCGTGCCGACTGCCTGGCCGGCCGCACCCAGCAAGACCAGAAGACCTGCCTGTACGAGGCCGTCTCGGCGCGCGACGCAGCCCGCAAGGGCCTGCTGAACAGCGAAACCCCGCAGGTTCTGAACGACAACGCCCAGCAGCGCTGCCTGGCCCAAGCGGCCGGCCCCGACCGTGTGGTGTGCGAGCGCATGGCGCAGGGCGAGGGCACCACGACGGGCAGCGTGGCCGCAGGCGGTGAACTGCGCCAGCTGACCACGGTGGTGACGCCGAAGCCCCAACCCAGGCAGGCCAGGCGCGCAGCGTCTTCAGCGCCCTGAAATCAATGCCCTGAAAAGCGCGGTGCGCGTCTTTCATTGAAGGCCAGCAGGCCTTCGCGCAAGTCGGCACTGGCTGCGCAGACGGCTTCGCGTTCGCGGATGCGGCCGGTGTTGCTGTCGCCCCGCGCGATCTCGTTCAACGACTGTTTCATGCCGTTGACGGCCAGCGGCGCGCCGGCCAACAGGCGGGTCACGAGTTCATCGACCTGCGCGTCCAGCGCCTCGGGTTCGGGCGCGGCGTCCAGGTAGCCGATGCGCAGCAGTTCCGCCGCGTCCAGCGTGGGGGCCAGCAAGAACAGCCGTTTGGCTGCGGCCAGGCCCAGCCGCGACACATAGCGCTGCAGGCCGCTGGGGTAGTAGTGCAGGCCCAGGTGCGCGGCCGGCATGCGCAGTTCCATGCCCTGCACGCCGATGCGGAAGTCGCAGGCCAGCGCCAGGTCGGTGGCACCGCCGTAGACGCTGCCATTTAGCCGCGCCACGGTGGGCAGCGGCAGGGCTTCCAGCGCGTCCACCGTGTGCTCGAACAGCTGCGGGTCTTGCAGGGCAGCGTCGGCCTGGCCCAGTTCGTCCAGGTTGAAGCCGGCGCAGAAAGCGCGGCCGGTGGCTGTCAGCACCAGCAGGCGCACAGCGGGCGCGGTGCGCAATTGCTGCAGGTGCCCGCGCAAGGCCAGCAGGTCTTCGCGGTGCAGGCGGTTCAGGTGGTGCGGGCGGTTCAGGGTGATCGTCGCGCAGCCGCTGCCGTCGATGGCCAGCGTCGGTGCGCCTTCAACCATGGCTGGCCTCGAATTCCTTCAGGTAGGCCACCAGCGCCTGCACACCGGCCAGCGGCATGGCGTTGTAGATCGAAGCCCGCATGCCGCCGACGATGCGGTGACCTTTCAGTTGCACCATGCCGCGTTCTTCGGCCCCTTTCAGAAAGGCCGCGTCCAATGCCGCGTCGTGCAGGAAGAAGCTCACGTTCATCAGGCTGCGGCAATCGCGCGCCACCGGGGCTTTGTAGAAGGGCGTGCTGTCGAGCGCGTCGTACAGCAGCGCCGCCTTGTGGCGGTTGTGGGCTTCCATGGCCAGCAGGCCGCCCTGGGCCTGGATCCACTTGAAGACCAGCCCGGCGATGTAGATCGCGTAGGTCGGCGGGGTGTTGAACATGCTGTCGTGCTCGGCCACGATCTGGTAGTCGAAGGCGCTGGGCGTGCAGGGCAGGGCCTGGCCGATGAGGTCGTCGCGCACGATCACCAGGGTCAGCCCCGCCGGGCCGATGTTCTTTTGCGCGCCGCCGTAGATCAGGCCGTATTGCGACACGTCGACCGGCCGTGACAGGATGCTGCTGGACATGTCGGCCACCAGCGGCACGCCGTGCAAACCCGCCGCGTCGGGCGGCCGGTCGAATTCGACGCCGCCGATGGTTTCGTTGCTGCAGATGTGCAGGTAGGCGGCTTGGGGGTCGAGCCGCCAACTGCTGCGCGGCGGGATGCTGGTGTAGTTCGTGTCGGCGCTGCTGGCCGCCACATTGACGCCGCCGTATTTGCGCGCCTCTTCGATGGAGCGCAGGCTCCAGGCGCCGGTGTCGATGTAGTCGGCGCTGGCTTTGCCGCGCAGCATGTTCATCGGCACGATGGCGTTCTCGCCGATGGCGCCACCCTGCATGAACAGCGTTTTGTAATTCGTCGGCACGGCCATCAGTTCGCGCAGCAGGCTTTCCGCTTCTTCGGCAATGCCCATGAAAGCCTTGCCGCGGTGGCTCATCTCCATCACCGAAACACCGCTGCCGTGCCAGTCCAGCATCTCGTCGGCGGCCTGTTGCAGCACCACTTCGGGCAGGGCGGCGGGGCCGGGGCTGAAATTGAAAACGCGGGTCATTCAGGAAGTCTCCGGATCGGCTTGTGGGTTGCTGGTGCGGGCGCTACTCGTGTTGCGATTATCCGGTGCACTTGCGGCCAGCCCAGGCGGGTGCGAGCATCAACGCATTCCACAACCCGACCCGGAGACCGCCATGGCCAAACCCCTGTTCGACGCTGACGCACTGATCGCCCAATTCGAAGCCGCCACCGCCAAGCAAGGCGAGCAGGTGCGCAAGGCCACCGCCGAGGCCACGATGGCCGCGCTGCAGGGCCGTGAGCTGACGCTGAAGAACATCAAGGACGCGCTGAAAACGGTGGCCGAAGCAGCCAGCACCGGCGCGGCCAAGAACGCCATGGCCGGTGCTGCCGGCCTGGGCGGCATGAATCCCGAGGCCTTGCTCGACCAGGCCGTGCACGGTATGGACGACGCGCTGCTGAAGGCCGTGGAAGCCAACCGCACGGCGCTGAACACGCTGATGGCGCAAGGTGCCGACATGCAGGACAAGCACATGACGAAAGCCCTGGGCGACTTGGAAAAGATGGAAGACGCGATGTTCAGCGCACTGAAGAAAGCCGCTGCCGGTGCCGGGGTGCCGATGGCCGGCGCCTGGGGCCCGGTGCTGGAAAAGATGCAACTGGGCGGCACCTTGTCGGGGGCCAAGGCGGCCAGCACGGCCGAAGACCTGACCGAGCAGATGCACAGCGCCATCCGCAGCACGCGGGCCGCGCAGATGCGCGCCGCCCAGGCGCTGGCTGAAAGCTACACGGCGATGGTCAGCGGCGTGCTGATCGGCATGCAGGAAGCTTTGCAGAACAAGCCGGGCAAGAAGAAGTAGTCACTTCTTTTTGCCCTGCACCGTCGTCAGCGGGCACAGGCGTGCTGAAGCGCTTGCGCTATCGTGCCCGCCATGGCTGCAAGCACCTTTTTCTGGCACGACTACGAGACCTTCGGCCGCGAGCCGCGCCGCGACCGCCCGGCGCAATTCGCCGGCCTGCGCACCGACGCCGAGCTGAATGAGATCGGCGACCCGGTGATGGTGTACTGCAAGCCCAGCCCCGACAGCCTGCCCGACCCCGAAGCCGTGCTGCTGACCGGCATCCTGCCGCAGCACGCGGCGCAGCACGGTGTGTCCGAGCGCGAATTCGCCGCCATGATCGAACGCGAACTGGCACGCGACGGCACCATTGGCGTGGGCTACAACAGCATCCGCTTCGACGACGAGGTCACGCGCTTCCTGTTCTGGCGCAACCTCATCGACCCCTATGCCCGCGAATGGCAGAACGGCTGCGGCCGCTGGGACCTGCTGGACGTGGTGCGCACCACCTGGGCGCTGCGCCCCGAGGGCATCACCTGGCCCACCCACACCGAAGGCGAGATGGCCGGCCGGCCCAGTTTCAAACTGGAGCATTTGACGCAAGCCAACGGCATCGGCCACGAAGCGGCGCACGACGCGTTGTCGGACGTGCGGGCCACGCTGGCGCTGGCCCGCCTGATCAAGACCCGCAATCCCAAGCTGTGGGACTTCTGCCTGCGCCTGCACAAGAAAGACGCGGTGTGGGCCGAGATCGGGGTCAACAGACCCTTCGTCCACCTGTCCACCCGCTACCCGGTGGAGCGCGGCAACCTGGCGGTCGTGTGGCCGCTGGCGCCGCACCCGACGAACCAGAACGAGCTCATCGTCTGGGACCTGTCGCACGACCCGCGCGAACTGCAAGGCTTGGATGCCGAGACCGTGAAACGGCGTCTTTACACGCGGCAGAGCGAACTGCCGGCAGGCGAGTTGCGCCTGCCGATCAAGACCATCCACGTCAACAAATCACCCATCGTGGTGGGCAATCTGCGCGTCGTCGAACCGGTGGCGGGCCGCTGGAAACTGGCCGTGCCGCAGGCGTTGCAGAACGCCGAACACGCCGCGGCCATCGGCCGCACGCTGGACCCGCTGTGGGCGCAGGTCTACGCACCGCGCGACTACGGCCCGACCGACGTCGACGAAGACTTGTACGGCGGCTTCATCAACAACGACGACCGGCGCACGCTGCAGCGTTTGCGTGAACTGAACGGCGACCAGCTGGCCAGCAAGCGCCCGGCCTTCCAGGACGACAGGCTGGACGAATTGTTCTTCCGCTACCGCGCGCGCAATTTCGCCGCCACGCTGAGCGACGGGGAGCAGGCCCGTTGGGACGCGCACCGCACCGCGCGGCTGCACGAAGGCGCTGGCGGTGCGATGTCGCTGGCGACTTATTTCGAGCGCATCGACACGCTGGCCGAAGCCGCGCTGGAGCGCGACGACGAGCGCGCGCAAACGCTGCTGGAAGCGCTGGTGGATTACGGCGAGGCCATCGCGCCCGAGCGGGCCTGAAGCGCTGGGCGTGGTGCGCTGCGTGCGCCGGCCCGAGGGTTGCGCCGGATGCGCAAGTGGCAAGGTGAACTGAGCATGAGGGAGCCGAATTGCGGCTGTTGAACGGAGCGTCACCCATGGCCCAAGTCATCGCCCTGTACAAGAAGCCTGCCGACGTGGCGGCCTTCAACGACTACTACTTCGGCAAGCACGTGCCGCTGGCCAAGACCATCCCGGGCCTGCGCAGCTACCGCGTCAGCAGCGGGCCGGTCACCTCAGGGGGCGCCGAATCAGAGCTGCACTTGGTGGCCTTGCTGCAGTTCGACAGCCTGGCCGCCATCCAGACGGCACTGGCCTCGCCGCAAGGCGTGGCCACCGCCGGTGACCTGGCCAACTTCGCGCAGGCCGGCGTCGAGCTGTTGATGTTCGACACCCAATCGGCCTGACGCCGCTGGCTAAGGCTTGCGCCCGATCTGCGTGTACAGCTCGCTGGCCGGCACCACGCGGCCGTGCAACGGCAGGATGCGTTCGGGCGCGATCCCCAGCCGCGCCAGGTTGTCGGCCAGGTTCACGTGGTTGGCGTTGGCCACCGCCGGCGGCGGGCTGTTGGATGGGTTGCTCAGTGGGCCGGGCGTGTAGGCGTCGGCCTCTATCAGCAGCTTTTCCCTGGGCAACCAGACCACCAGGAAACCCTGGGCGTGCACGCTGCCCTGCAGCTCGTGGATCTCCACCGGCCGGCTGCGGTCGCGCAGCACCGTGCTGGCGCTGATGCCGGTGATCTTCGCGGTGCGGCCGCTGGCGGCCAGCGCGTCGGGCGCGATGCGGTTGGGGTTGGCGAAGGCGCGTTCGTAGAAGGGCTGCGCGGCGGCGCTGGTGATCAACTCGGCCCCGGCCGCCACGGCGGTGCGCAGGCCACCGGCATGGTCGAAGTGGTGGTGCGAATTGACCACCGTTTTCACCGCCTTGCCAGCCACCAGGCCGTTGGCCGCAACCAGCACCGCCTGGGCGCGGCCGTCGTACAGCGGGCTTTCGACCAGCACGATCTGATCGGTCAGTTCGATGGCCACGCTGTTGTGCGAACCGCCGGCCAGGAACCAGACGCCCTCGGCCACTTTCTCGACCGTGACGTTCTCGCGCGCGGCCTTCACGTTGTCGGGCACGGCGAAGTTGGCCGGCACGTTGGGCTGCATTTCCATCACCGCGATGTCCAGCGCCGCAAAGCCGCCCTGGCTCTGCTGGATGCGCGCCGGGAAGCGCAGGCCGGCCATCTCGCGGTAGTCGCTGAATTCGGTGACCACGGCCATGTCCCCCAGCACCGGGTTGGGCACCGTCGATTCGATGCGCGTGACCAGGCCCGCGCCGTTCAGCACCAGCGTGGCCGCGTACTGGCCGGGTGCCGTGAAGCTGAGCGTGTAGACCGGCTGCCCGGCCACCACGCGCACACCGGCCACCGCGCCGTGGCGCTGGGCGGCCAGAATCGCACCCTGCGGCGTGCCGGTCCACAGGTCGTGCACGCGGCCGGCCAGCGCCACCGGTGCCGGGCTGCCGCCGTTGGCCGCCGGCCCCCAGGCGTAGCCGTCGCGCGCAAAGCCGATGGCCTTGGCCTCGCCCATGCCCAGCAGCGGGGTGGCACCGCCGCCGGTGGGCTCGCCCCGGCTGCGCACGAACTCTTCGCGCAAGGCACCGGTTTCGAAATTCATCGTGCGCGACAGCAGGCTGTAGTTCAGCGCCGGCCAGGCCATGCCGGGCAGGTAGGCCTGGCCCACGGTGCCGCCAGTGCCTTTGCCGCTGACCGTCAGCGTCTTCAGGCCGGCGGTGCCCAGCGCGGTGGCCGAACGCTGCAGCAGCACGCTGGCCTGCGGTGTCTCGGGTGCGCCGGGGCCGCTGGCGCAGCCGGCAAGGCCGATCAAGGCGAGCAGCGCGGTGCCGGGAAGACCGAAGCCGAGGTGACCGTTGGGGCGGAACGATGGACGCATGGATGCCTTTACAAGCAAGGGGTGGACCGGTGAGCCTGTCATGGCCGACAAGCATCGGCCATCGGGGAAAGTCTGGCGGTCTGTGCCGGGAATGAAAGCGGCTGTTGAGACGTCTGGTCGATGCGACTTTGCTCAGCGCGGTGCCGCCGCCGAAGCCGCCGGTTCGGTGCCCACCCCCACTGCGGCCGGGCTGCCCACCCGCGGCACAAAACCGCCGTCGGCCCATTCGCTGTAGCGCCAGTCGCCGCCCACCATCACCAGGCCGTCGGCCGGCAGGTGGTCGGCCAGCGGGCGCACGGCCACGCCGCGCAGCATGCGGGCCATGCTGTCGATCCAGATCGGCAGCGCCAGGCCGCCGCCCGATTCGCCTTCGCCCAGGCTTTGCGGGTCGTCGTAGCCCATCCAGGCCACCGCCACCGCGCCGGGCGCGAAGCCGCCGAACCAGGCGTCGACCGCGTCGTTGGTGGTGCCGGTCTTGCCGTACAGGTCGGGCCGCTGCAGAGTGGCCTGGGCGCGCGCGGCGGTGCCGCGCCGGGTCACATCGGCCAGCAGCGAATTGACCAGGAAGACATTGCGCGCCGGCACCGCCCGGTTGTCTTCGCTGAGCGCCGGCGCTGGCGCGGCCTCAAACAGCACCTGGCCTTGCGCGTCGCTGATGCGTTCGATCAGCACCGGCGTCACGCGGTGGCCGCCGTTGGCGAACACCGCATAGCCGGCAGCCAGTTGCAGCGGCGTGACGCTGCCGGTGCCCAAAGCCAGCGTCAGGTTGTCAGGCTGTTTGGCCATATCGAAACCGAAGCGCGCCATCCAGTCGCGCGCAGGGCCCAGACCGACTTGTTGCAGCAGGCGGATGCTGACCAGGTTCTTGCTGCGCACCAGGCCTTCGCGCACGCTGATGTCGCCGGCGAACTGGCCGTCGCTGTTCTGCGGGTTCCAGCTTTGTGGCGTGCCGTCGGTGTGGGTCAACGGCGCGTCGTTGACCAGGGTCTCGGGCATCACGCCGGCCTCAAACGCGGCTGAATACAGAAACGGCTTGAAGCTGGAACCAGGCTGGCGCGCGCCATTCGTCACATGATTGAACTGGCCCCGGCTGAAGTCGAAACCCCCCACCAGGGCGCGCACGCGGCCGGTGTCGGGGTCCAGCGCCACGAAGGCAGCGTTGGCCTGCGGCCACTGCGTCAACACCCATTCCAGCGCCTTGCTGCGCGCTGCCGGCACCTGCATCAGGCGCACCACGGCACCGCGGCGCAGGGCCAGGTCTTTCGGCGCGGTGGCGGCCAGCGCGGCCTGCACCCAGCGCAGGTTGTCGCCGCGCACGCTGACCACTTCACCGCTGGCCAGTTGCGCGCTGACTTCACGCGGCGTGGCCGTGAGCACCATGGCCACGCGCAGTTCCTCGTCGTCCTGCGCATCCTTCAGCGCCAGCGCCGCCGCGCGCTCGGCCTCGGCGGCGTTGTCGGGCAGGTTCTCGTGGTCTTCCGGGCCGCGCCAGCGCTGCTTGCGTTCATGCGCAATGACGGCTTTGCGCAGCGCCGCATAGGCCGCGCGCTGGTCGTCGGCGCGGATCGACGTGACCACCCGCACGCCCTCGGTGTAGGCCTTGTCGCCCAAGCGCTCCACCACCGCCAGGCGGGCCATTTCGGCCACGTGTTCGGCGTGCACATTGACGAAACTGGGCTTGCGGATCACCAGCTTTTCGGCCAGCGCCGCGTCGTGTTCGGCGGGCGTGATCAAGCCCGTCCTCAACATGCGCTGCAGCACCCAGCGCTGGCGCTTGGCCGCGCGTTCGGGGCTGGAAACCGGGTTGGCGTGGATGGGGTTTTGCGGCAGCCCGGCCAGCATGGCGGTCTCGGCCACGCTCAGTTGGTCCAGCGTCTTGCCGAAGTAGATTTGTGCCGCAGCCCCCATGCCGTAAGCGCGTTGGCCCAGGTAGACCTGGTTCAGGTACAGCTCCAGGATCTGGTCCTTGCTGAGCGTGTTCTCCAGCTGCCGGGCCAGCAGCGCTTCCTTGATCTTGCGTTCGGCGGTGCGCCGGGTGCTGAGGAAAAAGGTGCGCGCCACCTGTTGGGTGATCGTTGACGCCCCTTCGGTGCGGCCGCCGGTCAGCTTGGTGACCACGGCGCGCGCCATGCCGCGCCAGCTGAAGCCGGCGTGGCTGTAGAAGCTGTCGTCTTCCACCGCCACCACCGCGCCGCCCATGCGCTTGGGCATCCTGGCGATGGGCACGAACAGCCGCCGTTCGGTGCCGAACTGCGCGATCTCCACGCCGTCGGCGGTCATGATCTGCAGGTGCTGCAACGGCCGGTAGTCGGTGGCCTTGTCCAGCGGCGGCAGGTCGCGCCCATACCAGGCGAAAGCGCCGCCCAGTGCCAAGGTGGCCAGCAGCACCAGCGCGCCCAGCAGCAGCGCGGTGATCAGCACGAAGCCGCTTTGGCGCGGCACCGCGCCGGGCCCGGTCGAACGCCAATTCACGGTGTCAGTTCGTAGAGCGCGCTGCCGTCGCCGTTGTCTTGAACCAGCCTCACGCGCGGCTGCTTCGCCAGGTGCGCGATGCCGCCGCTACCCGACACAAAACGCAGCTTCACACCGGGCACCGCTTGCAGGCGCCAGTTGTCGTCGGCCGCCGGTTCGACCACCTTGGCGGCCTTGATGTACTGCACCAGCGCCTCGCGGTTTTCATCGGGCGCGCGCAGCACGATGTTGTTGCCGTCCAGCCCGGTAAACGCATCGCCGCCGCTGGCGCGGTGGCTGTTGGTCACCACCACGAAGAGCGCCTTCTCGTCAATGGGCTGGCCCTGGTAGCGCAGGTCGACGACGCGGTGCGCATCGGGGTTTGCCAGCTTGCCGCCGCGCTGGTAGCGCGCGGGCTGGGTCACGTCGATGCGGTAGGTCACGCCGTCCAGGGTGTCCAGGAAATAGCCCGGAACCGAGGTGTTGATCAGGTCCTGTTCGGGCGGGCCTCTCGGGTCGATGCGGTTGAACACCAGCGCCGACATCTCCAGCCATTCGCGCACCTGCGCACCGGTCACCTGCACCGCCTGCAGCGCGTTCGGGTAAACGTAGATTTCGGCCGCGTTGCGCAGGCTCAGCGTGCCGGCCGGAATGTCCACGTAGCCACCGCCGCGCGGCCCGGTCTTGAAGGGTGAAGCGGCTGACAACAGCGGCAATTTGGCGTAGGGCGTGGCCGCCAGCGCACGCCGGGCATAGGCCAGTTGCGCCTGGGCAATCAGCTGCACCGACGGGTCGTCGCCGACCAGCGAAAAGTAGGTGTGGATGGGTGAGCGCGTTTCGCCCAGCGGGGCGCGCATGAAGGCCAGCGTGCCGGCGTGTTCTTCGGCCACCAGCGCGGCCACCTGGGGGTCGGCCTCGACCAGCGGCTTGCGCGTGGTGCGGTCCCAGATGGGACGCAAGCTGCCCGTGCCGCTGCTGACTTTCCAGCCGGCGGCGGATTTGTCCAGCACCAGGTCGACCACGCCCAGGTGGCTGCCCCAGAAGCCGGGCATCACCGCCGCCACGCCATGGATGGTGCCCTGCTGCAGGTTGGCCTTGCTGTGGTTCGAAAAGTAGCGGCCCGGAAATTCACCGTGCGAATGGCCGAACAGGATGGCGTTCACGTCGGCTTGCTCGGCCAGCTTGGCCACCGCGTTTTCGGCAAAGAAGACCGACTCGCCGAACTCGAAGCCCGAGTGCGCGATGACCACGATGACATCGGCACCGCGGGCCTTCATCTCGGGCAGAAATTGCTGGGCGGTCTGCACGATGTCGCGCGCCACCACCTTGCCCGTCAGGCGTTCGCGGTCCCACACCATGACCTGCGGCGGCACCAGACCGAGCACGCCCACCTTCAGCTTCTGCGGCGTGCCGTTCTCGTCGGCGAAGGTGCGCTCCAGGATCACATAGGGCGTGTAGGCGTTCTTGTCGTTGGCCGGGTTGCCGTCGCCGTCTTCCAGGTAGACGTTGGCGTTCAGGTAGGGGAAGGTCGCACCCGTCAGCGACTGCTTCAGGAAGGGCAGGCCGTAGTTGAATTCGTGGTTGCCGATGTTGGCCGCGTCATAGCCCAGGCTGTTCATGACCTTGAACGCCGGGTGCACCTGACCCGGCTGCAGCGGCTTCACACGGGCCACGTACTCGCCCATCGGGCCGCCTTGCAGCAGGTCGCCGTTGTCGAACAGCAGGCTGTTCTTGACCTCGCCACGCGCGGCCTTGATGAGCGTGGCGGTGCGCGCCAGGCCGTATTCGCCACTGGGCTTGTCCTGGTAGTAGTCGTAGTCCATGAGATACATATGGACGTCTGTCGTTTCCAGCAAGCGCAGCTTGAGCTGCTGCGCTGGCGCGGCCGTGGTGGCGGCCAGCAGGCACAGGCCGGCGAGCAGGGCGGATCGATGCATCATGGGGCGAACCAGTTGGTTTGGACGTCGGCGGGTAGCGCCGGCCCGCCAGCGGCCGCCATCCGATGGGCACGGGTGATGACCTGCCAGAAGTAGCGGTAGCTGGCGCGGTCGTGCAGGGTCTTGTCGTGCTGGATGGGTGCCCACTGCGCGGCCTGCGCGGCGCGGAGGATGGCGATGGCCTGGTCCAGTTCTTCGCCCGTCGGCGCGAAGGCCGCCACGATGGGCCGGATCTGGTCCGGGTGGATGCTCCACATCCGCGTGTAGCCCAGTTGCTCGCGGGCCATGCGGGCCGCGTCGGCCAAGGCCTGGGTGTCCTTGAACTCGGTCACGACACAGTGCGACGGCGTCTTGCCGTGGGCGTGGCAGGCCGCAGCGATTTCCAGCTTGGCCCGCACCACCAGCGGGTGGTCGAACTGGCCGTCGGCGCTCATCGCGCTTTGCGGTATCGCACCCCGGTGCGCCGCGACGAAATCCATCAGGCCAAAGGAAATGGATTCGATGCGCGGTTCGGCCGCGATGGCGAACACCTCGCGTAGCGCGCCGTGCGTTTCCACCAGCACGTGCACGGGCAGCGCCGCACCGCGCCCGCTGATGCCAGCCACCGCCGCCACGCGGGCGATGGCGTGGCGCACCTCGGCGGCGTCGCGCGGCTTGGGCACCATCAGGTAGGCCAGGCGGTCGCCAGCCAGGCCGATGAGGGTTTGCAGATCGGCTTCGAAGGCCGGGTGATCGACCGCGTGCACGCGCACGCCGACGCGACCGAAACGGTTGGCTTCGGACAGCGCGATGCGCGCGCACAGGGCCGCATGCAGGCCTTCAGCACCGACGGGCGCGCCGTCTTCGCAGTCCAGCGTGATGTCGAACACCGCACCCAGTTCGGCCTGCAACGCCAGCGCCTTGGCCATGCGCGCCTCGGTGCCGCAGTAGTGGTCGCAGACCGGCAGCTCGGGCGCTGCGTCGTCGGCGTCCACCAGCGCCTCGCTGGGGGTGGCGGGGGCGGTCACAGCAGGTGCTTGACGCCGTCTTGTTCGCCGGTCAGCTCAGCCAGCGTCTTGTCGATGCAGGCCTGGCTGAACTCGTCGATGGGCAGGCCTTCAACGATCTTGTACTTGCCGCCTTCGGTGGTGACCGGGAAGCCGAACATCACGTCTTTGGGAATGCCGTATTCGCCATTGCTGGGCACGCCCATCGTGACCCATTCGCCGGCGGTGCCCAGGGCCCAGTCGCGCATGTGGTCGATGGCCGCGTTGGCCGCGCTGGCGGCCGAAGACAGGCCGCGCGCTTCGATGATGGCCGCGCCGCGCTTGCCCACGGTGGGCAGGAAGACGTCCTTGTTCCAGACCTGGTCGTTGATCATGTCCTTCACGCTGGCACCGGCTATGGTCGCGAAGCGGTAGTCGGCGTACATGGTCGGGCTGTGGTTGCCCCACACGGCCAGCTTCTTGATGGCGGCCACCGGCTTGCCGGTCTTGGCGGCGATCTGGCTGGCGGCGCGGTTGTGGTCCAGGCGCAGCATGGCGGTGAAGTTTTCGCGCGGCAGGCCGGGCGCGCTCTTCATCGCGATGTAGGCGTTGGTGTTGGCCGGGTTGCCGACCACCAGCACCTTGACGTTGCGGCCGGCCACGGCGTCGAGCGCCTTGCCCTGCGCGGTGAAGATGGCACCATTGATGGCCAGCAGTTCAGCGCGTTCCATGCCCGGGCCGCGCGGGCGCGAACCGACCAGCAGCGCGTAGTCGGCGTCCTTGAAGGCGGTCATCGGGTCGCTGTGGGCGGTCATCTCGACCAGCAGCGGGAAGGCGCAGTCGTCGATTTCCATCATCACGCCCTTCAGCGCCTTCTGCGGGCCTTCGACGGGCACTTCCAGCAGTTGCAGGATCACCGGCTGGTCCTTGCCCAGCATCTCGCCGCTGGCGATGCGGAACAGCAGGGCGTAACCGATCTGGCCGGCAGCGCCGGTAACGGCCACACGAACGGGCTTCTTGGTGGACATGCGAGTCTCCTGGATGGGGTGTGAAACAGAAGGTCAGGGCGTGCAGCCTGACGCAGCCGGCGATTCTAGACAGCCCACCCTGACTGCACTCTTATGTCTTATGTAAGACAATCTCCGCATGCCGTCCCGTGCTGAATCTGTTGCTTCACTTGACCCGTCCGCCGAGCTGCCCGCCGGACCGGCGTTCAGCCCGCTGTACCAGCAGATCAAGGCGCTGCTGGTGCAAAGCCTGCAAGACGGTGCCTGGCTGCCGGGGCAGGTCATCCCCAGCGAGGTGGAACTGGCCGCGCGCTTTCGCGTCAGCCAGGGCACGGTGCGCAAGGCCATCGACGAAATGGCCGCCGAGAACATGCTGGTGCGCCGCCAGGGCAAGGGCACTTTCGTGGCCACCCATGCCGAGCAATCCACCCAATACCGATTCCTGCGCCTGACGCCCGACGACGGCAGCCCGCCGGCGCTGCAACGCAAGCTGCTGGAATGCCGGCGCATGCGCGCGCCGGCCGACGTGGCGCGCCTGCTGGGCCTGAAGGGCGGCGAGTCGGCGGTGCAGGTGCGCCGCCTGCTGCTGAACGGCAACCTGCCGGTGGTGCTGGACGACATCTGGTTGCCCGGTGCGGCCTTCAAGGGTTTGACGGTGGAACGCCTGCAAGCCTGGCGCGGCCCGATGTACCGCTTGTTCGAAGTCGAGTTCGCGGTGCACATGATCCGCGCAGAGGAAAAAATCCGCGCCGTGTCGGCCGGGGCTGAAGAAGCCAACTGGCTGCAGTTGCCATTGGGCACGCCGCTGCTGTCGGTCGAGCGCTTGTCGTATACCTACGGGGACCGGCCGGTCGAACTGCGACGCGGCCTGTACCAGACCACCGCCCACCACTACCGCAACGAACTGAGCTGATCGTGCCCAAGCGCCCGTTTCACCCTGCTTTTTCAGGCGCCAGCGGCAGCCGTTTTGCCCTACCTTCGCCCTTTTTGCAGCCGTGCTGCCGGCTGTAAGCCTGGCGCTGCTGCATTGCAATAAACTCATTTGGTTTCACGTGGTTTCGAGAGCAACAACATGCCTGAGATAGTGACAAAAAACGCAAAGCAAAGACCCGGCACGATGCGCCTGGTGGACGCCCTGCAGTACCGCCTGCCCCTGGCGGGCGTGGTGTCCATCCTGCACCGCGCCAGTGGCGCGATGATGTTTGCGCTGCTGCCGCTGATCATCTGGTTCTTCGATGTCAGCCTCACGTCCGAGATCACCTTCGAGCGCTTCACCAGCGCCTTCGAGGCCGGCATCGGCTTCGTGCCCGGCCTGCTCGTCAAGGTCGTCGTGCTGGGTCTGATCTGGGCCTACCTGCACCACTTCATCGCCGGCGTGCGCCACCTGTGGATGGACGCGACGCACAGCGTCACCAAGGAATTCGGCCGCCAGTCGGCCGTCGTCACGCTGGCTGCCAGCGTGTTGCTGACGCTGGTGCTGGGCGCCAAGCTGTTCGGCCTGTATTGAGCTGAGGCACAAGAAAAAATGTCGGTCAATTACGGTTCCAAGCGCGTTGTCGTCGGCGCGCATTACGGTATGCGCGACTGGCTCAGCCAGCGCGTCACCGCCACCCTGATGGCGCTGTTCACGGTGCTGCTCTTGCTGCAGGTGATCTTCACCAAAGGCCCGCTGGGCTATGACGCCTGGGCCGGGATCTTCTCGGCGCAGTGGATGAAGGTCTTGACCTTCGTTGTGCTCATCGCGCTGGGCTGGCATGCCTGGATCGGCGTGCGCGACATCTGGATGGATTACGTGAAAGCGGCCGCGCTGCGGCTGGTGCTGCAGGTGTTTTCCATCTGCTGGTTGGTGGGCTGCATGGGCTGGGCCGTTCAAGTGCTCTGGAGGCTGTAAATCGTGACGCTGACTTCTTCCCTTCCGCGTCGCAAATTCGACGTCGTCATCGTCGGTGCCGGTGGCTCCGGCATGCGCGCATCGCTGCAATTGGCCTTGGCTGGCTTGAATGTCGCCGTGCTGTCCAAGGTCTTCCCGACGCGCAGCCACACGGTGGCGGCACAGGGCGGCATCGGTGCTTCACTCGGCAACATGGCCGAGGACAATTGGCATTACCACTTCTACGACACCGTCAAGGGTTCGGACTGGCTGGGCGACCAGGACGCCATCGAGTACATGTGCCGCGAAGCGCCGAAAGTCGTCTACGAACTGGAACACTTCGGGATGCCGTTTGACCGCAACCCCGACGGCACCATCTACCAGCGCCCCTTCGGCGGCCACACCGCGAATTACGGCGAAAAGCCGGTGCAACGCGCTTGCGCTGCGGCCGACCGCACCGGCCACGCGATGCTGCACACGCTGTACCAGCAGAACGTCAAGGCGCGCACCAATTTCTTCGTCGAATGGATGGCGCTGGACCTGATTCGCGACGCCGACGGCGACGTGCTCGGCGTGACCGCGCTGGAAATGGAAACCGGCGAAGTCCACATCCTGGAAGCCAAGACCACGCTGTTCGCCACCGGCGGCGCTGGCCGCATCTTCGCGGCCTCCACCAACGCCTTCATCAACACCGGCGACGGCCTGGGCATGGCGGCCCGCGCCGGCGTGCCGCTGGAGGACATGGAGTTCTGGCAGTTCCACCCCACCGGCGTGCACAACGCCGGCGTGCTGCTGACCGAAGGCTGCCGCGGCGAAGGTGCGATCCTGCGCAATTCGGACGGCGAACGCTTCATGGAACGTTACGCGCCGACGCTGAAAGACCTGGCACCGCGTGACTTCGTGTCGCGCTGCATGGACCAGGAAATCAAGGAAGGCCGAGGCTGCGGTCCGAACAAGGACTACATCAATCTCGACCTGACACACCTGGGTGGCGAGACCATCCTGAAACGCCTGCCCAGCGTGCTGGAGATCGGCCACAACTTCGCCAACGTCGACATCACCAAGGAACCGATCCCGGTGGTGCCGACGATTCACTACCAGATGGGTGGCATCCCGACGAATATTCACGGGCAGGTGGTGGCACCGAACGGGCTTGGGACATCCCGCAATCCGAACAGCGTCATCAACGGCTTCTACGCCGTCGGCGAATGCAGTTGTGTCAGCGTGCACGGGGCCAACCGCCTGGGCACGAATTCGCTGCTCGACCTGCTGGTGTTCGGCCGCGCGGCGGGTAACCACATCGTCGAGTTCAACCAGAAAAACAAAGTCCACAAGCCCCTGCCGGCCGATGCCGCCGACGCCTCGCTGGCCCGCCTGGCCCGCCTGGACAGCAGCACCAGCGGCGAGTACGCGCAACACGTGGCCAACGACATCCGCGACACCATGCAGCAGCACGCCAGCGTCTTCCGCACCCAGGCCATGATGGACGAGGGCGTAGTCAAGATCGAAGCCCTGGCCGAGCGCGTGAAGTCGATTGGTCTGAAGGACAAAAGCAAGGTCTTCAACACCGCGCGCATCGAGGCGCTGGAAGTCGACAACCTGATCGAAAGCGCCCGCGCCACCATGGTCTCGGCCGCCGCCCGCAAGGAAAGCCGCGGCGCGCACAGCGTGAACGATTACGGCGACACCGCCGAGCACCCGAACGGCCGCAACGACGCAGTCTGGATGAAGCACACGCTGTGGTACGCCGAAGGCAACCGGCTGGACTACAAGCCCGTGCAACTGAAGCCGCTGACGGTTGAGTCAGTTCCGCCGAAAGTCAGAACGTTCTAACGCACACAGCACGAGCAACAGCACCATGGCCCTGCGCACTTTCCAGATTTACCGCTACGACCCCGACACCGACGAGAAGCCGCGCATGCAGACGCTGCAGGTCGAACTCGACGGCCACGAACGCATGCTGCTCGACGCGCTGAACAAGCTGAAAGCCGTCGACCCGAGCTTGAGCTTTCGCCGCAGCTGCCGCGAAGGCGTCTGCGGTTCCGACGCGATGAACATCAACGGCAAGAACGGTCTGGCCTGCCTGACCAACATGCTGACGCTGCCGGGCACCATCGTGCTGAAGCCGCTGCCGGGGCTGCCCGTCATCCGCGACCTCATCGTCGACATGACGCTGTTCTTCAAGCAGTACCACTCGATCAAGCCCTACCTGGTCAACGACACGCAGCCGCCTGAAAAGGAACGCCTGCAGTCACCTGAAGAGCGCGACGAGTTGAACGGCCTGTACGAGTGCATCCTGTGCGCTTCGTGTTCGACGGCCTGCCCCAGCTTCTGGTGGAACCCCGACAAGTTCGTCGGCCCGGCCGGCCTGCTGCAGGCCTACCGCTTCATTGCCGACAGCCGCGACGAAGACACCGCCGGCCGCCTGGACAACCTGGAAGACCCCTACCGGCTCTTCCGCTGCCACACGATCATGAATTGCGTCGATGTCTGCCCCAAGGGCCTGAACCCGACCAAGGCCATCGGCAAGATCAAGGAGCTGATGGTCCGTCGGACCATCTGAGCCTGATGATGGAAGCGCGACTCGGGGTTCGGGAACTGAGTAAATTGAAGTGGCGCTGCCGCCGCGGTTTGCTGGAAAACGACCTCTTCATCGAACGCTTCTTCCGCCAGTACGAGGAGACGATCACGACAAGGCAGGCTGCAGGGATCACCACCCTGATGGACCTGGCCGACAACGACCTGCTGGACCTGTTGCTCCGTCGAAAAGAGCCGCAGGGCGAGGTCGATACCGCCGAGGTGCGAGACGTGCTGGCACAGATGCGCCAGCCGTTTCCCACCCTACCGAACTGAAGAAAGGTTAGCCGCGATGACCCCCTCCGACGTGAAAGCCACCCTGTCGTTTTCGGACGGCAGTCCCAGCATGGACCTGCCCCTGTACAAGGGCAGCATCGGTCCGGATGTCATCGACATTCGCAAGCTCTACGCCCAGACCGGCAAGTTCACCTACGACCCGGGTTTCCTGAGTACGGCTTCGTGCAACAGCACCATCACCTACATCGACGGTGACAAGGGCGAATTGCTGTACCGCGGCTACCCCATCGAACAGCTGGCGCAGAACTGCGACTTCCTGGAAACCTGCTACCTGCTGCTGAAGGGCGACCTGCCCGACGCGGCACAGCGGACCGACTTCACCAAGCTCGTCACCAACCACACGATGGTGAACGAGCAGATGCAGTTCTTTCTGCGCGGTTTCCGCCGCGACGCACACCCGATGGCGGTGATGACGGGACTGGTGGGCGCGCTGTCGGCCTTCTATCACGACAGCACCGACATCCATAACCCGCAGCACCGCGAGATCTCGGCCATCCGCCTGATCGCCAAGATGCCCACGCTGGTGGCCATGGCCTACAAGTACGGTATCGGCCAGCCCTTCATCTACCCGCGCAACGACCTGTCGTATTCGGCGAACTTCATGCACATGATGTTTGCCACGCCGTGTGAAGCCTACGAGCCGAATGAAGTGCTGGTGCGCGCCATCGACCGCATCTTCATCCTGCACGCCGACCACGAACAGAACGCCAGCACCTCCACTGTGCGCCTGTGCGGCAGTTCGGGCACCAACCCGTTCGCGGCCATCGCAGCCGGCGTGGCTTGCCTGTGGGGCCCCGCGCACGGCGGCGCCAACGAAGCGGCGCTGAACATGCTGAAGGACATCCAGCGCAATGGCGGCGTCGAGAAGATCGGCGAGTTCATCAAGCAGGTGAAGGACAAGAACTCCAACGTCAAGCTGATGGGCTTCGGTCACCGGGTCTACAAGAACCACGACCCGCGCGCCACGCTGATGCGCGAGACCTGCCACGAAGTGCTGCAAGCCACCGGCCTGCACGACGACCCGCTGTTCAAGCTGGCCATGGCGCTGGAGAAGATCGCGTTGGAAGACGACTACTTCATCAGTCGCAAGCTCTACCCGAACGTCGATTTCTATTCGGGCATTGTGCAAAGCGCACTGGGCATTCCGGTCAGCCTGTTCACGGCCATCTTCGCGCTGGCCCGCACAGTGGGCTGGATCGCGCAACTGAACGAAATGATCGGCGACCCCGAGTACAAGATCGGCCGTCCGCGCCAGTTGTTCGTTGGTTCACCGCGCCGCGACGTGCAGCCCATCGCCAGCCGCTAAGCCGCCAGTCGAACACGAAAAAGGCCACCGCACGGTGGCCTTTTTGTTGGCTGAGCGCGCTTTACTTCAAGCTGTTGGCCAAGAGCCCCACGATGCGCTTGGCGTTGTCGCCCGTGTCGGCGGCACCGGTGGCGGTTTGCACCGACAGGTTGGTCTTTTCGCCGGCATTCTTCAGCACGATGCGGTAGCGCACGGCGGCAGCCGGGTTGGTGCCGTCGCCGAAGAGTTTGGACCACCAGCCGGGTTCTTCCTTGTCGGCGTACTTGGGGTCGATGTAGCGCACGTAGTAGACGCCCGCTGCGCGGTCGCGGTCTTCCACCGAGAAGCCGCTGCGGTCCAGCGACAGGCCGACGCGGCGCCAGGCGCGGTCAAACGGCTCTTCGATGACCAGCGAGGTGGCCTGCGGTGCCTCGGTGATGCGCGCCTTGCCCAAGGTATCGGGCGCCGATGCGGCCGCCGGCGCGGCAGCCACCGTTGGCGCTGCGGGCTGACCCTTGTTGGCCAGCGCCAGCATCAGCTTGCTCAGCAGTTCGGCTTCCAGCTGCGGGTCGTTGGCGCGCGGGCGCCAGACGGTGGATTCCTTGCGCTCCGAGGTGTAGACCTCTTCCATGCCGCGGTGCGTGATGTAGACCTCGCTGCCGCTGGCGGTGCGCTCGACGCGCGTGCGGTACAGGTCGCGCTCGCCGCTGTCGTACAGGCCGCTGAACAGCCGGCCGATGGTGTTGCGGATCGGGTCGTTCGAGACCTTGGCCTTGTTCTCGGCCCACTCGGTTTCCATCACGCCGGTCTGCGCGTTTTCAGCCGCCAGCTTCAGGCCGCGCGCTTCCCAGAAAGCCTTCAATTGCGGCCACAGTTGTTCCGGCGTTTGGGTACTCACCAACCAGCGCTGCTGGCCGTCGCGCGCAATGCGCATGCCGTCCAGGTTGTTCACGGCCACGCCTTCGGTCGCCGGGCCGGTGCCCGGGTTGAGGCTGGTGGCCGCAACCGCTGGCTGGCGCGCACCCGAAGCGCTGATCACGCCGCCCTGTGGCTGGTAGCGCGCGTCACGCGCCAGTTGTGTCAGGTCGGGCGGCACATCCAGCGGCTGTGCCTTGGCAGCCGTGGTGCGGTAGTCGACCTTGTCGCCGCCGAAGAGGCCTTCGATGGTCGAGCAGCCTGCCAGTGAAGCGGCGACTGCGGCCGTCAACAAGGTCAGCGCGCGTCGGGCGGGGGGGGCAGCAGGAAGAAGGTTCACGTTCGGGGTCTCCGCGTCGGCTGCCGTGGGCGGCCGCGACTGGTGCAGGCTGGTGTGGGGAAGGCCGGAAAAAGAGATGGCGGCCGAGGCAGTGGGCGTTCAGCTCGCCAGGCCGGCTTCGCGCAGGGCTTGCGCCACCTGCGCCTGGCCGGCTTCGGTCAGCGGCGTGATGGGCAGGCGCAGCGCCGCGCCGCACAGGCCCAAGCGCGCCATGGCCCACTTGGTGGGTGCCGGGCTGGGTTCGCAGAAGAGTTGCTTGTGCAGGGGCAGCAGGCGCAGGTGCAGTACGGCGGCGGTTCGGGCATCGCCGGCAATGGCGGCCTTGCACAATTCGGCCATCAGGCGCGGCGCGATGTTGGCCGTCACGCTGACGTTGCCATGGCCGCCCAGCAGCATCAGCGCCACGGCGGTGCCGTCATCGCCCGAATAGATGCTGAAGCCCTGCGGCGCGTGCTTGATCAACTGGCAAGCGCGTTCGATGTTGCCGGTGGCTTCCTTGACGCCGATGACGCCGGGCACCGCAGCCAGGCGCAGCGTGGTCTCGGGCTGCATGTCGGCCACCGTGCGGCCGGGCACGTTGTACAGCACCAGCGGCAGGTCCACCGCTTCGGCGATGGCCTTGAAGTGCTGGTAGATGCCTTCCTGCGAAGGTCGGTTGTAGTAAGGCACCACCGACAGATGGCAGTCGGCACCGACCTGCTGCGCATAGCGCGTCAGTTCGATGGCTTCGGCGGTGGAATTGGAGCCGGTGCCGGCCATCACGGGCACGCGCTTGGCGGTGTGCTCGACGGCCACGCGGATGACTTCGCAGTTCTCTTCGGTCGACACCGTGGGCGATTCGCCGGTGGTGCCCACCACGCCGATGCAGTCGGTGCCTTCGGCGATGTGCCAGTCGATCAGGCGGCGCAGGGCGGCGTAGTCGACGCGGCCGTCGTCCTGCATCGGGGTCACGAGTGCAACGATGCTGCCAACGATGGGTTTCATAGGAAGGGTGCTTGCCAACGGGCGCGGTGTGCGCGGTGTGCGCGGGTTCGATGGGGCCGGGTCAAGCCGGCATTTTAGCGGGCAGGGGCCGGGCCGCCGGGCACGGCACCCAAGGGGTAGTCCGAGGCGTCGGTGTCGCCGTGTGACGCCCGCACCGCAGCGATGCGCTGCACGCAGCGCGCGGGCTCGGCCTCCAGCCCCTCTTCGTAGGCCACCACGCGCAAATCGGCGCAGACGCGCAGCAATTCGCCGGGCTGCAGCAGGAAGTCGGGCCGCGACGGTTTGCCGTAACGCTGCTGGCCCAGCGCGAAGGTTTCGTAGACCAGCACGCCACCCGGTGCCAGCGCGGCCAGCAGGTCGGACCACAGCGGGCGCCACAGGTAGTTGGTGACGACGATGCCGTCAAAAACGCGGCCCGGCAGCGGCCAGGGCGCGCCTTCGAGGTCGGCGTGCACGGCTTCGACGCTCGCCGGCAAGCCTTGCAGTGCGTCCGCGTTGCGGTCCACGCCGGTGACGGCAAAGCCTTGCGCCGCCAGCCACACCGCGTGGCGTCCGCTGCCGCAGGCCACGTCCAGCACGCTGCCGCCCGGGCGCAGCAGCGCCGCAAAGCGCTGCACCCACGGCGACGCTGACGAAAGCGTGTGCATTAAAAGCAGGCCCAGACGCGGTTGGCGAGATCGACTGCCAGGTGCGGGCTGAGGTAGGCCGCGAAGGTGGCGGCCAGCACGGCTGCCAGGGCCGCCAGGGCCATGCCCAGACTGATGCGACGCCAGCGTTGCTTCATGCCGGTTGTGGCAGCGCCCGCGCGATGGCGGCTTCGCGAACCGGCAAGTTGATCAGCGCTGCGAACACGCCCAGGCCCACCGAAATCCACCACATCACGGCGTAACTGCCGGTCATGTCGAAGAGCCGGCCGCCCAGCCAGGCACCCAGGAAAGAGCCCATCTGGTGGCTCAGGAAGACAAAACCGCCCAGCATGGACAGGTAGCGCACGCCGAAGACCTGCGCCACGATGCCGTTGGTCATGGGCACGGTAGACAGCCACAACAGGCCCATCACCGCTGCGAAAAGGTAGACGCTCCAGGGCGTCAGCGGCAGCGTGATGAACAGCAGGATCGCCAACGCACGCGCGCCGTAGATGCCTGACAGGATGTGGCGTTTGGCAAAGTGGCTGCTGAGCCATCCCGCGCCGAACGTGCCGAAGACATTGAACAGCCCGATGAGCGCGAGTGCCGTGGTGGCCACGCCCGGCCCCAGACCCTTGTCCTTCAGGTAGCTGGGCATGTGCACACCAATGAACACGAGGTGGAAGCCGCACACGAAGTAGCCCGCCATCAGCAGTCGGAAGCTGGGGTAGGCAAAGGCTTCGCGCAGCGCTGCCGTCATGCTTTGCTGTTGCCCTGCTGCAGCGTCCTGGGGCGGCTCCTTCAGCCCCCAGGCCAGCGGCAGGATGGCCAACGCGCAGGCGCCCAGCAGCAGCAGCGCCACCTGCCAGCCCCAAGCACCGATCAGGCCGTTTTCCACCGGCACCATGAGGAACTGGCCGAAGGAGCCCGCCGCCGCGGCGATGGACATCGCCCAGGTGCGCTTCTCGGCCGGCACGTTGCGCGCCACCACCCCGAAGACCACGGCGTAGGTGCAGCCCGACTGCGCCACGCCAATGAGCAAGCCTGCGCTGGCCGTGAAGAGCAGGCCCGTCGGTGCCAGCGCCATGCCCACCAAGCCCAGCGCGTACATCGCCCCCCCGGTCAGCAGCACGGGAAACGCGCCTTTGCGGTCGGCCCACATGCCGGCCAGCGGGCCCGCCAGGCCGAAGGCCAGGTTCTGCACCGCCAGCGCGAAGGAGAAGGTCTCGCGGCTCCAGCCGCGGTCCATCGTCATCGGCTGCAGCCACAGGCCGAAGCCATGGCGGATGCCCATGCTCAGGGTGACGATCAGCGCGCCGCAGATCAGCACCTGCTGCATCGACAAGGGGGCCAGTGCCTTGGGCGGCGCAGGCGGCATGGAAGCGGCATTCATGCGGCGATTGTCCCGGAAAACACCGCAGCTTCACGCCAGGGGGGTGGGTAGAGTCCCCGTGGACACAGGAGGTTGCAATGAAGGTTCTGGTGCTCGGTGGTGGCGTGATCGGCGTGGCCTCGGCCTACTACCTGGCCAAGGCGGGCCACGAGGTCACATTGGTGGACCGCCAGAGCGGCCCGGCGCTGGAAACCAGCTTCGGCAACGCCGGTGAAGTCAGCCCAGGCTACAGCGCGCCGTGGGCCGGGCCGGGCATGCCGATCAAGGCCATCAATTGGATGCTGATGCAGCACAGCCCGCTGGTCATCTGGCCGCTGTTCGACCCGGCCATGTGGCGTTGGGGCGCGATGATGCTGGCCAACTGCACCGCGAAAGCCTACGCGCTGAACAAGAGCCGCATGGTGCCTATCGCCGAGTACAGCCGCGACTGTCTCAAGCAGTTGAGAGCCGAAACCGGCATCGAGTATGACGATCGCGCGCAAGGCACGCTGCAACTCTTCCGCACGCAAAAGCAGCTCGACAGCATCGGTGGCGACGTGGCCATCCTCAAGCAATACGGCGTGCCTTTCGAGGTGCTGGACCGCGCCGGTTTCACCGCCGTTGAACCCGCGTTGAAACTGACGCAAGAGAAATTCGTTGGCGCACTGCGCCTGCCGAATGACGAGACGGGCGACTGCCATCTCTTCAGCCAACGCCTGGCCGAGATGGCCGCCGCGCTGGGTGTGGAATTCAGATGGAACTCGCGCATCGACAGCCTGCAGGTCGGTGGCGGCGCCATCACCGGCGTGTTCACCGATGCCGGCCTGCTGACCGCCGACAAGGTGGTGGTGGCGCTGGGCAGCCATTCGGCGGGCCTGCTGGCGCGGGTGGGCATCCGCATTCCCGTTTACCCGGTGAAGGGCTACAGCATCACCGTGCCCATCACCGACGCCAGCGGCGCGCCCGAAAGCACGGTGATGGACGAAACCCACAAGGTCGCGGTCACGCGCCTGGGCGATCGCATCCGCGTGGGGGGCACGGCCGAACTGGCCGGCTACAGCCTGAACCTGCGCGAGGCGCGGCGTGCCACGCTGAACCACGTCGTCACCGACCTCTTCCCACGCGGCGGCGATGTCAGCAAAGCCAGCTTCTGGTGCGGCCTGCGGCCGATGACGCCCGACGGCACGCCCATCGTGGGCACCACGCCCGTGCAGAACCTGCTGCTGGCCACCGGCCACGGCACGCTGGGCTGGACGATGTCGGCCGGCACCGGCCGCGTCATCGCCGATCTGGTTTCCGGCCGCCAGCCCGACATCGACATCGTGGGCTTGAACATGGCGCGCTACGGCTGAGCCTCGGTCGCCCTGACGGCCAATGGGCCGCCCATCGGCGCGCTGGCTGCGCAGAAAGCAAAAAACGGCGACCGAGGTCGCCGTTTCCGATGTCGGGGCGAACGGTATCAGTGCGTCTTGCGCCGGCGGCTGGCGGCCAGCCCGAGCAGTGCCAGGCTCACCAAGCCCAGACTTGCCGGCTCGGGAATCACCTGCACACCGTCGAGTAACACGAAGCCGGGATCGTCGCGGAACTGGAACTTCAGAACCGTACTGGCTGCGGTCGCGATGGCATTGAAGGCGAAGGTCTGATTGCCCGCGGACGGCGGATTCACCAGGTTCAACAGGTTCTGGCCGCCGAAGTCGACGATGAAATTGCCAGGCGTACCGCCGTCACTGTTGAAGATGAAGCTGATGAAGTACTGCGCACCGGCGGTCGTCGCGAGGGTTTGCTGGATCCCGCCCAGCGTCCCAACCGGACCGAAGAAGGCGTTGCAACTGCCTTGGGGCACGAGTCCGACGCCCGGGCACTGGACGCCGTTGAAGGTGGTGTCGCCGATCTGGGTCCAGCCGGTGAAGTTGCCGGTCTCGAAACCGCCGTTGGTCACGAGGTTGACACCGAAGGCCGATGCTTGCCCGGACAGCGCGGCAAGCGCAGCGACAGCGATGCCACTGCGGATGATCTGAGACAGGGAAGTCTGAAGCTGCATGGAACACCTCTTGATCTAAGTGGATGGCGCCGCAGCACATTCCTGAGATCGTTCGCGGCGAACGTTAGGAGCCGAGGGGTGAGTAGCAATCGCCGTGCCGGATCGTGTTCTGTCTGGCCCTTCACTTGGAAAAATACCGGTTGAGCACGCCCAGGTCGCGGGTCGACGGCAGCTCGCGACCCTCACCGGTGTAACGCTTTTCGACACAGGAAAAACCCTGATTCGGACTGCGCCCCCGCGTTGGGTTCGACCTGCGCGCAGGCCTGTTGACGCGGCCCTTGGTCAGCCCGCCTGCGGTCTTGGCTTGCGCAGCCGCTGCCTAGAATCGGCCGCATGCCCTCCATCAAGTCCAACAGCACGACCAGCACCTACGGCGAAGCCTCGATCCGCGTCCTCAAGGGCCTGGAGCCCGTCAAGCAGCGGCCGGGCATGTACACCCGCACCGACAACCCGCTGCACATCGTGCAGGAGGTCATCGACAACGCCGCCGACGAAGCCCTGGCCGGCTACGCCAAGCAGGTGGCCGTCACGCTGCACGGCGACGGCTCGGTCAGCATCGACGACGACGGCCGCGGCATTCCCTTCGGCCTGCACCCGGAAGAGCAGGTGGCGGTGTTGGAAATCGTCTTCACCCGGCTGCATGCGGGCGGCAAGTTCGACAAAGGCGCCGGCGGCGCCTACAGCTTCAGCGGCGGCCTGCATGGCGTGGGCGTCAGCGTGACGAATGCGCTGGCCAAGCGCCTGCACGTCACCGTGTGGCGCGAAGGCCAGGTGGCCACACTGGCCTTCAGCGGCGGCGATGTGATCGAGCCGCTGCAACTGCGCAAGGCCAACAGTGGTGAGCGCAAACACGGCACCAGCGTGCGCGTGTGGCCCGACGCCAAGTACTTCGAAAGTGCTGAACTGCCGCGCGCCGAGCTGATGCATTTGTTGCGCAGCAAGGCCGTGCTGATGCCGGGCGTGATCGTCACCTACACGGTCGAAAGGCCCGGCGACAAGCCGCCGGAAACCACGACCTGGCAGTACGAGAAAGGCCTGCGCGACTACCTGATGCAGAGCCTGCCGGCCGACCCGCTGATTCCTTTGTTCGAAGGCGAGCAATTTGCCAGCGCCGCCGAAACGGAAAACTACGCCGAGGGTGAAGGTGCCAGCTGGTGCGTGGCCTTCACCGACGAAGGCGGGCTGCTGCGCGAGAGCTACGTGAACCTGATCCCCACCGTGGCCGGTGGCACGCACGAATCGGGTTTGAAAGACGGTTTGTTCGGCGCCATCAAGGGCTTCATCGACCTGCACGCGCTGCTGCCCAAGGGCGTGAAGCTGATGCCCGACGACGTGTTTTCGCGCGCCAGTTTCGTGCTGTCGGCCAAGGTCTTGGACCCCCAGTTCCAGGGCCAGATCAAGGAAAGGCTGAACAGCCGCGACGCGCTGCGCCTGGTGTCGGGCTACGTGCGGCCGGCGCTGGAGTTGTGGCTGAACCAGCATGTGGACCTGGGCAAGAAGCTGGCCGAACTGGTCATCCGCCAGGCGCAGACGCGGCAGCGCGCTTCGCAGAAGGTCGAAAAGCGCAAGGGCGGCGGCGTGGCCGTGCTGCCCGGCAAGCTGACCGATTGCGAAAGCCGCGACCTGAACCTGAACGAAGTGTTCCTGGTCGAGGGCGACAGCGCCGGCGGCAGCGCCAAGATGGGCCGCAACAAGGAAACGCAAGCCGTGCTGCCGCTGCGCGGCAAGGTGCTGAACACCTGGGAAGTGGACCGCGACCGCTTGTTCGCGAACACCGAAATCCACGACATCGCGGTGGCCGTGGGCGTGGACCCGCACGGCCCGAATGACACGGTCGATTTCACCGGCCTGCGCTACGGCAAGGTCTGCATCCTGAGCGACGCCGACGTCGACGGCTCGCACATTCAGGTGCTGTTGCTGACGCTGTTCTACCGCCACTTTCCGCAACTGGTGCAGCGCGGCCATGTGCACATTGCGCGGCCGCCGCTGTACCGCATCGACGCCCCGGCGCGCGGCAAGCGCCCGGCGGCCAAGCTCTACGCGCTGGACGAAGGCGAGCGCGAAGCCACGCTGGACAAGCTGCGCAAGGAAGGCGCACGCGAAGGCAGCTGGGCCATCAGTCGCTTCAAGGGTCTGGGCGAGATGAACGCCGACCAGTTGTGGGAAACCACGTTGAACCCCGAAACGCGCCGCCTGCTGCCCGTGTGCTGGGACGGCCGTGGCTTCGACGCCACCGGCGTGGCCTTGAGCAAGCTGATGGGCAAGGGCGAAGCGCAGGCCCGGCGCGACCTGATGGAGTTGCACGGCGACGAGGTTGAGGTCGACGTTTGAGTGCACGGCTGTGAGTTTTGAGGTCGACATCGGCTGCGCCTGTGAGCGCGGCCTGCGTGACATCAACGAAGACTTCGCCGGGGCCCAGCGCAGCGCGCACGGCGACGGCGTGCCGGGCGTGATCGCCGCCGTGGCGGACGGCGTCAGCACCGGCGGCCACGGCAAAGAAGCCGCGCAGACCACCGTGATGGGCCTGCTGGCCGACTTCTTCGCCACGCCCGCGACCTGGGAAATGAGCGTGGCGCTGGACCGCTTGATCGCCGCGCAGAACGCCTGGCTGGTGGCGCAGAACCGCCACCGCGAAGGCCTGGCCGCCGCGCGCCATGAAGTGGCCGGTGCGGCGCTGACCACGCTCAGCGCCATCGTGCTGCAAGGCCAGGTCTTCACGCTGGCGCATGTGGGCGACAGCCGCGTGTGGCGGCTGGCGGCGGGTGCGGGTACGGGCGCGGGGACGGGCGCGGGGACGGGTTCGGGCCGTGAGACCGGCACCATCGAACAGCTGACGCAGGACCACGCCTACACCCACCCCGACCAGCGCAGCCGGCTGACCCGCGCTGTGGGTCTGGAAGAGCCGGTGCGGGTGGATTTCGTGCAGGGCGAAGCGCAAGTGGGCGACAGCTTCTTGCTGACCAGCGACGGCGTGCACGGCGTGTTGAAGCCGGCGCGGCTGGCGGCCTTGCTGGCCAGCGGTTCGGCGCAGGCGGCGGCCGACGCGGTGGTGGCAGCGGCGCTGCAGGCCGGCAGCCGCGACAACGTCACCGCGCTGGTGTTGCGGGTTCAGGGGCTGGATGCCGCACGGCTGGAAGACGAGATCGCGCGCAGCCGGTACCTGCCACCGCTGGCCCGCCGACGTGTCGGCGACAAGGTCGACGGCTACACCATCACCGCCGTGGTGGCCGACTCCGGCGTGCACCGCGTGTACCAGGCGCGTGAAGCCGCCACCCGGGACCTGGTGGCGCTGAAGGCGCTGCACGAAGCCCGCGCGTCCGACGCGCAAGACCGCGCCATGCTGGTCCACGAAGCCTGGCTGGCGCAGCGCGTGACCGAGCGCGACGCGCGGGGTTTCGTGCGCGCCCGCACGCCCGTGGCTGCGACGGCCTTCTACGCCGTCTACGACTGGCACAACGGCCACACGCTGGAGCAGTTGCTGCAGCAGCAGCGGCCTTTCGCCGTCAACGAAATCGTGGCCGCCGCCGTGCACATCACGCGGGCGCTGGGCCGCCTGCACCGCCAGGGCGTGATCCACCGTGACATCAAGCCCGGCAACCTGCACCTCGGTGATGACGGCCAGTGGCGGGTGCTGGACCTGGGTGCCGCGCTGTCGGGTCGCGAAAGTGCGGCGGCGCGCGAACTGCATGCCGGCACGCCCAGCTACATCAACCCGGAACAGTGGCGTGGCGGGTTGGCCGGTCCGCAGTCCGACCTGTTCGCGTTGGGCGTGACGCTTTACCTGTGGCTGGCGGGGCGCCTGCCGTATGGCGAGATCGAGCCCTACCAGACCGGCCGCTACCGGCGCGACCCGCCGCCGCTGTCGCGCATCCGGCCCGACGTGCCGATCTGGCTGGACCACCTGGTGCGCAAGACCGTGGGCCTGGACCCCAAGCAGCGCTTCGAGACGGCCGAAGAAATGCTGCTGGCCCTGGAACGCGGCGCGGCGCGCGCACTGCCGGCACCGGCCGCCACCCCGCTGGCCGCACGCGACCCGCTGATGCTGTGGCAACTGGGTGCCGGCGTGTCGCTGTTGCTCAACGCCTTGCTGGTCTACTGGCTGCTGTTCTTGCCGAGGTAGCCGTGCCCGGATGGCGCGCACGCCCGCCTTTCTCAGCCCAGGTGCGGGTCCAGCGGATCTGCACGCAGCGCAGCATCAGCAGCATCACCGCAGCCAGCACCGCGCAGGCCACGAAGCCCCACAGGTAGGTGCCGCCGACCTGCTTGCTCTGGCCCATGGCGTTCGGGATGAAGCCGCCGCCCAACGCGCCGATTTCGCCAATCATCGAACCGGCCACCGCCGTGGTGGCCGGCCAGCGCAAAGGCACCAGCTGGAACAGCGCGCCGTTGCCCGCGCCCAAAGCAGCGAAGCACAGCATGAAGAGCAGGGTGGTCAGGGCCAGCGAGGTGCCGGCCAGGCCGCAGCCCACCAGCGTGATCATCACCAGCACCAGCACCGCGCTCAGCGTGTTCACGCCGCCGATGCGGTCCGACACATGGCCGCCGACCACGCGCACCGCCGAGCCCATCAGCGTGGCCAGCATCGTCAACTGGCCGGCCTGCACCTTGGTGACGTGGAACTGGTCGTAGAAGTAGGTGGGCAGAAAGCTGGCCAGGCCGATGAAGCCACCGAAAGTGACGACGTAGATGAAGCTGAAGACCCAGCCGTCTTTTTCGAACAGGCAGGCCGTGTGTTCGCGCAGGGTCTGGTGTTCGCGATCGGGTGGTTCCTTGGCCGCAAACCCCATCACCAGCATCGGCAGCAGCATGGTGCAGGCGGCCAGGCCGTAAACCGTGGACCAGCCGAATTGCTGCGCCAGCGGCGGCGCGAACAGCACGGCCAGCACGGTGCCCGAGTTGCCGGCCCCGGCGATGCCCATCGCCAAGCCTTTGAGGTGCGGCGGGTACCAGCCGCTGCCCAGGCTGAGCGCCACCCCGAAGCTGGCCCCGGCGATGCCCAACAGCACGCCCATGGCCAGCACTTCGCTGTAGGTGTCCACAAAGTAGAAACCGTAGGCCAGGGCGATGACGATCAGCCCCATCTCGACCATCGCCGCGTTCTTGCGCCCGATGTACTGCGACAGCACGCCCAGCGGGAAGCGCATCAGCGCGCCGGCCAGGATGGGCACGGAAATCATGAAGCCCTTCTGCGCCGCGTCGAGCTTGAAGGTCTCGCTGATGAAAGGTGCCATGGCACCGTTCAACACCCAGATCGCGAAGCAGAAATCGAAATAAAGGAAAGACGCGAAGAGCGTTGGCCAGTGGCCGGATTTGAGAAAAGCTTTGGCATTGGCCATGGTGCAGGGCTCCGAGTGCGGGGCGGGGTTCGCGGAACGGCGGGGGCCGGCCATCGTCAGAGGCCACCGCTGGAAACAGGCCCGCCATTGAGCCATGCTGCTCTGCAGCATGCAAAGCGCATGCCAAAATCCGGCACGCTGGCGCACCCGCCCTGGCACAGCAGCCCGGCTGCCCCGTAAACGATGACTTCTGCCGTGATCCACGTCCGCCCTTCAGCAGGCGGCCCGCCACTGGAACAAGACCTGGCGGCAGCCGGCATCCACGTTCTTGGTGCAGCCGAACGGGACAGTTTGGTGCAGGACACCATCCGCCACGCACCCGACGTGCTGGTCTGCCATGACCCGCAGCCCGAGCCGGCGCTGTTCAACGCGTTGCAGGCCTTGTTGACACACGCGCCGTGCCCCGTGCTGCTGTTCAGCGACAGTGCCGACGGCGCGCTGATCGAACGCGCGGTGGCCGTGGGCGTGCACGCCTATGTCGTGCAGGGCTACAGCGCCGTGCGCCTGCGGCCCTTGCTGAAGCTGGCTCAGGAGCGCTTTGCGCAGCAGCAGGAAATACGCGGCGCACTCAGCGACGTGACGCACCGCTTCGAGGAACGCAAGCTGGTCGACCGCGCCAAGGGTGTGCTGATGCGCGCCCGCCAGATGCACGAAGACGAGGCCTTCGCCGTGCTGCGCAGCGTGGCCATGCGCGGTGGGCAGCGCATCGGCGAGGTGGCGCGTCGGCTCATCGACGCGGCGCGCGGCGCGGCCGACGTCAACCGTTCAGGCCAGTTGCGCATGCTGTCGCAGCGCATCGTCAAGCTGCAGGCGCTGCGCGCGGCCAAGGCACGCACGGCCGAATCGGCGGCGCTGCTGGTTGATTCCGTGGCCCGCGCCGAGGCCATCGTGCAAGGCCTGGTGAAAGACCTGCCGACGGCCACTTTTGGCGACCTGATCGATGCCCTGGTGCAGGCCTGGGCGGCGCTGCAACAGGCCTTGCAGGGCGAACCGCAGGTGGGCGTGCTGGCGCGGGTGGACGGCCTGGCCGAGGACATGCTGCTGCAGTCCGACCGGCTGACCGCCGCCCTCGAATCGGCCGGCACGGCGACCACCTTGCGGGTCATCAATGTGTGCGGACGCCAACGCATGCTGAGCCAGCGCGTGGCCAAGCAGCGCCTGTTGGCAGCGTTGCGGCCTGAAGGCAAGGCCCGCAGCGCCGCCCTCGCGGGCGCGGACGCGAGCACAAGCTCCACGGCCACCGAGGCGCAGGCCGACTACGAGGCCGGCGTGGCCTGGTTGGAAGCGCTGCCGCTGGCCGACCGCGACATCCGCGCCGCGCTGGCCGCAGCGGCTGCGCAGTGGCAGGTGCTGCTGGGTGCCGACGCCAGCAAGCCGGCCGGCCGCGACAGCCTGGGCGCGGCCAGCGAGGCGCTGCTGGAACTGTTCGACGGCCTAACCGGCCACTACGAACGCAGCATGCAGGTGCTGGCCGCCTGAGGCACCGTCTGGTCGGCTCTCGTCGGGTGTGATCAGACCCGGGTCGTCAGACCGCTTTACAGAAGATGTAGTCGGCGCGGTAGGTCACCACCTGCTTCTGCCCGGCATTGCCGGCCGCGCAAGGCATCGCTGGCGCGGTGCCGCCCTGGGTGGCCACGCGCTGGATGTAGCTGATGCCGTTCATGGCACCCATGCCGTCCTTGCCGCCGGTGGCCGGGTTGGCCTTGACCAGTTGCAGCGGGATGTTGCCCATGCCGGCCGGCGCCACAGCCACTTGCATGCCGGTGATCTTCGAGCCGTCCAACGCCTCCCACGAGGCCGGCGGACCGTAATAGGTACCGACGGCTGTGCCCAAGCGGTTCTTCAGCGCGGCCTGCGGGCCGACGAAGACCCATTCGTGTTCACCGGCCATGGCGGCTTTGGCCCGGCATTCGTAGGTGATCTCGCCGCTGCCCACGGTTTCCATGGCCACTCGGTGGCCGGCCGGCACCTGCACGGCAGCGGGCAGGGTGTCCTGCATGAACGTGGGCATGGCCGCCATGGGTGCCCTGTTTGCGCAGGCCGCCAGGGCCGCAGCGGCGGCCAGGACGGTCAGGGTGGCCGTGGTTCTGGCGGTCTTCCGGACGGCGGTGTGCAGGGATGTTTTCACGGGTGGT
The DNA here is from genome assembly GCA_031383435.1 of Betaproteobacteria bacterium. Taxonomy (GTDB): domain Bacteria; phylum Pseudomonadota; class Gammaproteobacteria; order Burkholderiales; family Burkholderiaceae_C; genus Rubrivivax. Next base: position 17,969 of record JANMZP010000145.1, on the reverse strand, counting down.
CCTGGTCGAAGGGATTGAGAAGAATGGATCGCCCTTCCTGTTACGCAAGCGACACGGAACCGGATGCAACCACCGCCCGTATCACCTGGAGTTGTCGCCATGCAGACCACGATGATGGATGTCCCGCTGTCGCTGAACCACCTGCTGGAACGCGCCGGCACGGTCTTCCAGCGCAGCGAAGTCGTGTCCCGCCTGCCCGACAAAAGCCTGCGCCGCCACAGCTACGGCCAGTTCTACCGGCGCGCCCGCGCGCTGGCTTCGGCGCTGCAAAAGCTGGGGCTGCAAAAAGGCGACCGCGTGGCCACGCTGTGCTGGAACCACCACGCCCACCTCGAAGCCTATTTCGGCATTCCGGCCTGCGGCGGCGTGATGCACACACTGAACCTGCGCCTGTCGCCCACCGATCTGGGTGCCATTGCGAATGACGCGGGCGACCGCTTTCTCATCGTCGACGACATCCTGCTGCCGCTGCTGAAGTCTTTCGCGCACCTGCACCCATTCGAGCGCGTGATCGTCTTCCCGTTCAGCGGCGCGGCCGTGCCGCAAGACCCGGGTTTTGAGGATTACGAAACCCTGCTGGCCGCCGCCGACCCTGACGGCTTTTCCTACGCCCCGCATGCCGAAACCGACCCGGTGAGCATGTGCTACACCTCGGGCACCACGGGCAGCGCCAAGGGCGTGGTCTATTCGCACCGCAGCACCATCCTGCACACGCTGGTCGGCTGCCTGGGCGACCACTGGGCCTTCAAGAGCACCGACGTCCTGCTGCCGGTGGCGCCGATGTTCCACGCCAACAGCTGGGGCACGCCGTATGGCGCGCTGATGATGGGCGTGAAGTTCGTCTTCCCCGGCCCGCATCTGCATGCCGATGATTTGCTCGACCTGATCCAGCAAGAGCCGCCCACGCTGGCCCTCGGCGTGCCGACGATCTGGCTCAGCGTGATCCAGGCCTACGAGCGCGCGCTGACCGAACAGCCCGGCCGCTGGACCCTGCCGCCCGGCCTGCGCAGCATGGTCGGCGGTGCGGCGGTGCCGGAATCGCTGGTGCGGGCCTACGCCAAACATGGCGTTTGGCTGATGCAGGGCTGGGGCATGACCGAGACCTCACCGCTGGCCACGGTGTCCTACCTGCGCACGGACCTGGCCGCCGCGACCGACGACGAGCGCTTCCGCCGTGCCGCGATGGCCGGCGTGCCGGCTCCGCTGGTTGAATTCCGCATCCGCACCGATGCGGGTGCCGACGCACCCTGGGACGGCCAGACCCTGGGCGAAGTCCAGGTGCGCGGACCCTTCATCACCGGCTCGTACCACGGCGTGCCGGTGGCGGCGGACAAGTTCGCCACCGACGAAGCCGGCCACCGCTGGCTGCGCACCGGCGACGTGGCGGTGATGGACGAACGGGCCTACCTGCGCATCACCGACCGCACCAAAGACCTGATCAAGAGCGGCGGCGAGTGGATCAGTTCGGTCGATGTCGAAAACCTGCTGATGGGCCACCCGGCCATCGCCGAAGCCGCCGTCATCGCCATTCCCGACCCCAAGTGGAGCGAACGGCCGCTGGCCTGCATCGTGCTGAAACCGGGCCGCGACGCCAGCACGCCCGAACTCAACGCCCACCTGCTGCGCCACGGCCTGGCCAAGTGGCAACTGCCTGAGCGTTACGAACGGCTGGATGCCATTCCGCGCACCGGCACCGGCAAGTTCTGGAAGGTGAAGTTGCGCGAGCGGTTTCCAGCTTGAAACAGGGTGTTTCCGCGGCGCCGTCCCTGCGAATCGGGGGTTGGCGACTGCTGCGGCGCGCGGTTATAAACGAGTCGTTGCCGGTCAGACTTTCAGTCTGCGTCGGCCTTGTGCCAGACGAGGAACGCCCCATGAACATCAAAACTGCAATCGCCGCTCTGACTTTCGCCGCTGTGGCGGGTGCCGCGCAGGCCAACAATGTCGTCGACACGCCGGTGTTCTCGGGCACAACGGCCACGTTCGAAGCCCTGCACACGGCGGGCAGCTTCACCGACACCTTCACCTTCCTGGTCAGCGGCTCCACCACCGCCAGCGTCAGCATCGTGACGATTGGGTCGGGCGTTGCCAACATCAACTTCACTGGCAGCACGCTGAACGGCACGCCGCTGACCCTGACGACCGACGCGGGCGGTTTCGTCGAACTGCTGTACACGCCGGCTGCCTTTGCCGTGACCGGGCCGCTGACGCTGATCGTCACCGGCACCTCGGGTGCCAATGCCAGCTACACCGGCAGCCTGAACGTCGGCGCGGTGCCGGAAGCCGGCACGGTGGCGCTGATGCTGGCTGGCCTGGGTGCCGTGGGCTGGGTCGCCCGCCGCCGTCAAGCCGCCTGAGCGAACGCTCCGGCTCGGGGGCCATTCAGGCTACCCACCCACACAGCAAAGCGGCCTTCGGGCCGCTTTTGTTTTTCCGGGCCGTGCTGCGGCCTGCTGCTCGCCGCCTGCCGCTGCTTGATGCCGCTTGATGCCCCCAGTGGCCACCGGCGGCCGTGTTCTGCTCAGGCAGAATGCCGCCCCCTGACGCCCCACTCCTGGGGGCTGTGAAACCGATGCCTGATCTGTTCGATACCCCGCCACCGCCCGCCCCGCTGACCCCGGGTTCTGCCGACACCCTGGCGCTGGCCGACTACGCCGAGCGCGCTTACCTGGAATACGCGCTGTCGGTCGTCAAAGGCCGCGCGCTGCCCGATGTCTGTGACGGCAACAAGCCGGTACAGCGCCGCATCCTCTACGCCATGCACCGCATGGGGCTGGCCTTCACCACCGCCGGCGGTCCCAAGCCGGTCAAGAGCGCCCGCGTGGTGGGCGACGTGCTGGGCCGCTACCACCCGCACGGCGACACCGCCGCCTACGACGCGCTGGTGCGCATGGCGCAGGGCTTTTCGCAGCGCTACCCGCTGATCGACGGCCAGGGCAATTTCGGCAGCCGCGACGGCGACGGCGCGGCGGCGATGCGCTACACCGAAGCGCGGTTGAGCCCCATCGCCCGGCTGATGCTGGACGAGATCGACGAAGGCACGGTCGATTTCCAGCCCAACTACGACGGCAGCACCGAAGAGCCCCGGCAGTTGCCGGCCCGCCTGCCTTTCGTGCTGCTGAACGGTGCCAGCGGCATCGCGGTGGGCCTGGCCACCGAGATCCCCAGCCACAACTTGCGCGAGGTGGCGGCGGCCGCCATCGCACTGCTGAAAGACGAAACCCTCAGCGACGACGCGCTCTACGCCCTGCTGCCCGCACCCGACTTCCCGGGCGGCGGACAGATCATCAGCCCGGCCGCCGACATCCGCGCGGCCTACGCCGACGGGCGCGGCAGCATCAAGGTGCGGGCGCGCTGGGTCATCGAAGACCTGGCGCGCGGGCAGTGGCAGCTGGTCGTCAACGAATTGCCGCCCGGCACCAGCTCGCAAAAGGTGCTGGAAGAGATCGACGAGCTGACCAACCCCAAGGTCAAGACCGGCAAGAAGGCGCTGGCGCCGGAACAGTTGCAGTTGAAGGCGTCCGTGCTGGCGGTGCTGGACGCGGTGCGCGACGAGAGCAACAAGGACGCCGCCGTGCGCCTGGTCTTCGAACCGAAGAGCCGCACGGTGGAACAGCAGGATCTGATCACCACGCTGCTGGCCCACACCAGCCTGGAAGGCAGCCTGCCGATGAACCTGACCATGGTGGGCCTGGACGGCCGCCCGGTGCAGAAGGGCTTGCGGCGCATGCTGACCGAGTGGCTGGCCTTCCGCCAGACCACGGTGGACCGCCGGACGCGCCACCGCCTGGCCAAGGTGCTGGAGCGCATCCACGTGCTGGAAGGCCGGGCGCTGGTGCTGCTGAACATCGACGAGGTGATCCGCATCATCCGCAACGCCGACGAGCCCAAGCCGGCGCTGATCGCGCGCTTCAATCTGAGCGACCGGCAGGCCGAGGACATCCTGGAAATCCGCCTGCGCCAACTGGCGCGGCTGGAGGCTTTTCGGATCGAGCAAGAGCTGAAAGAACTGCGCGAACAGCAAGGCAAGCTCGAAGAAATACTGGGCAGCCCGGCGGCGCTGAAGCGCGTGCTGGTGCGCGAGATCGAGGCCGACGCGAAGACCCACGGCGACGCGCGGCGCACGCTGATCCAGGAAGAGAAAAAGGCGGTCGCCGAGATCCGCGTGGTCGACGAGCCCGTCACCGTGGTCGTCAGCGCCAAGGGATGGGTGCGGGCGCTGAAGGGCCACGAGGTGGATGCCGCCGCATTGACCTTCAAGCCCGGCGACGCGCTGTACGGCACCTACGCCTGCCGCAGCGTGGACACGCTGCTGGTCTTCGGCACGGCCTGCAACGACAAGGGCCGCGTTTACAGCGTGGCGGCTTCGCTGCTGCCCGGCGGGCGCGGTGACGGCGTGCCCATCACCAGCCTGATCGACCTGGAAACCGGCAGCCAGATCGCCCACTACTTCGCCGGCACCGCCGCCACGCGCTTGCTGCTGGCCAACAGCGGCGGCTACGGCCTGCTGGCCCAGGTGGGCGACATGGTGGGCCGCAACCGCGGCGGCAAGGCCTTCCTGACGCTGGACGCCGCCGACCGCGTGCTGCCGCCGGTGCCGGTGGCACCCACGCACACCCAGGTGGCCTGCCTGGCGGGCGATGGCCGCCTGCTGGTTTACGGGCTGGACGAATTGAAGTTGCAGCCCGGTGGCGGCAAGGGCCTGACGCTGATGGACGTGGACGCGGCCGCCCCGCTGGTTTCCGTGGCCACGCTGGCCGGCAGCCTGACGGTGCAGGGCAGCGGGCGCGGCGGCAAGCCGAAAGACGAAATCCTGAAGGGTGCCGGCCTGGCCGAACACCTGGGCAAGCGCGCCCGCAAGGGGCGCAAGGTGGACGGCTTGATCAAGGTGCTGCGCCTGTCGGTGGCCTGATCGCAGGGGCCTGATTGCGCAGCGGTGCCGACCGCTGCGGTGCCGGTCCGCCCCGCGCGGCGGCACCGGGCGTGACTTGCGTCACTGCACCGGGGCCCCCGCAGCCCAGGGGGGTGGTGGCCGGCCGTGACTTATCACCGGGGGCCCCCGACCACACTGCCTGCATCCGGTCCAGCGCGCACGTTCGCGCCCCGGCATGAGGACGCAACAATGAACAAATGGATCGCAAAGTGGGCCTTGGGCCTGACCCTGGCCGTGCCGGCGCTGGCTGCCCACGCGGCCGACGTCACCCTGAGCAACTGGTTGTACGGCAACGGTGCGCTGGTCTCGGTAACCGATGCCAGCGGCAGCTTCCGCGGCCGGGCTGGTGGCTTGAATGCCACGCTCAGCGGCGCCGGTGCTTTTGACGCCGCGCCTGTCACCACATTTTCGGTCGAGTACGGCACCGACCTGCGCGTTGGCGCTGCGGTCCGCGGCTACAGCCTGGTGGCGGGTGCCAGCTATTTCGAGCGCCGCCTGGGCGACGCGGGCATCGCCGAGCAGATCGCCCAGTTGATGCGCTATGCCGACGACAACAGCGCTCTGGTCAACAACGCCAGCGGCTCGGCCGCACTGCAAGTCGCCATCTGGGGTGCGATCCAGAATCAAGCGGGCCCTTCCAACCCGGGCTCTGCCTTGGTGACCGGGCTGGCCAGTGGCAACGCACTGGCGCAGACGCTGCTGGCCGGTGCGCAAACGGTGACCGACAGCGGTTACGATGTGTGGGTGCTGGAACGCGCAAGCAGCCCCGACCTGCTGCTGCTGACGGCCCGCACCGTGCCGCAAGTCGAAGCGGTGCCCGAGCCGGGCAGCCTGGCTTTGGCCTTGACCGCCCTGGCCGGCCTGGGCGCGGTGACGCGGCGGCGGGTTCGCCGCGCAGGCGACTGAAGCCGGCCCTTCAGCGGCGCCAGCTGCGAGGCAGCAACTGCGCGGCCATCAAAGCGGCCAACAGCCCGAAGAGCGCCAGGCTGTAGACCTCGTAGGGCACACCGAGCAACTTGACGGCCGCGTCGGCGCAACTGGCGTAGGCCGCGAACACCTCGGGCCAGCGCTCAGCCAGGCCACTGCCCTGCACGAGCTGATCGGCCAGCGTCTGCTTGCACGAGGTGCTGGAAGCCGCGACGAAGTGCTGCCACAGCGCAGCGGCCATGCCGCAAACCGACAACAGCATGGCCAGGCTGGCCGAACCCTTGCGCACCTGCGGCAGGCGCAGCAGCAGGCCGGGCAGGGCGGCCAAGGCGATGGCCAGGAAGACGGCCCGCTGCAGCACGCACCAGGGGCAGGGCTGCATGTCCAGCTGGTACTGGGTGAAGAGCGCCGCAGCCACGGCGGCCAGCGGCAGCAGCACGGCCGTCGCGAAGGGCCAGGCGGCCGGGCGCGCCGGTCGGAACAGCCGGGTCATTCGACTTCGGCGATCAGCTCGATCTCGACGCAAGCACCCATCGGCAACTGCGCCACGCCGAATGCGCTGCGCGCGTGGGCACCGACCGCGTTGCCCAGCACGGCCACCAGCAATTCGCTGCAGCCGTTGGTGACCAGATGGTGTTCGGTGTAGGTGGGCGCGCTGTTGACCAGGCTCAGCACCTTGACGATGCGCTTGACCTGGTTCAGGTCGCCGCCGACAGCTGCCTGCAGCGTGCCCAGCAGGTCGATCGCCACCGCGCGCGCGGCGGTCTTGCCAGCCTCGGTGGCCATGTCGGTGCCCAGTTGCCCGACCCAGGCCTTGCCGTCAAGTTTGGCGATGTGGCCCGACAGGAAAACCAGCTTGCCGGTGCGCGTGAAGGGCACGTAGGCTGCCGCCGGCGTGGACAGGGGCGGCAGCGTGATGCCAAGGGCTGACAGGCGGTCTGCGATGCTCATTCAGGGGGCCTTCCGAAGGGGGTGCTGCGGGGCGCTGCAGCGAGGCGGCGCGATCCTACACTGGCCCTCATGCAAGCACGCCTTGGGCAAGAGCAGCGGGTCCCCGGGCGCGGCGCACCGACAGCGCAGGCCGCGCTGCTGACCAACCTGGCCCTGGGCTGGCTGCTGGGCGTGGCCTTGCAGTTGCAGCAGGCCGCACTGTGGCCGTCATCGCGGCTGCTGCTGATCGCCGCCTTCGCGCTGCTGATGGGTGCGGCCCTCTGGCCTGGGCGCAGGGGCTGGCCTGCCATCCTGGCCCTGGCGCTGGTCGCCGCCACACTGGCTTTTGCCAGCACCGGTTGGCGCGCGGCCTGGCAGTTGCAAGACGCCTTGCAGCCCGCGCTGGAAGGACCTGATATCGAAGTCACGGGCGTCATCGCGGCCCTGCCGCGGCTGGGTGCGCAGGGCCCGCGATTCGTGCTGGACACCGAGAGCGCCAGCTTGGCGGGCAACCCCGTGCAGGTGCCGCAGCGCCTGTCGCTGGGCTGGTACCGCAGCGCCGACGACGAGACCCTGCTGGCTGCCCCGGGTGAAGACCTGCGCGCCGGCCAGCGCTGGCGCTTCACGGTGCGCCTGCGCGCGCCGCACGGCACCCTGAACCCGCAAGGTTTCGACGTCGAACTGTGGTTGTTCGAGCAGGGCATCGCGGGCACCGGCAGCGTGCGCGCGCGGCCCGAAACGCCGGCGGTGAAGTTGGCAGAAGCGGTCGGCCACCCGGTCGAACGCCTGCGCCAGACCGTGCGCGACGCGATCCTGGCGCGCGTGGCCGACCCGGCGGCGGCTGGTGTGCTGGCGGCGCTGGCCATCGGCGACCAGGCAGCCATCGAGCGACCCGGCTGGGACTTGTTCCGCATCACCGGCGTCGCGCATTTGATGTCGATTTCCGGCTTGCACATCACCCTCTTCGCCTGGCTGGTGGGCGGCGGGGTGCGGCGCCTGTGGCGGCTGCAGCCGCGCTGGACGCTGGCCTGCCCGGCGCCCACGGCGGCGCGCTGGCTGGGTTGGGCGGCGGCGGCGGGCTACGCGCTGCTGGCCGGCTGGGGCGTGCCGGCGCAGCGCACGGTGTGGATGATTGGCGTGGTGGTGCTGCTGCGCACGGCGGGCCTGCGCTGGCCGCTGCATGCGGTGTTGCTGGCGGCCGCCGTGGCGGTCACCGCCTTCGACCCGTGGGCCATGTTGCAACCGGGCTTCTGGCTGTCGTTCGGCGCGGTGGCGCTGCTGGTGGCCAGCGAACCGGTGCAGGGCGCGGCGGCGGCTGTGGCCAGCGGGTGGCGCGCCCGGCTGGGGCAGGCCACGCGCGCCGGCCTGCGCTCGCAGGCCGTGGCCACCATCGGCCTGGCACCGCTCAGCCTGGCCTTCTTCCAGCAGATTTCGCTGGTCGGTTTTGCCGCCAACCTGCTGGCCATACCGCTGGTCACGCTGCTGATCACGCCGCTGACCTTGCTGGGCGTGCTGCTGCCGCCTTTGTGGAACCTGGCCGCCGCGCTGGTGCAGGTTCTGTCGGTCTACCTCCAGTGGCTGGCCAGCGCCCCGGCCGTGCTGTGGTCGGCTGCCGCCGCGCCGCCGTGGGCCGTGGCGGCCGGCCTGCTGGGCGCGCTGCTCGCGGTGTTGCCGTTACCGTGGCGGCTGCGGGCCCTGGCCTTGCCGCTGGTTCTGCCGCTGCTGGCGCCCCCCGTCGAGCGGCCCGCCGAGGGCCAGTTCGAACTGCTCGCCGCCGACATCGGCCAGGGCACCGCCGTGCTGGTGCGCACGCGCAACCACCTGCTGCTGTTCGACACCGGCCCGCAGACCTCACCCGATGTCGACGCGGGCAGCCGCGTGCTGGTGCCGCTGCTGCGCGCACGTGGCGAAAAGCGCATCGACCTGCTGATGCTCAGCCACCGCGATCTCGACCATGTCGGTGGAGCGGCGGCGGTGCTGGCGGCGGTGCCCGTGGTGGCGATGTCCAGCTCACTCACCGCCGACAACCCCCTGCGGACCACGGTGCCCGGCCAGACCGTTCCGCACACCCTGTGCAACGCCGGCCAAAGCTGGGACTGGGACGGCGTGCACTTCGCCGTGCTGCAGCCCCAGGAAGAAGACCACAGCCGCAGCCTGAAGCCGAATGCGTTGAGTTGCGTGCTGCGCGTGCAGGACGCGGCCGGCCGCAGCGCGCTGCTGACCGGCGACATTGAAGCGCCGCAGGAAGCCGCGCTGGTTCAGCGCCACGGTGCCGCGCTGAAAAGCGACGTGCTGCTGGTGCCGCACCACGGCAGCCGCACCTCATCAACCGCCGCTTTCCTGGACGCCGTGGCACCCGAAGTGGCCGTGGTGCAGGCCGCCTACCGCAGCCGCTACGGCCACCCGGCGCCCGCTGTGCTGCAGCGCTACGCCGAGCGTGGCATTGCCGTCGTGCGCAGCGACCGCTGCGGGGCCTGGACGCTACCGCCCGGTGGCACGGCCAGCGTGGCCAGCGCAGCTTTTTGCCAGCGGCAAGCCGCCAGTCGTTACTGGCATCATCGAGTGGACGGGGGCCCCTCCGCCGCGCCCTGACCCGGGCCGCACGGGCGCAGGCCCCGCACCGCCGCCGGCCACCCCCGCAGCGCCCGTTTTTTTCGCAAGGTGGCCCGCCGCTTGCAACTCATCCGCATCGCAGGCCCCATTCGGCCCAGGAGCTAGAGCCCGTGTCCATCCATGTCGCGCTGAACCACGTCACGCATTACAAGTACGACCGCCGCGTCGCCCTCGGCCCGCAAGTCGTCCGCCTGCGCCCGGCGCCGCATTGCCGCACGCGCATCCTGAGCTATTCGCTGCGCATCGAGCCGGCCGATCACTTCATCAACTGGCAGCAAGACCCCTTCGCCAATTACGCCGCGCGGCTGGTCTTCAACGAAGAGACGCGGGAATTCAAGATCACGGTGGACCTGGTCGCCGAGATGTCGGTGCTCAACCCCTTCGACTTCTTCCTCGAACCGGAGGCCGAAGAATTCCCCTTCCGTTACGCGCGCGAAGCCCTGCACGACCTGGGGCCCTATCTGGCCAAGGCCGAACTGACCCCGAAGTTCAAAGCCTTCGTCGAGAGCATCCCGCTGGAGCCGCAGCGCACCATCGACTTCATGGTCGGCATCAACCAGCGCCTGCAGCGCGAAATCAGCTACCTGATCCGGATGGAGCCCGGCGTGCAGACGCCCGAAGTCACGCTGAGCAACGGCAGCGGTTCCTGCCGCGACACCGGCTGGCTGATGGTGCAGACGCTGCGTCACCTGGGCCTGGCCGCGCGCTTCGTGTCGGGCTACCTGATCCAGCTCAAGCCCGACGTGAAGTCGCTCGACGGCCCGAGCGGTGCCGAGACCGATTTCACCGACCTGCACGCCTGGTGCGAGGTCTTCCTGCCGGGTGCCGGCTGGATCGGCTTCGACCCGACGTCGGGCCTGCTGGCCGGCGAAGGCCACATCCCCGTGGCCTGCACGCCCGAGCCCAGCACGGCCGCGCCGATCAGCGGCGCGGTGGACGAGTGCGAGGTGGAGTTCGCCCACCACATGGCGGTGACGCGGATCTACGAATCGCCGCGCGTCACGCTGCCTTACACCGACGAACAATGGCGCGCCATCGTCAACCTGGGCCACGCCGTGGACGGCCAGTTGAAGGCCCAGGATGTGCGCCTGACCATGGGCGGCGAACCCACTTTCGTGGCCGTGGCCGACCGCGACGAGCCCGAATGGAACACCGACGCACTGGGCCCCACCAAGCGCGGCCTGGCCACCGCGCTGGTGCACCGCCTGATGGCGCAGTACGGCCAGGGCGGCTTCCTGCACTTCGGCCAGGGCAAGTGGTACCCCGGCGAACAACTGCCGCGCTGGGCGCTGACCATCGGCTGGCTGGCCGACGGCCAGGCCATCTGGAATGACCCGACCCTGTTCGCCGACGAACGCGACGAACACCACTACACCGCCGACGATGCGCAGCACTTCACCCACACGCTGACCCGGCGCCTGGGCCTGGACACGAAGTTCGTGCTGCCCGGTTTCGAGGACACCTGGTACTACCTGTGGCGCGAACGCCGCCTGCCGGTCAATGTCGACCCCTTTGACGCGCGGCTGGACGACGAACTGGAACGCGCCCGCTTGCGCCGCGTCTTCACGCAAGGGCTGGACGCGCCCGTCGGGTACCTGCTGCCGCTGAAGCGCGAGTGGCAGGTCAAGAACGGGGAAGGGGCCCCGATCCTCGGGTCCGCGGGTCCGGCGTGGATGACCGGCCCGTGGTTCCTGCGCGAAGAGCGCCTGTACCTGATGCCCGGCGATTCGCCGATGGGCCTGCGCCTGCCGCTGGATTCCCAAGCGTGGGCCGCCAAGGGCGACCGCCCGCAGTTGCTGACGCAGGACCCGTTCGCGAACCTGTCGCCGCTGCCGTCGCCGGCCACACTGCGCATGCAGCAAGCGGCCCGCAGCCGCAGCACCGGCCTGGTTGAAGACGCGGGCGAGCGGCCCGAAGACGGCCTGGACGCCGATGGCTTCCGGGCCGACGGCGTGGGTGCCGGATTCGGCGCTGGATTCGGCGCAGGTGCCGCCACGTCGGGTGCCGCCAGCCCGCCCGCAGGGCCCGGCGTGCGCCGCATGGCCAGCACCGCCCACGAACCCGAGTACGCCTTCCAGCGCGACCCGCTGGCCGTGCCTGCGCGCTTCGAGTCGGCCGGTGAGTTGACCCGCACCGCGCTGTGCGTGGAAGTGCGCGACCCGCAGCGCGCCAACGGCCCGAAGGCCGAAAAAGCGGCTGAGAAAGCGGCCGAGAAGCGAGGGCGCGGCAAGAGCGGCGTGCTCTACGTCTTCATGCCACCGCTGAAGTTCCTGGAGGACTACCTGGAACTGCTGGCCGCCGTCGAAGCCACGGCCGCCGAGCTGAAGGTCAAGATCGTGCTGGAAGGCTACGGCCCGCCGCGCGACCCGCGCCTGAAGCAGTTGTCGGTTACGCCCGACCCGGGCGTCATCGAGGTCAACATCCACCCCGCAGCCAACTGGACGGAACTGGTCGAGCACACCGAATTCCTCTACGACGCGGCCCACCACACGCGCCTGTCGGCCGAGAAGTTCATGCTCGACGGCCGCCACACCGGCACCGGTGGCGGCAATCACTTCGTGCTCGGCGGCGCGACCCCCGCCGACAGCCCCTTCCTGCGCCTGCCCGACGTGCTGGCCAGCCTCATCACCTACTGGCACAACCACCCCAGCCTAAGCTTCTTGTTCAGTGGCATGTTCATCGGCCCCACCAGCCAGGCGCCGCGTTTTGATGAAGCGCGCAGCGACACGGTCTATGAGGTCGAGATCGGCCTCAATGAACTTGAACGCCAGCTTGGCCTGCACGGTGCCGTGCAGCCGTGGGTGGTGGACCGCACGCTGCGCAACCTGCTGGTGGACGTCACCGGCAACACGCACCGCAGCGAGTTCTGCATCGACAAGCTGTACTCGCCCGACGGCCCCACCGGCCGCCTCGGTTTGCTGGAGTTGCGCGCTTTCGAGATGCCGCCCCACGCCCGCATGAGCCTGGCGCAGCAGCTGCTGCTGCGCGCGCTGGTGGCGTGGTTCTGGCGCCAGCCCTACCGCGGGCGCGGTGCCACGCGCCTGACGCGTTGGGGCACGGGGCTGCACGACCGCTTCCTGCTGCCCACCTTTGTGCAGATGGATTTCGACGACGTCATGGCCGACCTGCGCGCGGCCGGGCTGCCCTTCGACAACGCCTGGTTCGCGCCGCACCTGGCCTTCCGCTTCCCGCTGATTGGTGAACTGGCCACGCAGGGCATCGAGATGACGCTGCGCAACGCGCTGGAGCCCTGGCATGTGATGGGCGAAGAAGGCGCGCCGGGCGGCACCGCGCGGTATGTGGATTCGTCGCTGGAACGGCTGGAAGTGAAGGTCACGGGTCTGAACCCCAACCGCCACATCGTCACCGCCAACGGCCGCGCGTTGCCGCTGCAGCCCACCGGGCGCATCGGCGAATTTGTCTGCGGCCTGCGCTACCGCGCGTGGCAGCCGCCGTCGGCACTGCACCCGACGATCAAGGTCCACGTGCCCATCACCTTCGACATCGTCGACAGCTGGAACAGCCGCAGCATCGGCGGCTGCCGCTACCACGTCGCCCACCCGGGCGGGCTGGGCCACGACGCCTTCCCGGTCAACGCGTATGAGGCGGAAAGCCGGCGTTTGTCGCGCTTCTTCCGCTTTGGCCACACGCCCGGCAGCATGAATGTGAAGCCTGCGGTGCCAAGCCTGGAACACCCCTTCACGCTGGACCTGCGGGTCTAGCGCGGGCCGGCTCCAGGCTCGAAGGCAGACGCCACACACCATGCCGCAGTCGCAGGGTCAGGGTTCTTCGCAAGCGCAGCAGACCCCGTCGCAAAGTCTGCTGCCCTTTGAGGCTACCGGCGCCAACGCGGGCACGGCAGCGCATACGCTGCTGAGCCACGCCCTGCCGGCCGAAGCGGGGGTGTGGGATGAACTGCGCGCCAGCAGCGGTGCGTTGCGCAGCGCCTGGCAGCGTTTTGCGCAGGCCCTGCCGCTGCCGTCGGCGCAACCGCAGTCCCAGCAGCACCCCGCCACGGCCATCGACATGGCCGGGGATCTCAACCGCCGCCTCGGCCAGGTGGCGCAGCGCATCAAGCTCGACGGCGTCACCCACAATGTCTTCCGCGAAGGCGCGCAGACCGGCAATGCGTCGCGGCCCTGGTCGCTGGAACTGCTGCCGCAACTGATCGAGCCGGCCGACTGGGCGGCCATCGAAGCCGGCGTGACACAGCGCGCCGAGTTGCTGGAGCAGGTGCTGGCCGACCTTTACGGCCCGCAGACGCTGCTGCACCAGGGCCTGCTGCCACCGGCGCTGCTGCTGCGCCACCCGGGCTGGCTGCGGCCGATGATCGGCGCGCAGCCCGCAGGCGGGCAGCGGCTGCTGATCGTCGCCTTTGACCTCGCGCGCGGCCCCGACGGCCGCTGGTGGCTGGTGTCGCAGCGCACGCAGGGCCCGTCGGGCCTGGGCTACGTGCTGCACAACCGGCTCGTCATTGCACGCCAGTTTCCCGACGCCTTCCGCGAACTGCGCGTGCAGCGCATCGCCAGCAGCTACCGCCGGCTGCTGGACGCGCTGGAACAACGCGCTGCCACCGTGGCCGGCGGCCACACGCCGCGCGTGGTGCTGCTGACGCCCGGCCCCTACAGCGAGACCTACTTTGAACATGCGTACCTGGCCCGTTATCTCGGCCTGCCGCTGGTGGAAGGCGGTGACCTCACCGTGCGCGGCGAAGGCCTGTTCCTGAAGACGGTGGAAGGGTTGGAGCCGGTGCACGGCGTGCTGCGCCGGCTGGACGACGACTGGTGCGACCCGCTGGAACTGCGCCCCGACAGCACGCTGGGCGTGCCGGGCCTGCTGCAAGCCGCGCGCAAGGGCCGCGTGGTGATGGCCAATGCGCTTGGCAGCGCCTTCCTGGAGTCCCCCGCCATCCAGGGTTTCCTGCCCGGCATCGCCCAGCGCCTGATGGGCCAGACGCTGACGCTGCCGGCGCTGCCCACCTGGTGGTGCGGTGAAGCCGCGTCGTGGCAGAACGTGCGCGGCCAGCTTGACGACAAGGTGCTGCGCAGCACCTTCCCGCGCGACGGCCGCACCACCCGCATCCACGACCCACGGCACGCGGACGACCCCCATCGCAACCAGCGCGCCGCGGTGCACGAAGACCCCGACGCCTGGACCGCGCAAAGCCGGCTGCGCTTGGCGCGCGCACCCATCTGGGGCGGTGGCGCGGTCGCGCCGCGCCCGGCCCTGGTGCGTGTCTATGCCATCGCCGAAGGCAATGGCCGCTGGCATGTGTTGCCCGGTGGCATGACCCGCGTGGCGCAGCGCGAAGACGCCAGTGTGTCGATGCAGCGCGGCGGCACGAGCCTGGACACCTGGGTCATGACCGAAGGCGCGGTGGACAGCTTTTCAATGCTGCCCAAACGGCTGCAGGTGGACGACATCCTGGCCCGCCACCGCCCCGTCAGCAGCCGCACGGGCGAGAACCTTTTCTGGCTAGGCCGCTACACCGAGCGCACCGAACAGATGGTGCGGCTGGCGCGCGCCACGCTGGCGCTGATCGACGTTGACAGCGAAACGCCGCTGCCCGTGCTGCAGGCGATGTCGGTGCTGGCCGTGGACACGGGCCTGGCGCCACGAGGCGTGCCCACGCTGCAGAAGTCGGCGCGGCTTTTTGAACGCGCGGTGCTGGCCGCGCTGTCCGACGTCAAGCGAAGCGCCAGCATTGCCTACAACCTGTCGGCGCTGGAGCGCTGCGCTGCAGGTTTGCGCGAACGGCTGTCGACCGAGCAGTGGGGCCTGGTGCGCAGCATGGGCGAAAATTTTGCCCAGGCACTGGACGCGCCGGAAGGTGAATTGCCGGCGCTGGCGCAAGTGCTGCCGGCGCTGGACCGGCTGGCGCTGCAGCTGGCGGCCGTCACCGGCACGCAGACCGACCGCATGACCCGCGACCACGGCTGGCGCCTGCTGACCGTGGGCCGCCTGCTGGAGCGCCTGCAGGGCGTGGCGCTGCGGCTGGAAGTCTTCGTCCAGGAACAGGCCCTCACCACGGTGCCGGGCATCGAAGTGCTGCTGGACCTGTTTGACAGCCTCATCACTTTCCGCGCCCGCTACCAGCGCCATGAAGACCTGCTGGCGCTGACGGATTTGCTGGTGCTGGACAGCGCCAACCCGCGTGCCTTTGCCGGCGTGCTGCGGCGCCTGCGCACCGAACTGTCCAAGTTGCCCGGGGACGCCGACAGCCTGCGGCCCTTCCTGGCCCTGCTGCCCGAGCAAGGCGCGGGGCTGACGCTGGAGTCGCTGCGCGACGCCGACGATGCCGACCTGTCGCAGCGTCTGGAATCGCTGGCCGCCGACCTGGGCGCGGCTGCAGCGGCGCTGGCAGAACGCATCGGCGAGCGTTACTTCACGCTGGCACAGGGCGTCGATCAAAGGGTCTGACGGTGGACATCGAAGTCATCCACGACACCCACTACGCCTACGCGGCGCCGGTGTCGCTGGCGCACCACCTGGCGCACCTGCAACCCTTGCAGGACGACGCCCAGCGGCTGCTCAGCTTCAGCCTCTTGATCGACCCGCTGCCCGCGCCACCCAACGCGTCGCCGGTGGCCAGCCTGGACGCGATGGGCAACGCCCAGTGCCACTTCAGCCTGGCACAGCCGCACCAGCGGCTGCACGTGCGGTCCAGCAGCCGCGTGCGCCTGGCGCCGCGCTTTGTGGGCCTGCAAGCCGAAGCGTCGCCGCCGTGGGTCGAGGTCGCTGCACGGTTGCGCTACGTGGCCGGTGCGGCGTTTGAGCCGGCAACCGAATATGCAATGCCGTCGCCCTACGTGCCGCGCCTGCGGGCACTGCGCGACTACGGCGCGGCCAGCCTGGCGCCGGGGCGGCCGCTGGCGGCCGCGGCGATCGAACTGATGCAGCGTGTGCACGCCGATTTCCGCTTCGAAGCCCACAGCACCGACATCGACACGCCGCTGACCCAGGTGCTTCAGCAGCGCAGCGGCGTCTGCCAGGACTTTGCCCACCTGCTGGCCGGCGTGCTGCGCATGTGGGGCCTGCCGGCGCGCTACGTCAGCGGCTACCTGCTGACCCACGCGCCTGAGGGCGGCGTCAAGCTGCAGGGCGCTGATGCCAGCCATGCCTGGGTGCAGGTGTGGTGCCCGGGCACGCCTGGCGTGGGTGCGGACGAATGGCTGGATCTGGACCCCACCAACAACGTCGTGCCCGGCACGGCCGGCAGCGGCCATGTGCGCGTGGCGGTGGGGCGTGACTTTGGCGACGTGACGCCGCTGCGCGGTGTCGTTCGCGGCGGCGGTCGGCACACGCTCAGCGTCGGCGTCACCACCCGCTGCCTGCCCGACCACCGTGGTGGCGTCAGTGATGAACCCCGCGCCGAAGCCGCAGAGCCGGAACGCCAGTTGCTACAGTCAAACAGCATGGAAAGCGAACGAACATGAAGTCGCCATTCGACGAAATGCACGACCAGTCGCACCCCGCCGACCAGGGCGTGCGCGAACACTACCGCGTCTATGACGACTGGCTGCAGCGCCAGCCGGCCGCGCAGATGCAGGCCCGGCGTCACGAAGCGGAAATGATCTTCCGCCGCGTCGGCATTACCTTCGCCGTCTATGGCGCGAAAGACGAAGACGGCGCCGGCCGCGAACGCTTGATTCCCTTCGACCTGAGCCCGCGTGTCATCCCCAAGCACGAGTGGACGGCGATGGAAGCCGGTCTGCGCCAGCGCGTGACGGCGCTGAACCGCTTCATCCACGACGTGTACCACGGGCAGGAAATCCTCAAGGCCGGCATCGTGCCTGCTGAGCAGGTGCTCAACAACGCCCAGTTCCGCAAGGAAATGATGGGCGTCAACGTGCCGGGGAACGTGTACTCCCACATCTCGGGCATCGACATCGTGCGTGCGGGAAATCCTGACGGCAGCGGTGAGTACTACGTGCTGGAAGACAACCTGCGCGTGCCCAGCGGCGTCAGCTACATGCTGGAAAACCGCAAGATGATGATGCGGTTGTTCCCCGACCTCTTCAGCATCCACCGCGTCGCACCCGTCGCGCACTACCCCGACCTGCTGCTGGAAACGCTGCGCGCCGTGGCCCCGGCCGGCGTCAGCGAACCGACCGTGGTGGTGCTGAGCCCCGGCATGTACAACAGCGCCTACTTCGAACACGCCTTTCTGGCCCAGCAGATGGGCATCGAACTGGTCGAGGGGCAGGACCTTTTCGTGCGCAGCGGCTTCGCCTACATGCGCACCACGCAGGGCCCGAAGCGCGTGGACGTGATCTACCGCCGCGTCGATGACGACTTCCTCGACCCCGATGCGTTCCGCAAGGACAGCACGCTCGGCTGTGCCGGGCTGCTGGAGGTGTACCGCGCCGGCAACATCACCTTGTCCAACGCCATCGGCACCGGCATTGCCGACGACAAGAGCATCTACCCCTACGTGCCGAAGATGATCGAGTTCTACCTGGGTGAAAAGCCGATCCTCAACAACGTGCCCACCTTCCTGTGCCGCGAAGCCGAAGGCCTGAAATACGTGCTGGCGAACATGGCTGAACTGGTGGTGAAGGAAGTGCAC